>MKRK01000230.1:0-1454 GCA_001896915.1 Clostridiales bacterium 43-6
AATTCTCCTTTTCAATAAGATATAAAGTAGTCTTTATTGATATAATTATACCCAAAATCACAAAGATAAACTTTTTTTGGCAAACTTTTTTGACAACTCTAAAGTACAGAATTGGCTTTTTTGTTTTTTAATTTTATAGATTATTATACATTTTTTATTAATCAAATTATCTTCCGTGACGATACATATAGTACAATCTTTATTGCCGTACAAACATCGGCTTTGTCCTGGCAATGAATCCAAACTAACTATTATTGAAAATATAAGGCGGTAAATATGAACGAGAGAAATTATTCAGGCATATTAAGCAAGCTATACAAAAAATCCCTTTCATTTAGAGCAAAAATACTGTATCTTCCTCTTTTAGTTGTATTCATGGCCATATTGACAATTGCCGGTCTCTCCTCTTACTTCACAAAAGAAAGCCTGCTTAATAATATGAGGGCTAACGGCTTCCATATTGCGCAGCAGTTTGTTGAGCGCGTTAAATCCAATGAGGAATCAGAAGACGTGCTAAACGGCGTTATTGAAGACCGCATCCGTGCGGCATGCAACATAGTAATCAAAAACCATGATATGTTAAGTGACAATTATTTAGATGAATTAGCAGACGACCTGGGGGTTGATGAAATCCATTGGTTGAATAAAGATGGAGAAATCATTTACTCAACCATGCCTGGATATTTAGGCTGGAAAACGGACTCAGACCACCCACTGAACGCAATCATTCAAGGCCAGAAGGAATTGATGGAAGATATACGAAAGGATGCAAAATTTGGCAACTATGTAAAATACGGTGCTGTCAGAAATTCAGACGGCACATTCGTGCAGGTAGGAATTTCTGCCGATACAGTATATGAACTCACAAAGAGATTCAGCTATCAGGCAATCGTTGAAGACACGGCATCTGCCGAGGACATTTTATATGTTGATGTTATAAACAATGATGCAGTTGTAATTGCCAGCAGCAATAATGAAAATATAGGTCTGCTGAAAAGTAATACCGAAATTATTTCTGCCATTCAAGACAGCACCCCTTACGCTTCGGAATATTACTCTGCCTCATTGAATGAAAATATTTATGATATAGTATATCCCATTGTTATTGACGGAAAGCTCATAGGCTCAGTCAATATAGGGTATCCCATGAAAGAAGCACATGCGGCCATTGCAGGCAATATCAGATTAATTTCAATTGTGGCATCCTTAGTCTTTGCAGCACTGATTATAATATTGGGCAAAATATCCGACGGAGTCATAAAATCAATTGAGAATATCAAAAATCAGCTCAGCATTATGGCATCCGGAAACTTCACACACGAAGTCCCTCAGGACTTAATTCAGAAAAAAGATGAGTTCGGAGATATTGCCAAATCCCTAAGCACTACACAGGAATCCATTAAGGATATCATCCTTAACCACCGCATGCTTGTAGAAAAAATGCAGCTTGGATT
>MKRK01000230.1:1556-2135 GCA_001896915.1 Clostridiales bacterium 43-6
ACTGGATAAATGCATACGGAGAGGTTGCACTGACAGGTGACTCTCAAGAATTTGAGAATTATAACGATGAGCTTGAAAAATGGTACCAGGTTGTTGCATATTCGCCGAACCATAATCAATTTGCCGTTATCATTGATGATATTTCCAACCGTAAAAAGATGGAAGAGCTTTTGTATATGGAAAAGGAAAATTTCAGAACAACATTGCTATCTATAGGTGACGGAGTAATCTCAACCGATAATAAGGGCAGGATTATTTTAATGAATGTTATTGCCGAACAACTGACAGGCTGGAAGGAAGAGGAGGCCATAGGCAAGGATTTTGTTGAAATCTTTACAATAATTCATGAATATACAATGGAACCCTGCAGAAATTTAGTTGATGATGTTCTTAAGACAGGTGAAATTAAGGAACTTGCAAATCATACCGCATTGATACGAAGAGACGGGACACTTCTTCCTATAGAAGACAGTGCAGCTCCTATTTGGAATCGGGACGGAAAAATAACAGGTGTTGTGATTGTTTTCAGAGATTTCACCGAAAAGAGAGAAAAGCACAATCAAATAGAATATCTCAGCT
>MKRK01000230.1:2290-5365 GCA_001896915.1 Clostridiales bacterium 43-6
TTAAAAAAGTTGCAGAAATACTGAAAAAGGCCTGCCGCCCCCAGGATGTTATAGCACGCATGGGCGGTGATGAATTTTCTATATTGCTGCCAAATACAGGCAATGAGCAGGCGCTTAATATAAGAGATTCAATTATTGAAGAAACTTCCAAAATTGAGCTTGAATCTGTTATCGTGTCCATTGCTGCCGGTTATGACATAAAAACCGACACAAGCCAGGACATAGACGTAATTATAAAAAATGCCGAAAACTCCATGTATGAAAGAAAGATGAAATACGGAAGAGCCATGAGAAGCCAGGTTATAGAAAATGTACTGCGAAGCATCAATCTAAAATATGACAATGAACAAATACATACAGAAAGGGTTGCAGAATATTGCGAGCTCATGGCAAAGGAAATGAATTTCAGCGATAGAGAGATTCATGCCATAAAGCATGCAGGAATACTGCATGATATAGGAAAAATTATAATTCCCCCTGAGCTTTTAAACAAAAAAGAGAAATTAACCAACGAAGAATTTGACATAATTAAAAAGCATTCAGAAACAGGATATCATATACTTAGAAACACCTATGAATATGCAGGATTAGCAAAAATTGTGAGGCATCATCACGAAAAATTTGACGGAAACGGCTATCCCGATAAACTTAAAGGGCATGAAATCCCATTGGAATCCAGAATTATAACCATTGCTGATGCTTATGAAGCAATGACGGCTAACCGCCCATATCAGAAGCCCAAAAGCAAGGAAGAGGCACTGCTGGAAATAAAAAGATGCTCAGGAACACAGTTTGACCCCGAAATAGCCGGCGTATTTCTGAAAATTATGGAAACGAAACCTGAAGTGAAATAATAATGTCAAAGAGCTGTAACAAAGCCAAAATTGCTGCAGCTCTTTTTTTAAAGCTTCGTTGATAATATTATAAATCTATGTTCAGTTCCTTGCATTACACCGTTCTCCTCTATGTCTTTCTGTAAATCGCAAAGCTTATTAAACCAGCTCTCAACCGAAAAACCCGGAAATTCCCACTGTATTATTTTTGCAAAGTAAACAAAAGCCCCTATATCATAGAAACGTACCGGAATAAAGCTTTCTTCTCCGTCAAGTATTTTAAAACCGTTTTTCTCCAACTTATCCGCTGCATTTTTCAAGTCGAAGTCAGGAAATTGAGGTTTAAAGTCGTCCATAAGTCTGCATGACAAGTCATGGTTGTTCTTTCCGCCTATTTGCTGAGTAATAAATAAGCCACCTTTTTTCAATACACGGCTTACTTCTGACTCTTCATAGTATTCATGGCGATTTATAACTATATCAAAATATTCGTCCTCAAAAGGCAGATTATTATCTTCATATATTTGCTTAACAATAATTCCCAAAGGCTCAAGCCTTTCTCTGCAAAGTTCCACATTGGGAGGATATGCTTCCGTAACACATGTTAAATTATGTGGATGGTTCAAGCTCAACAGAAACTCTCCGCCCCCTGTTCCCATATCTAAAAGTCTATATTTGTCATTCAAATGAGACAGTACAATGGAGCCGTAATCCCAAGGTATCCCCTCTCCGTCATATCTGCCACGAATATGTGAAAAATCCCATCCTTTAAAGACATATGCCTCTTCTTCCAGCCATATCTTTTTTAATTCATCAACATTCATTCAAACTTCTCCTAACTTTTTCCTTTGATAATCTCTTGCTTCACATTGTAAACAAATATCAAATAATTCTTTTAATAAACTTGAAAGCAATAAAGAAAATAGCTGCAACTGCCCCTATTATCAGAACCAGGAAGCTGATTATGGAAACTTTGTATAAATCTACTCTGTCAAACAAGGATATTTTTTCTTTATAATACAAAGTAAACGAAAAATCTTGCTCCGGTAGTGAATTTAAGGCCGCACTGTAAATATTATTATCTTCTCTGTTGAGATCAACACTGCTTTTAATAATATATGGAGCTTCCTCAGGAGTAATAATTTTTATGTTAAGATTCTTAAAATCATTCCAATTTTCAGCCGGGTTCAAAATATAATCAAAGGTGTACTGAGGTTTATTTGTTTCTCTCTTGTCCATGGTTCCGGCTGCAGTGTAGCCCACACTGACGGTCTTAGTTGAATTTTCAGGAAATTCAACTGTATATACCAATATTAATATTCTCTTGCTGTACCATTCTTCGGATAACATATCCTCCGAGCAAAAACCCATATTGCTTGTAAAGGCTCCGTCCAGTGCCTTCGCATACATATTGTACAATTGTATTTCATTGAAGTTATAAGTATCATTATCATCAACATTGGTATATTGCTTCAGATAATCCTTAAGCATAATATCTTCAGAGGTTACTTCATAATGGAGTAAGTCTGTTTTTTCAGTCAGAGTTCCATCCTTGTATTTTTCAAAGACTAAATCGACATCCTCACCTAAAATAAATATTTCTAATACTTCAGTCTTCCAAAGTCCTGCAGCAACTCTTATATTTTCGCCATTACCTGAAAAGCTGTTGAATCCCTTCGTCATAACCTTAGTATGTGCCGAATCATAATTGAATTCAACAGAAAGGTAGGCATTATCCACTTTGGGCTCCGCATATATTTTATACAACTTTCCTGTTTCATCCTCAGTGAAATTGTATGGCACATATTTATCTCTTTTAATTGTGCCCACTATTTCATTGAAATCATAAATATTTTTTTGCTGTTCTATACCATAATTGCCTATTCTGTCTATCCTGCTTCCTATATATACCTCAAATGGCAGTGTATCGTCATCTGCCATAATAGATACTGCATCTTCTGAAATCCCTCTTATACTTTCAACAAAAGGAAAAGCCATAACGGATGTTTCTTTTTTATCTGTGGGGTTGTACATTTCATATTCTGCTGTTACCTTTCCACTTATGCTGTAGTCTGAGTTCTTTGCATTATTAAAATCAAATGTAAGCATTTCATTTCTCACTTCAATCGGACTATTTCCCTCAACTGCAACAATATCGGAAGATGGTGCCGCAGGCCATATTACCGGGCCTGAGTTGGCGTATGCGAAAACAAAATTAGAAATGAGAATAAGAGAAACCACA
>MKRK01000231.1:0-1404 GCA_001896915.1 Clostridiales bacterium 43-6
AGCGAAATCATGATGGTGGGGTTCTTCTATAACAAAGCAATTTTTGAACAAAACGGACTGACTGTTCCAACGACGTATGAAGAATTCATGAATGTTGTTAAAACGCTTACAGACAATGGCGTAACGCCGATTGCGATTGGATCAAAGTCTAATTTCAGTGTATGGGCATTTGAAACAATGCTGGCAAGGTACGGATTCTTTGATAAGCTAACCGGACTGAACAACGGCGATATTTCATGGGTGAATGATGATTTCGTCCATTACTTCGAAAAAGTAGCTGCAATGCGCGAGGCAGGAGCGTTTTCAAAGGATGCTGCCAATATGGATTACTTCCAGGCGAAGGAAGTATTCTTGGCGGGAAACGCGGCCATGTTTAATACGGGAGCCTGGGATATCGGCGATTTCGAGCGTAGCGCAATTGCAAGCCAAATCGGCTTCTTCTGGGGACCGACGTTCTCCGACAGCACATATAATCAAAAAGTTGCGATTAAAGCGGCCGGCGGTGTATACTGTGTGTCACAAAAAGCAGCCGAAGATCCTGCGGTTCTGGATGCAGTTATGAAGTTCTGGTGATTCTATTACGGGCCGGAAGGCACTAAGATTATTGCGGAGGAAACGGCGGGATTGCCTTGTTCTTCTTATAGCGGAACGATTGACGCGACTCAGCATCCGGTTCTTGCGACGATGATCACGGCTCTGAATGACGATTGGCAGGCAGTTACGGAACCGTTCAACTCCCTGACGACAAATGTGGCGTACGGATTCTTTGATGCAACACAGGGCGTTATCACTGGCGTGTATTCGCCAGAAGAAGCGGCTGCATACGTTGAAGGACTTCAAGCACTCGAACGATAATGAGTGATGGATGTGCGCCAACTTGCAAGTATGTTGGTTGGCGCACGTCCTAACAAGGAGTATAACAATATGAAGCAACTCAGCTCTAAGTGGACAAAGGCGATCTTGATCGTACCTACATTTTTGATCTATACTGCCTTTCTCATTGTACCCATTTTTATTGCTATTTATTACAGCATGACGAATTACAGCGGCATTGGAAAGGCCGTGTTCGTGGGCTTGAAAAACTACAAACTGATGCTTTCGGATAAGCTGTTTTTAGTAGCGCTGAAAGACACGGGAATACTTCTTGCTATATGTATTCTCCTGCTGTTTGTCCTCTCTTTTATCGTTGCACTGTTGCTAAACAAAGATTTTCGCGGAGGAGCGATCGTTAAGGCGATTGTATTTGCGCCTTATGTAATAGCTCCAATTTTAGTTGGTATCATATGGACATACTTGCTAAACCCTAATTATGGGTTGTTTGACTCGTTTTTCCGTTTAATAGGACTGGATAAGTTAGCGATAGAGTGGATTGGCGGGACAAAATGGTCACCTGTAGCATACGCA
>MKRK01000231.1:1460-1996 GCA_001896915.1 Clostridiales bacterium 43-6
ATCCCTGCTGATTTGTATGAAGCCGCACAGATTGATGGGGCGGGTAAACTTCGTCGTGTTTTTTCGATTACGATTCCTTTACTGAAGGAAACAATTATTATAAATTCAGTGCTGATTATTACCGGCGTTTTCAAGATTTACGAACTGGTCTACCAACTTACGAACGGTGGACCGGCTCATCAGTCCGAAGTGCTGGTGTCATATATGTTCTACACAGTTTTTACTTCCAGACGTTATGGTTATGGCATGGCAATTGCTACCATTGTGCTTTTGCTTTCGGTCGTTGGGTCATTTATGTATATACGCTTGTCTAGCCAAAAGCAACGCAAAGAAAGGACAGAAAATTGAGGAAAAAGGCAAAAGGACTTAACTTTACATATGTTGCCGTGGCGTTTTTAGTGATAGCATCATTGATGCCGTTGCTCTGGGGCATTTTGATTTCTTTTAAAACAAACGGAGAGATTGTGAATTCTCCGTTATCGTGGCCGGCAGATTTTTCGTTCGAAAATTATCGTAGAGCATTGGATGTATTAGAC
>MKRK01000231.1:2189-2947 GCA_001896915.1 Clostridiales bacterium 43-6
AATTCTCGGTACACGACTCGGTTTAATCTTACCATATACGGCGATCAATGTTTCCTTTAACACACTATTGTTTGTTGGTTTTCTCCGAGACTTTCCGAATGAAGTCGAAGAAGCGGCTATCATCGATGGGTGCAGTGTGTTTCAGCTATGCTGGCGAGTTATTGCGCCGATAATGAAACCGATCATAGTAACGGTTATCATATTTAACGCAATATATGTTTTTAACGAATATCCGTTTGCGTCCACATTTATTACGGACACAAGCAAAGCGACCTTGTCCATGATGTCGGGCATGTTTAAAAGTCAGTACTCCATGGATTACAGTGGTATTATTGCTGCCAGTTTCATGATTATGATTCCCGAACTGATATTTTACACATATTTCCAAAAGCATATTATCAGCGGGATGACAGATGGCGCAGTGAAGGGATAGAACATGATCTTTATTTCTTCATATTTTTATCTCTGTAATAAACAACTTTAAAATAAAACGAATACGAGATTTGATTTTGTTTATATGAAGGCTATCAACCGGTTGACATTCATTCTTATAAAATATATCATCAACGTAGCAAAACAGTTTCGTAGGGGGCCAATTTGAAGAATATTGGAATTAAGGATGTTGCGAGAAGAGCCAATACATCCGTAGCGACCGTGTCCCGTGTATTAAATAAGCGCGGTTATATTTCTGATGAAATGTATAAAAAAGTTTATTCGGCTATGGATGAATTGTACTATCACCCAAATCAAATAGCTCG
>MKRK01000231.1:2973-4871 GCA_001896915.1 Clostridiales bacterium 43-6
TGTGAGTCATCCTTTTTTTTCTCAACTTACAAAGGAAATAGAATTAGCGTTTAATTCTCGAGGATATAAATTAATGCTTTGCGATACAATTGGGGAAACAGATCGCGAGCGCGAATACTTAGGAATGCTTCGAGAAAACAAAGTAGATGGCATCATAATCGGAAGCCATTTATTAGAGACGGATGACTATTTGAAGGCAAACCTACCGATTGTATCAATAGATATGGATTTCGGACCGGAAATTATAAATATCTCATCTAATCATGAAAAAGGAGGAGAAATCGCTGCAGAGACGCTTATAGAAAATGGGTGTAAGAATGTAGTACAAATAATGGGAAATAGGAAAGTAAAAACTACTTCTCATCGACGGCATGAAGTCTTTCAGCATGTAATGGAAGAGAACAACTGCAACTGCATTACTTTGGAATTGGAAAGCCGGGAGTTTTCAACAGATGCATACCGGAATATTGCCAATCGACTTTTTTGCAGTGAGGTCAAGATTGATGGGGTGTTTGCTGTCGATACAATCGCCGCAAGAGTTATTCAAGCAGCACATGAGAGAGGAATCAATATACCGGGAGAATTAAAGATCATCGGCTATGACGGAACGGATATTGCAGATTTAACCTACCCAAAGCTTACTACCATCCAACAGTCCTATCGGGACATTTCAAACTCAATCGTTGAAACCCTATGTGCGATTATTGATGGCGAATCACCAAACGCTCGAAATGTCTATCATGATGTCACTTTAATCAAGGGCGGGACAACGCTGTAAAAAAAGTATATCAACCGCTTGACAGAACAAGTTGAATGCGATACATTTATGTTAACCGCTTGACACATCTTTGAAAATGTCTACTCAATATGTTAACCGCTTGACATGTCGCAAAATGCGTCTCGAGGCAAAAACAATTTAAGGGGGAAGGAAAATGTTAAAAAAGATTGGAGTCTCTATTCTCTGCATCACTCTGATACTTGCTTTTGTTGGTTGTTCGAGCCCGGCGCCAACGAGTACAACCGAGAAACCGGAAGCCACAGAAGCAGTAACAAGCACGGAAACAACAGATTCTGCACAACAGGAACCGGTCGTGATTAGTCTGGGCATGCATGTTGCGGATACACAAGCACAGGAACCTGCGACATGGGCGATCATCAAAGCATTTGAAGCAGCTAACCCCAACATCAAAGTAAATATTATTGGCGCAGAAACAGACGAGCATGTAAAGAACATGAAATTGCTTAGCCAGACGGGAGAACTTCCGGATATCTTCTGGATGCTCCCAGCGCCGGCAAAAGAAATGCAGGAAGCCGGATACCTTCTTGATTTAACTGAGTTTCTGGATAGTAATCCGGTAGTATCCGATTATCTTCCGCAAAGCATGAAGGACGCCGCAAATGCGGATGGTTTCCAATATGGGTTACCATATCAACCTCTTGTAACCGGATTTTGGTACAACAAGGCGCTATTTCAGGAGTATGGAGTAGCGGAACCAGTTCCGGGGACTACTTTTGACGAACTGATGAGTATGGTTGCGGTTTTCAAATCCCACAACGTGGCTACGATTGCTCAAGGTGCGAAGAGCCCATTCAGTGTTTGGGCGTGGCTTACCGCCTATTGTCGGTATGGATATTATGACAGAATCGACAATATTTTAGCCGGAAGTGATAAGTTCAACAACACTGATTTTGCAGCATTTTATGGAAAGATCGCAGAATTGAGTAAAGCAGGCGCATTTCCGACAAATATCGCAACGATTGATTATTTCCAGGCAAAGGATATGTTCTTGCAAGGTCAGTCCGCAATGTTTGATTCCGGTCACTGGGATGCGCAGGCAATCAGTGAAGCGCTTGGCGAAAATGCCGGTTTCTGGTGGGGCCCAACATTCACGGATGGC
>MKRK01000231.1:4964-8468 GCA_001896915.1 Clostridiales bacterium 43-6
ACTCTGGCATTCCGGTCATTAACTTTCTGCCGGATGTGGACACCAGTAGCAATCCTGCCTATACTGCGCTATTGCAGGCGCTGGCGTTGAATGACTGGAAGAGCCCGTATGCTCAGCCGGATTTGATTGTTAGTGAAGCCGTACAAAATGCAATGTATGACAGCCTCTATGGTGTCATGGTTGGTACTTACACACCAGAGCAAGCATTAGGTGTGATCGACACAGCAATTGCAAACGATTGAATAATTGAACGAGATTGTGAAACTGGGGTAGTATTACCCCAGTTTCACAGCTGACCCAATAATGGAAGGAGTATGATCATGAGATGTTTAAGTAGTACGCGGAATAAGCTTATCATGCTATTACCGACACTCGCTGTATATATTGTCTACATTATTGTGCCTATTTTTGTTGCAATTTTTTACAGCCTCACAAAATATTCTGGCATTGGGAAGCCGAAATTTGTTGGATTTAAAAACTACGAGAGATTATTTAGCGACCCCAATTTCAGTGTTGCGCTCAAGAATACAATTATTTTATTTGTTGTCGCATTTGTTCTTCTTTTGTTTTGCTCTTTCCTTTTGGCTTTACTTCTAGACTCAAAATTGAAGGGATCAACGATTGCGAAATCAATGATTTTTTCACCGGCAATCATTGCACCGATTATCGTTGGTATTATTTGGTGGTTTATCTTTGATCCACAGATTGGTTTTTTAAACTCGCTACTGACACGAGTTGGAAACGAAAGCTGGAGAACAATGTGGATCGGAGATGGAACTTTAGCGCCGTATTCGATCGCATTTATCTATTTCTGGCAACAATTAGGCTTTATCACTACAATATTTTTTGCCGGGCTACAGATGATTCCGAACGAATTGTTTGAAGCTGCTGCAATAGACGGCGCAAACAGATTTAAAAAGGTAATTCACATCACCATTCCGATGTTGAAAGAAACGATTCAAATCGTTGTAATATTGATTATTACGGGCTGTTTTAAAGTGTTTGAAATCGTATTGCAGTTAACCAATGGGGGGCCGAACCATCTTTCTGAAGTTTTAGTCACATACACTTATTTAACGACTTTCAAAGCGGGACAATATGGTTATGGAATGTCAATGGCCGTCGTTACATTCTTGATTGCGATTATGCTTTCGATTGGCTACATACTCATTCCCAAAGGCCGCAAGACAGCGGAAGGAGACATGTAATGATGAATGCACAGAGCGGGTCAAGCAAAAAACTTACGGCAGCGCTGTATTTCATACTCTTTTTTGTGACGCTTCTTGTTGTTTTCCCGCTGATATGGACTATATTGCTGTCATTTAAAACCAATAGCGAAATATTGACAACGCCATTTTCGTTGCCAAAAACATTTAGCTTTGAAAACTATACCCGAGCGTTTGAAACCTTGAATCTTTTTGGCTTATACAAGAACACGCTTATTATTGCATTTTTTGCGATCTCAATTGAGCTCGTGATTACTTTTATGAGCGGTTTTGCGTTGAGCAAAATGATATTTAAAAACCCAGCGCTGAAGAAATTCATCTATACATTCTTAATTATTGGATTAACGATACCACCGTTTATTTTGCTTTTCCCAATATTTAAAATGACGGCATTCTTTAAATTACAAGGAACTTATGCGGCAATTATATTGCCTTATATCGCAACATCTATTTCGTTTAACACATTGTTGTTTACCGGGTATTTGAGCAGTTTACCAAAGGAAATTGACGAAGCTGCGCTCATCGACGGATGTGATCTCTATAAGCTTTGTACAAGGATTATTATTCCGATGGCAAAACCTGTTATAGCGACGATTTTAGTATTCAACGTGCTATATATTTGGAATGAGTTTCCGCTAGCTTCCACCTTAATCACCGATTCGGCAAAGCACACAATATCCTTGGGGGCGTCATACTTCAAAGGAAGATGGAATGTGGATTATACAGGCATCATGGCATCGAGCGTAATGATCATTATTCCACAGCTGTTGTTTTATGGATTTTTCCAACGTTATATTGTTGACGGTATGACTGCGGGTGCAGTCAAAGGATAATAATAGATAAGGATTGGTACAGCAATATGAGTAATTACAATGGGATGTTTGAAAATCTAACCAAAATAACCAAAGCGAGAACCTGCAGAATTTCAAGTTGGGACAAGACTGGCGGAAACCAGGACAATTGGATGGTTCCGGCAAATGAAACTCTGGTATTGGGGGAACTCATTGGGCCTGGTTGTATTAATCACATTTGGATGACGACGTCCTGTAGAAGAATAGCGGCGCCATCGTTGATCGATCCAATCGGAAACGGACATTCCGCGCCGGTGAACGAGATTCATCCGGCGCTTGGCGTCGTGTGGGACGCGTATGATCCGGACTATTACAGAAAAGTTCTTATCAAGATTACGTGGGAACATCAAGAAAATCCAAGCGTCCTGGTTCCTTTAGGGGATTTCTTTGGAATTGGAAACAGTATGCCCGGGAATTATACATCCTTGCCGTTTAACGTTTCTGTGAAACCGGAGGAAGCGTTTAAATTTGGGGGTCCTGCATCCGTTTCTTGCTATATGCCGATGCCATTTAATGAAAAGGCAAAGATTGAGGTGATCAACGAAAACGATGTGCCATTCATCTTGTACTTTCATATCGATTACGAGCTATATAAAGAAAAACTCGACAAGGATACGGTGTATTTCCATGCTTGCTGGAAAAGAGAAATGCCTTGCAATGGGTGGGGAGCAGATTTGCAAGTGAATACACCGGAAGTGAACAGCGTTGTTAACCTTGATGGTGCTGGTAATTATGTATTGCTGGAAGCGGAAGGGGAAGGGCACTATGTCGGCTGCAATTTAACGGTGAATCATTTCCAAGGCAGTTGGTGGGGTGAAGGCGACGACATGATCTTTATCGATGGCGAGCAAATGCCAAGCATTGTCGGCACAGGATCAGAAGACTATTTCAATCATGCATGGGGAATGCAGCGTAATGCATTTCCGTTCTTTGGCTCGATTATTCATGAAGGGGACGTGCCGGGATGTCAGGTGTCATACCGTTTTCATATCGCGGACCCCGTTCGTTTCTCAAAAAGCATAAAGGTAACAATGGAGCATGGGCACGCGAATCATCTATCGGATGACTGGAGTTCGACCGCGTATTGGTATCAAACCTTAACATCCAAGCCTTTGACAATTCTGCCGGTAGAAAAGAGACTGCCACTTATTCCGGGTAGGTCTGTTTTAAAGAAAGAGTATACCGGAGTCATGCAAGAAGATATGAAAGCGGCTCACGAAAGCTATAAGGCTCGTTACAAAAAGAGCAATGAAGCCCGGCAGCAAGTTTTGCGTTCAAAAGAGGAAAAAGCGCGCGAGGAATCTGCGGCAAACATTAAACTGGTAAAAGAATCAAGAGAATTATATTAATAGGGATCGTATAAAAATGACAAAACATGAGGAAGCGCTTCGTAAAGCGGAGCTGTCCCTGCTTGAGTGCTTGAGCTA
>MKRK01000232.1:0-3456 GCA_001896915.1 Clostridiales bacterium 43-6
AACAATACCGATAAAAACCTTATTGAAGAAATTTGGAACGCTTTTAATTCGTACAGACCATTTTTAAATAGTGTTACCGAAAGAAATGATTGGTATGAACATCAAGATGAAATGCCGCAGGAGTATAAGACAGTGGAATTCGTAAGCTTGTTTAAAGAACTTGACAGAGAATATGTTTCGCAAACCTTGCAGGAAATCTTAGACGAACAAAATAAGATAAATGTACTTATAGTTGAACCTATGAAAAAGCCATATGCAAAAATAATTGATAAGAAACTTGAATCCATGCAAAGTGTCGTGGGCGGATGGATTGAGTGTGTTGGCTTTGACGAGAATGACTATAATATAACTCTCGTTTGTAATGAAGAAGGTAAGCTTGAGGGACTTGTCGGCAATCGAAAAATTGGGGATGACATTATAGCAGGAACATTCTTTATTACCAAAAACAATGATGAGGGCGAATTTGTTTCACTTTCGCAAAGTGAGATAGATAAATATAGTGATAGGTTTATAGCGCCTGAAAAGTATACCGATGAAGATGTTGAAAATTCTATCTATATTGAGGTGTATAGTGATCAGGAACAAGATGACGAGGATTTGGAGGGGTAACCTTTCAGATCCTTTTAATTTTTTAGGAGGTGGTTGTTATCGATCCGGCAACAGCAAAATTAATAGCACAGGTTTCGATACAAGTAGTTACTGATGAAGAAACGAGAAAAAAAGTTATTGCCATTGCCCTTATCCCGATTATTGCAGTTGTAATGATTTTATCAATGGCATATTACATTTTAACTAACCCTATTGAAGTTTTAAGTAACCTTTTTAACAATGAGCAACATACCGTTTACGCGCAAAATCTGCAAAGTGAATACGGTTACATAGGCGGTGATGCGGTAATTGATATTAGCGGCGAGTATGTTGCTAATGAAATACCATTGTTTTTACAAACAGATACCCGTTGGAAAAACTTCCCCTACGGAAGAAGCGGTACGATAGGTTCAAGCGCTTGTGGTCCCACTTCTCTTGCAATGATAGTTGTGGGGCTTACTGGAGATACATCTGTTAATCCAAAGGTTGTAGCAGATTGGAGCTTTGCAAACGGTTATCGTGTTGAGGGTGTCGGTAGTTCTTGGGGCTTATTTCCGGCAGGAGCAACACATTGGAGCATTAACTGTGAGGAACTTACAGTTTCGGCATCTCAAATATCACAAAGGCTCCGTGAAGGAAAGCCTGTTATTACAAGCATGGGTCCCGGTCATTTTACATCACAAGGTCACTTTATTGTACTAAGGGGCATTACCGAAAGCGGCAGAATTCTTGTAAATGATCCTGCAAGTACGTCACGAAGCAATAAAGAATGGAGCATATCAATCATTGTAAATGAAGCTAAAGGCGCTTGGGCTTTTAGCAAATGAGGAGCGTGAAAAATGAACAGAAAACAAAATGTATTGGAAATCTGCTGTTATGTAGTAGCTTTGATTTTGCTCTTGTTATATTGTAAGTTTGGAAAGTCGCCGGATAAAACAATGGAAATTGTAACGCCTGCTATAGAAACACCACAAATTACTGATCGTGTGCAATAAAAATTTGCACCGACCCTACTTGGCTATATAACGCAAGTATGAGGGGCGGAATTGCTGGGGCAATGAGGATTTGTCTAATAAAACATTGGAAGGAGGTCAATTTTATGGTGCATTATATTACTTCACCCGAAAATTTGGCGCTTGTAAAAGAGCTTTGTGAAATAAAGGATATAGGGCTTGAATATACAACAAATATAAAGGATATTAAGCTTTTTGCTAATACGGAACTATCAAAACTGGCTCATGTTAAATATTTTGTAATTGATATAAGTTGTTTGCAAAATTCAGAAAAAGAAATCTATGACATTATTTGTGGCATGGAGTATATGACACACGCACGAATTATTGTAATTGCGATAGGCAGAACTGCCAACGATAACTTTATACAGGCACTTGTAAATAAGGGCGTGTGTAATATTGTTTTAAGCAAGCAAAAGGAAACGGCACAGATAGAAATGTCAAAATGCTTGTCATCCGATGGTAGGGGCAAGCAGGATATTTTACCTGATAATACTTCCCCATTTGCCCCCGAACAGGCAAGCGAAATAAACCAACCTGTAAAGGTAAACACCCCCGAATATAAAAAGAAAGAGCTACCTATTTTGGATAAAGCAATGATAACCATTGGGATTTGCGGTGTCGAGCCTCATGTGGGAGCAACACATCATGCTATGGCTATTACAAGCTATTTAGGCAGTTTAAAATATAAGGCTTGTTATTTGGAGTCGAATATCCACGGCGATATTCAAAAAATGATGGATACCTATAAAGACAGTCATAAAATGGTTCATGAGGACGGCGGTATTGATTGGGGAGGTGTGATGCTTTATCACGATTATTCCTTTTTGGATATTTTAAATCTCGGTTATCAATTTTACGTGTATGACTTTGGAACTTGCAGAGATATTACATCACAAGAGTTTATGTCAAAGGATATTAAAATCTTGGTGTCAGGCTCTAAAGGCTGGGAATTTTATAACTATAACAAGGTAATAGAAAATATGGCAAATGTATCGGGGTTATATACCATTATGAATTTTTCCGTACCGTCAGACAGAGATGATCTGTCTTGGGAAGGCTTAGAGGACACAACCTTATTTGCAGAGTTTGCCCCTTCCCCCTTTGAGAATACGTTGAATTACCCTGTTTATGAAAAAATCTTATCCTCATACATTAAAGTTCCAAGTACACATAGTCAAGGCAACAAAATGAAACTCACAAAACGATTATGGGGAAGGAATTGAAAAAATGAAAATACTTAAAAACAAATATGTAATATTTGCAATTTGCTTGATACTGTCTGGCATTATCGCATTTGTGATTGTACCAACAAGCAACGAAAGCGTGTCCGGTGCTGTAGAGATCGTCAGGGTATCAAAGCAAATTGAGAAAAATACGGTTATTTCTGATGATATGCTTGAATATGCAACCGTCATACCAATGGGCTTACCGGATGACATCATTAAGGAAAAACAAGCCATTATCGGGAAAGTAGCAGCTGTTACTCTGCTTCCACAAGACAATTTAGTACCGCAAAAATTTACCGATACATATTCTATTACCAATAAAGAGCTTTACAATATGGATAATCCCAATAATTTAGCGGTTTCGATAAGTGTAAAAACTTTAGCGGCAAGTATGTCGGGTAAACTGCTTCCCGGTGATGTGGTTTCCTTATACGGGTTTAGCTTAGAAAACAAATCACTTGTATTATATGATGATTTAATTTATGTAGAGGTTTTAGCAATTACGAACAGTAAAGCAGAGGATTTGGATAAACGAACAGCAAACAGCGAATCGGATACAAGTGATGTTGTTATACCATCAACTATTACTTTGTCAGTAAACAGGACTCAAGCAAAAGAGCTTGTTG
>MKRK01000232.1:3581-3996 GCA_001896915.1 Clostridiales bacterium 43-6
GAGTCGGAGGCTTTTCTCTTGGACTTACAAAAGCAGGATTTGAGCTTGCCGGCTATTGTGAAATAAATAAATTTGCAACAAACAGCTTTAACGCAATACACGAAATAAAGGAAGGTGATACATGGTATGCCAAAGACATCAAACAACTCGAACCGGAAGACATCCCCGTTTCTGACATCTGGACAGCAGGATTCCCTTGTCAAGATATTTCTGTCTGCAACGCACAAGGACGAGGTCTTAACGGAAAACGAAGTAGTCTGTTTTTTGAAATCATTAGGCTCGTCAAAGGCAAAAGTCCCGAAGATAGACCCGACTGGCTTATCTTTGAAAATGTTAAAAATTTGTTCTCAGTTAATCAAGGCTGGGATCATGCCACCATTCTCAGTGAATTGGCCGAAATCGGCTACGATACAGA
>MKRK01000232.1:4009-5985 GCA_001896915.1 Clostridiales bacterium 43-6
AATTCAAAATTCCACGGCGTTCCTCAAAACAGAGAACGAATCTTTATTGTCGCTCGCCGACATTATCGAGGACAATGTACCGGAAAAATATTTGCTATCATCGGAGCAGACGGGAAAAATCTTATCCAACTTATAGGCGGCAAACAAGGTGAACGGGTTTACGACATTAATGGTATCAGTTGCACACTTACCGCACAGGCGGGAGGATTTTCAGGAAGGACAGGACTGTATTCCACAAGTTTTATTGATCTATCAAAGAACAGTAAACTTACATGGATTGCAAGGTGTTTAAAAGCAAGATATGATTCCGGAGTATCAAATAGACCATGTGAAAATTCAGGTGTTTGCATAATGTCAATATTAACACCCGATAGATTCAACAAACGTCAGAACGGACGCAGGATCAAGGAAGCTGGTGAACCGATGTTTTGTAGTACAACGCAAGACAGACATGGTATAGTCATTTGCAACTGTGACCATTTTGAGTCAGGAATAGGTATTGATGATGTTATATGCAATATACGAATACGCAAACTAACACCACGGGAAACATGGCGGTTGCAAGCAATAGGTGATGAAAACTTTGACAAAGCGGCGGCAGTATGTTCGGATGCACAATTATACAAGCAAGCAGGAAACGGAGTTACTGTTTCTGTTGTATATGCCATTGCTACTAAGATTATGGAGGTTATAAAAAATGGATAATATGAAATATAAGATTCTGGCTAATTTAAAAGGTAATTCAAGTATGAAACTGTTATATGGATATATTTTAGATAACGGCATAGATGAAATAACCGTTTCTTATCGTAAATTAGGAAAAGAAATAGGCATGAAAAAAGGTACGGTTGGTTGTAATATGAGAAAACTCCGAGATGCAGGGGCTATTAAAATTCAAAGCCGTTATTCTGATGACGGTGCAAGGCTTTCAAACAAATATATCGTGAATTGAGGTGACTAACCAAATGAAATTTAATTGTATTTATGCCGACCCACCTTGGCAGTACAAAGTGTATTCCAAAAAAGGTCAAGGACGAAGTGCTGAAAACCATTACGGCACTATGAGTAAAGACGATATTTACTCACTTCCCGTATCAGATATAGCAGATGATGATTGTGTGTTATTTTTATGGGTTACTTTTCCTTGCTTACTTGAAGGGTTGGAAACCTTAAAGCGTTGGGGTTTTAACTATAAGACATTGGGCTTTTGTTGGGTGAAACGTTGCAAAAAGCAAACCCATAAATGGTTTTGGGGATTGGGATTTTGGACAAGAGCCAATCCTGAAATTTGTATTATAGGTATAAAAGGAAATCCAAAGCGTATTTCAAAGGCTGTACATAGCGTTGTAGATACTCCCATAGAGCAACATAGTAAAAAGCCTGATGTTGTTCGTAATAGAATTGTTGAGCTTTTGGGAAACATACCACGAATTGAGCTTTTTGCGAGAAGCGAATGTGATGGCTGGATGTGCTTGGGGAATGAAATTGACGATATGGACATACGAGAAAGTTTGCCTAAAATTGCACAGATGTAAAAATCAAACGGCAACCGTAAAAGTTGCCGATTGGATCATTTCTTCATTTTCTTTGCAATATCTGTTAAAAGGCCTATGGTTTCTTTATCAAATTTCTTGATTAAAGTTATCAATTCATCTGTTTCGGTAGGTGCTTTGTTTTCGAAATCAAAGAACTCTTTGGGGGAAATTTTTAAATAATCGCAAATATAGAATAATCCCATCATTGACGGAAGACTATTTCCATTTTCGATATTGTTGATGTATGCCGGACCTTGACCGATTGATAAACTCATATCTCTCGCAGATACGCCTTTGTTAGTTCGTAGCTCAGCTAATCTCTTTGGCAACATTTCTTCATATGCTAAGTCTGTATTCATTTTATCACCACCTACAATACCATTATACAGCATAAATATATAAAAATATTCTTTGAAAAAGTAAATTGCTATTGACTTATTC
>MKRK01000232.1:6066-6395 GCA_001896915.1 Clostridiales bacterium 43-6
ATATTAAAATTGGCAAAAGAAAAAAATCTTAGTGTAGCAGAAATACGAAAAGAGATACAAATTGCTATTGAAACAGGAATGGCGAGTGATAACCCCGAAGCAAAAGCACGATGGACTAAAATGTGCCATAATGGAAATCCACCTACACCCGAAGAAGTTATTACATATTTATCTAAAGAGGTAAAGAAAGAATTAAAGAAATAAGGTGCAAATTTATCAAAACTGTAGAAATGGCAGAAGAATTATGCTATGATATTATACTGTGAGGTGTTGCAGTTGAAATATTATATTTGTGATTCCTGCCTTTTTCAGTTCGAGAGAAGCAGTGA
>MKRK01000232.1:6532-7015 GCA_001896915.1 Clostridiales bacterium 43-6
TCTGTGCTGAATTGATTCACTACCCAGACATTTTAAAACACGATGTCATGAATGGGGTTGAATTGGTTGGATTATCTCTACTCTTAAACTTCATCCCAAATGAAGAAAGATTCACCATCATGGATAAACTCTATCAGATCATCACGACTGGAGCATATACTTTCATCTCAAAAGACTTCTACCAAATGAATAGTGTCAGCCTTGGGGTTGCAAAAATGTATGGGATGAATAAAGACGATGTCAAAGTGATTGAGATTTGTAATGAAGTATTAAAAGCGTGTGAATTTAATGAATCTTATTTCAATTTGGATTTGACCTATTACTTTCTAAGTCTTGCTTATAAACACTTAGGCAAAATGGAAGAGTCCCACCAATACATTGAAAAGCTGTATCACGCAACCAAAGTTAAACCGAGCGATGCTTCCTATGAAAGATTTAATAAGCTGATATTAAAAGATTATGGGTTTGTTTTTGAAACGTTGC
>MKRK01000232.1:7075-8008 GCA_001896915.1 Clostridiales bacterium 43-6
CTTATTGAAATAAGGCGCAGATTTTTCCGTTCTTATTTCATTATCTCAAGAAAAAACCACCCAATGTTGAGACTTGGATGGCTTAATAGATTATTCTAATTCTTCAAACTTCTTCTTCATCGTTGGGTTGTTCTTGGTGAGTTTCTTCACGGTTAAACTGTCCGCTTTTTCATTGGCGAGTCTTAAGTTATTTTCAGAGGACAATAGATACTCCTTTGTCTTTTGAAGCGATTTGATGGTTTTATCGATTTCATCAATCGCGTCACCAAACTTACGACTTGCGAGTTCATAGTTTTTAGAGAAGGCTTGTTTAAAGGCATTTAAATCGTCTTCGAATGTGGTGATGTCTATATTTTGTCTACGCATCAAAGCGGCTTCTTGTTTGTATTTTAAAGCGTTTAGTGAGGCGTTTCTAAGGAGTGTAATCATTGGAATGAAAAATTGAGGTCTGATGACATACATCTTTGGATAAATATGCGAAACATCCACAATACCATTATTATAAAGTTCATTCTCACTTTCTAATAAGGATACAAGAATTGCGTATTCGCACTTCTTCTCGTTTCTGTCTTTATCAAGTTCTTTTAAGAATTGTTCGTTCTTCTTTTTGGTGGCTGTTTCATCTTGTTCATTTTTCATTTCGAACATGATCGATAAGATTTCAACCCCATTTTCATCGACTTCACGGTAAATATAGTCCCCTTTAGAACCACTTTGAATATCATTATCTTTACCGAAGGTGGCTCTTGGGAAAGCTAAGGCACGGAGGTTATTGAATTCATACTCACAGTGTTGTTCTAATGTTTCACCCACCATCTTGGTCGATAGTTTGGTTTTAAGGTCTTTATAATAGGCGATCGCTTCGTCTTTTTGTTTGAGCTGTTCATCGTATCGTTGTTTGATGGATGCTTTTTCAAGTTCTGATTGTTTCTT
>MKRK01000232.1:8016-9254 GCA_001896915.1 Clostridiales bacterium 43-6
CAATCCGTGCGGTAAGTTCTTGAAGGGCTTGTTCTTTTTTCGATAATACTGCTTGGGTTTCGAGCTGTTTATCTTTTAAAGCCGTTTCAATTTTGGATTGAAGTTGTTGAATGGTAAGTTCTTGTTGTTTAAGTTGTTCTTTTAATTTGCCTTCAGCACTTAAAACCGCCAAAGATTTGGCTTGTTCTGAGTTTAAGATTTTATCTTTTAAAGATTGGAGTTCTTGTTCTTTTAAAGATAATTTTTGTAAGAAGTTGGATTCCACTTTGGTTCTTTCAATCTCAATGTCTTTTTGATTTTGAACTTTCAGCTGTTCGAGTCTTTGGTGGATCTCTTGATTGAATTCTTTGGTTTTAACTTGGTTGATGATGTTTAAATAGCCTTCATCATTTAAAGTAAACTCTTCGCCACAATGGGGGCATTTGATTTGATTCATAGGTAATCCTCCTAACATCGGTCTTATACTTTATTATACAACACATCAGACATAAAAGATTGAAACTATTTGGTATAATAAAGTTGTTCGAGGGCATTCTTTATGAGGAAAACCATTTATTTAGTATACACAACAGATACACACGGAAGACTTTCAAGCCACGACTTTTTGAATCACACAGAAGGTCCTTTTGGGTTGTCTCGTTTAGCAACATTTTTAAAGACGTTGAAACACCCCTATCTACTACTAGATAACGGCGATTTCCTTCAAGGTTCTCCACTACTCGATTATGCCAGAAAATCACATCATGAACCCGTTTCATCCCTATTCAATGCTTTAGGTTATCACTATGTTGTAGTTGGCAATCATGACTTCAATTTTGGATTAGACTTGCTTCAACAATTTAGACAAGACTTTAAGGGTAAAATCCTATGTGCAAACATCATGAAAGGAGATTATCCGTTATATGAGCCTTATGTTATTCACAACATAGATGGTATAAAAATCGCCTTGATTGGACTTACCACAGAGTTTATTCCTGTATGGGAAAAGCCCGGCCATATTGAAGGCTTAAATTTCTTGAATGCGAAAGCAACCCTAGATGATTTAATTTCAGATCACAATTTAAAATCAAAAAGTGATTTAGTAGTAGCGATGTATCATGGGGGTTATGAAGCCAATTTGAACACGGGTTTGGATTACCCCAATAAGACCATTGAAAATCGTGGATATGCCCTATTTCAATCCGACATCGATGTCTTATTAACTGGTCATCAACACGTCCCACAAACCTATAAACAGG
>MKRK01000232.1:9302-10047 GCA_001896915.1 Clostridiales bacterium 43-6
TAGTAACACTAACGTTTGAAGACCATCAATTGATCGAAAATGACGTAACATTGATACCTTTAAAGGATTATCCACCTGACAGTCAAATCGAAGCTCAGTTAGGTAATTTGGTTGATCAAACCAACCATTATTTAAATCAACCTGTGGGGTTTGTCATCACCAAATTAACCATTCAGGACCCCTTAGCTTGCCGTGTCCGTAAACACCCGCTCTTTAGATTCATCAATACGGTACAGCAAGACTTAACTGGGGCACAAATCAGCATCGCTTCGTTGCCTAATGAAACCCATGGATTCAAACCATTGGTAACGTTGCGTGATGTCGCAACCACTTTTCCATATGAAAATGATATGGTGTTATTAGAAATAACAGGTAAAACACTGAGAGCAATGGTCCAACAAAATGGGGACTATTTTAGACTAAAGGACAATCAAATCATCGTGAATCCACGTTTTATTCACCCTAAAGTAGAACACTATAATTATGATGTTTATGATGGCATTGACTATGAATATACGGTGGATGAAAATCATACTTGTTTGACTCAATTGTTTTACCATTCAAAACCTGTTTTGGATGATGATACATTTACTTTGGTATTAAACTCTTATCGTGCCACTGGGGCAGGCGGATTTCCGATGGTGAAGGATGCGAAAGTATTGAAACGTTATCCGATAACCTATTTTGATTTAATCTCAAACTATTGTAAGCGTCAAATAACGGACGGATTTCATTGTTGTAGATA
>MKRK01000233.1:0-192 GCA_001896915.1 Clostridiales bacterium 43-6
CGGCACAAATCAAAGAAGTACAGAAATCACAGGAATTGCAGCCGCCGCCTCCGTAATTTCCTCTGCGATAGCCGCCCGGGGTTCCTCCCCCAAAGCCGCCGTTTTGAAAGCCCCCAAAGCCGCCGTTACGTTGTCTGTTCAGCTGTTCGATGGCAGCACGGTATTCTGCATTGGTGGGATCCATCCTTGTGG
>MKRK01000233.1:229-1993 GCA_001896915.1 Clostridiales bacterium 43-6
ACGGCGATACAATACACTGCCGTTGAGAAAATACCATTCTGCGTCCCGCCTGCCAATATCCACGCCGTCCAAAATCTCCTGAGCGTCCTCAAGGCGGTTTGCTGTTATGAGGGAACGGACATCGCTGTAATTGCCGCTACCTGTGCTGTGAAATCCACTGTCGCCTTTGTTTTTGGGCTTTTTCGCCATAATAAGATCATAGGCCTCATTAATTTCCTTCATCTTCTCTTCGGCAAGATCAGATAGGGGATTGTTGCTGTAGCTGTCAGGGTGATATTTTTTTGCCAGCTCTCTGTAGGCAGCTTTTACCTCTTCGTCAGTGGCATTTCTGCTGACACCAAGCACTTCATATGGGTCTTTCATCTAAATAACCATTCCTTTCATGCACCCGCCAGTGATTCGTGCGGTTTTGCCGTTGGCAAAATTCCGAGTCTTGTTCGGCTCGAAAAGCAAAAAACATAAAGTATAAAATTTATTTACAAGCTTTTTTCTCTTTTTTTAAAATAACATTCAGTCCTTCGGGAAGCCCGACATATAAAATGTTCCGAAAGATATCCTCATACCGTTCTAACCGAAGCAGCTCAAGGCTTGCCGCCGCTTCTGCAACACTCATGTTTAACAGCGAAACAGCGATTTGTTTCGCCTGTTCTATGTTCTCCGATTTTTTTATTTTTATTTTTGTATAAGCAAGGATCGGGTTATAATTCCCCTTTTTCAAATCATCCTCAAGATCGTCCACCGCATCCATGAGATAAATCCATTTCCCCATACAATATCCGAGACGAGCCAACACCCGTTTTTGCGTTTCGTCTTTTTCTCCGTATGAAAAAAGACCTTCCAATAATTTTGCCGTGGGATCGGCGGCTTGATCAAGACTCGCGCAGTTATCATTTTCCAGTGCTGTTTGCGCATCCATAGCAGAAGCGACCAGTGCTTCCAGTGCAGGAAACTGCTTTTTTGCGCTGTTTCTTGCAAGCAAAAAAATCGGATAAACCATTCGTGCTGCTGTCTTGCCCAAAAAACCAGTGTCGTGAATGGTATCCTTTAATTTATAATAAAACAAAATCATAGCAGCAGCAGCCGAAAATTTCAATGCACCGTTGTCTTTCTGCACCCGCTTGCATTGATGGAGCGGGTTAAAGGAGCAGCGCATGTTTTTATATCCAGGGCATTCCTCCTGGGCGGCAATTTTTAACAATGCCAAAAAGGTAAAGTCATAGGACAGAATGAATTTTGCAAAGGGACCGTAGCTTTTCCCGAGTTCTCTGCAAAGAGAACAGTAAACAGCCTTGTAGATTTCATATTCAGCCATACGCAGATCAGGCTTATATGCTTTTACGTATCCAAACAAAAAACTACATCCTTCCTACCATAATAAACAATCATAACCGATGAAAGCCAAAAATGAATTAACAATATGTGAATAATTTGGTTTATTGTAACATTTTTGCTAAATATTGACCTGTATAGGAGCCCGGCGCTTTCGCAACCTGCTCCGGTGTACCTTGTGCAACAATTTTGCCGCCTCCTTCACCGCCTTCCGGGCCCAAGTCAATGAGATAATCTGCGGTTTTGATCACCTCAAGATTATGCTCAATGACCACTACGGTATTTCCGGCATCCACCAAAGAAGATAACACCTCAATGAGCTTGTGTACATCAGCGGTGTGCAGACCGGTGGTGGGCTCGTCGAGAATATAAATTGTTTTGCCGGTTGCCCGTTTGGAAAGCTCGGTGGACAGCTTTACCCGCTGTGCCTCGCCT
>MKRK01000233.1:2096-4269 GCA_001896915.1 Clostridiales bacterium 43-6
CAATGCCTTCCTCCACGGTCATTTCCAGCACATCATAAATGTTTTTACCCTTGTATTTCACCTCTAGGGTTTCTCTGTTATACCGTTTGCCCTTGCATACCTCACAGGGCACATAAATATCAGGCAAAAAGTGCATTTCAATTTTTAGGATCCCGCCGCCTTCACAGGCTTCGCACCGTCCGCCTTTTACATTAAAGGAAAACCGCCCGGAGCTGTAGCCCTTCATTTTTGCGTCCGGGGTACTGGCAAACAGCTCTCTGATGTCTCCGAACACGCCGGTGTAGGTGGCCGGGTTGGATCGGGGCGTTCTGCCAATGGGAGACTGATTGATATCAATGACCTTGTCCAGCTCCTCAATGCCTTCAATCGCCTTATGCTTGCCGGGTCTTGTTCTGGCGCCGTTCAGCTGTGAGGATAATTTTTTATATAATATTTCATTGATCAAGGAGGATTTTCCCGAGCCGGACACACCGGTGATGCAGACCATCATACCAAGGGGAATGGTTACGCTGATGTTTTTCAGATTGTTCTCCGTAGCGCCCTTGATGGTAATTTTTTTGCCGTTTCCCTTGCGCCGTTTCGTCGGCACAGGAATGGCTTTTCTGCCGGAAAGATAATCTCCGGTGATGCTTTCTTCGCATGCCATGATATCCTCCACCGATCCCTGGCAGATGACTCTGCCGCCGTGGATGCCGGCACCCGGTCCGATGTCTACGATATGATCCGCCGCAAACATGGTATCGTCGTCATGCTCCACAACAATAAGCGTATTGCCTAAGTCACGCAAGCGGGAGAGGGTCCCCAGCAGCTTTTCGTTGTCTCTTTGGTGCAGACCGATGCTGGGCTCATCCAGAATGTATAAAACGCCCATCAGGGAAGATCCGATTTGGGTGGCCAGCCGGATCCGCTGGCTTTCGCCGCCGGACAATGTCCCGGAGGAACGGGCAATGGTGAGATATTCCAGACCGACCGCCTGTAAAAAGCCCAATCGGTCTTTGATTTCCTTTAACACGCCATCGGCAATCAAATGCTCTCTGTCGTTCAATGTAATGGTATTCACAAAATCCAGTGCTTTCCCGATGGATAAATTCGATACTGCATCAATGTTTTTTTCACCCACAGTAACAGACAATGACTGGGGCGACAATCTGGCTCCCTTGCATTCAGGGCAGGGCTCTGCTGTCATATAGCTTTCGATGTCGTCCCGGGAGTAATCGCTGCCCGTTTCCCGATGGCGACGCTCCAGGTTGTTGGCAATGCCCTCAAAGGCTGCCAAATATGTGCCGCTGCCAAAGGAATAGGTTCTGTCAAGCTTGATTCTTTCCCCGTCGGTCCCATACATAAAAATATCCTGAATCTTCTTCGGAAGGTCTTGATAAGGGGTATCCAAAGAAAATTTATAATGCTTTGCCAGCCCTTCATAATACATCTGGGCAATGGTGTTGCCCTCCGCTACCGACCAGCCGCTGGCTTTGATGGCACCCCTGCGCACAGACACCGTTTTGTCCGGTACAATGAGATCCGGGTCAACCTTCATAAAAATACCGAGACCGGTACATTTTTTGCAAGCGCCGAACGGGTTGTTGAAGGAAAACATTCTGGGGGTGAGCTCTTCAATGCTGACGCCGTGTTCCGGACAGGCATAGCTTTGGGAAAACAGCATTTCTTCCCCGTCGATCACATCCACAAGCACAAGACCGCCGGAAACGGACACTGCGGTTTCGATGGAATCTGCCAGTCTTCCGGCGATTTCCTCATCCATTTTAATTCTGTCAATGACAATTTCAATGTCATGCTTTTTATTTTTGTCAAGTTTGATGGTTTCCGCCAAATCATAAATGCTGCCGTCTACCCGGGCTCTCACATAGCCGGAGCGCTTTGCGCTTTCCAGCTCTTTCACATGCTCGCCCTTACGCCCCCGGATCACGGGTGCTAAAATTTGCAGTTTAGTCCCCAAGGGCAATGTCAGAACACTGTCAACGATCTGGTCAACGGTTTGCTGCTTGATTTCTTTTCCGCAGACCGTGCAGTGAGGAATCCCGATGCGGGCATACATAAGCCTCAGATAATCATAAATCTCCGTCACGGTTCCCACCGTAGACCGTGGATTTTTCGAGGTAGTTTTCTGGTCGATGGAAATAGCGGGGGAAAGCCCGTCGATGCTGTCCACATC
>MKRK01000233.1:4324-6342 GCA_001896915.1 Clostridiales bacterium 43-6
GCGGAATCTCCAAATCTATATTTTTTAAATTATTCTCTCTTGCGCCTTTGATGATAATTTTATCCACTGTAATACCCCTTGCAGAATGCAGAATGATTGTATCGCCCTGGAATGAATATGAATTATGAAAAAGAAACAAACAGCAACAACGAGGATGCAAATTACAAAACGTCTGATTCTGTATTACAAACCTCTCAGCTTTTTAATCCGGTCTCGCAGATAGGCGGCATGCTCGAATTCTAAGAGCTTGGAGGCGTTTTTCATTTCTTTGGTCAACTGTTCGATGAGCTGGTCTTTTTCCCGTTTGGTCATCTTTTTGCCGTCGGCATCCGGCTCCACCCGTTTGGAAATCTCGAGAATCTCCCTGACATCCTTGATGATGGTTTTGGGGACAATGCCGTTATCGGTGTTAAACTGCTGCTGAATACTCCGACGCCGCGTGGTTTCCCCGATGGCACGCTCCATGGAAGGAGTAACGCTGTCGGCGTACATAATCACCTGACCGCCTGCGTTTCTGGCGGCTCTGCCTATGGTCTGAATGAGGGAGGTTTCGGAACGCAAGAATCCTTCTTTGTCTGCATCCAGTATGGCAACCAACGATACCTCCGGCAAATCAAGACCTTCCCGAAGCAGGTTGATGCCGATTAAAACATCAAACTCACCCAGACGCAAATCCCGCAAAATCTCAATCCGTTCTATGGTGTCGACTTCATAATGCATGTAGCGCACCTTGATCCCCAGATTCTCAAAATACTCCGTCAGATCCTCCGCCATTTTTTTGGTTAATGTAGTAATCAACACACGCTCGTTCCTGCCAGCCCGTTCATTGATTTCGCCCACAAGATCTTCAATCTGACCGGCGGTGGGCTTCACAATGATTTCAGGGTCAAGCAACCCCGTCGGACGGATGACCTGCTCCACTATATTACCGCTGTTTTTCCGTTCAAAATCCGCGGGCGTCGCGCTGACATATACCGCTTGTCCGATTCTTTCATAAAACTCGTCAAAGTTCAAAGGGCGGTTGTCGTAAGCAGAGGGAAGGCGGAATCCGTATTCAATGAGGTTTGTTTTTCGGGATCGGTCACCGCCGTACATTCCCCTGACCTGGGGCAGGGTTACATGGGATTCGTCCACAATGAGCAAAAAATCCTTCGGGAAATAATCCAGTAAGGTAAAGGGTGCACTGCCCGGTTCTCTTCCGGAAATCACACGGCTGTAGTTTTCGATGCCCTGACAAAAGCCGATTTCCTCCAGCATTTCAAGGTCATATTCCGTCCGCTGCCTGATTCTCTGGGCTTCTATGAGCTGCCCGTTTTCGGTGAAGTATTTCACCCGCTCACGCATTTCTTCTTCAATGGCCTCCAGCGCAGCTTTCATCTTTTCCCGTGGCACGATGTAATGGCTGGCGGGATAAATGGCCACGTGCTCTAAGAAACTAATCAGCTCACCTGTTAAAACATTGATCTCGCTGATGCGTTCCACTTCATCGCCGAAAAATTCGACCCGTATGGCATTGTCGCCCGAATAGGCAGGAAAAATCTCCACCACATCACCCCGGACACGAAACTTATTGCGGATAAAGTTAATATCGTTCCGCTCATACTGCAGGTCCACCAGCTTGTGCAGCAGGTCGTCCCGTTTCTTCGTCATACCCGGACGAAGGGAGATGATCATGGTGCCGTAATCCTCCGGATCACCCAAGCCATAGATACAGGAAACTGAGGAAACGATGATAACATCCCGCCGCTCTGACAGTGCCGAGGTGGCGGAGTGGCGCAGCTTGTCGATCTCTTCGTTGATCTTGGAATCTTTTTCAATATAAGTATCCGAACCGACGATATAAGCTTCCGGCTGATAATAATCATAATAAGAAACAAAATATTCCACAGCGTTTTCGGGGAAAAATTCTTTGAACTCACTGCAAAGCTGGGCCGCCAGTGTTTTGTTGTGAGCCAAGACAAGGGTGGGACGATTGACATTGGCAATCACATTGGCCATCGTAAACGTTTTACCGGAGC
>MKRK01000233.1:6400-27088 GCA_001896915.1 Clostridiales bacterium 43-6
AATTTAAACGTATCCATGCTTCACCCGATCAATCAAAGAATAAATAGGCATATTCTGCCGAGTCTGCCAGGGAAACAAAATCATTGCCTCCCAGTATAATATGGTCCACCACCGCAACATGGATTGTTTTCAGTGCGTTGATGATCACTCTCGTGGTTTCAATATCCTGGCGGGACGGAAGTGCCACACCGCTGGGATGATTGTGGCAAAGAATCGTACAGGTTGCGTTACAGCGAACGGCAAACTCAATGACCTTCCGTACATTGATATCGGCGGCGGCCATGCTTCCGTGACCAATGATACACCAGTTGATCACCCTGCATTTGTTATCCATTAAAACAATGGATGGTGTTTCTTCCAATATCCCGATATATTTCCGTTGCAAATACTGTCCGCTCAGCTCAGTGGAGCCTAAAATTTCGCCGTCCGAATATTTGTCGCCGATATATGCCCTGCACATAATCGGAACCATTTTAATCAGCGTCGCCGCATTCGCACCAATTCCCTTGACTTTCAGCAAATCCTCATAGGAAGCATCAAACACACCCGAGATAGAACCAAATGCGTTGATCAAATCATGGGCGATTTCGTTGGTGTTTACTCTGGGCAGGGCATAAAACAACAACGATTCAATGATTTCATGGGGTGCAAGACCGTCCAGCGAGGAATTGATGATCCGTTCCCTCATTCTCATTCTGTGTCCGTCGTGCAACCTGAAAACCCCTTCCGCACTAGAATTTTTTTCTGCTGCCCGGTTTCACCAGTTCAAGCTTTCCTTCCTTGCAAATCGGGCAATTTTCTGCTTCGAAGGATTCAATTTTCATGGAAATTACCGATTTCAGCGGTGCGCCGAAATCAATGGCACCGCCGGTTCTGTCAACCACGACGCCGACGCCGGCAACCACGCCGCCCTGCTCTTTTACAATATCAATGACCTCTCTCACCGTGCCGCCGGTGGTCACAACATCCTCAACCACCAAAACCCGTTGACCGGGTTTGATCGCGAAGCCTCTTCTGAGGGTCATCTTTCCGTCTTCACGCTCGGTAAAAAAGTTTTCGCAGCCGATGGTGCGGCTGACCTCATACGCCATCTGTACCGCGCCGACGGCGGGTCCGATGACCAATTCAATGCCGTCGTTTTGAAACTGCTCTGCCAATGCGCTGCACAATTCTTCACTGTATTTTGCATTTCTAAACAGCTTGGCACACTGCATATATTTATCGGAATGACGGCCGGATGTTAACAAAAAATGACCTTCCTGCAGCACACCGGCTTCTTTCAATACCTCAATCACACGATTTTCCGTTATCATTTCATCTTCTCCTGTTTTATAGATTTTTCTCTCAGAACCATACCAAAATCAAGATAAATGTCGAGAAATTTTCCCGTTTCTCAGCTTGTCTTGTATTTCGATTATTATATCACAAATTAGTACTGTTGCATAGATACAAAAAGTGATATAATATTGTATCAACCACCTGTGATTTTGTATTTTTTGCGTAAACAACAATTGCTATTATTTTGATTAAGGATAAGGAAATGATGCTTTGAAAAGCTTTACCATCACCAAAAACGATGCCGGACAGCGCCTGGATAAATTCATCACAAAAGCCGTTCCCATGCTGCCAAAATCCTTGTTATACAAATATATTCGCCTGAAACGCATTAAGCTAAACGGAAAACGCAGCGAAATTTCAGCGGTACTGCAGGTCGGCGATGTACTGGACTGCTATGTCAACGATGAGTTTTTTGTCAAACCGGGACCCAAGCATTCCTTTTTGTCCGCTTCTACCCAACTCGACATTGTATACGAAGATGAAAACATTTTGCTTGCGGACAAAAAGCAGGGGCTTTTGTCCCACCCTGACAAGGACGAATATTCCGACACGCTCATCACCCGTATTCAGCGGTATTTATACGAAAAGGGAGAATGGAACCCCAACGGGGAAAATTCCTTTGCCCCAGCCCTTGCCAACCGCATTGACCGGAACACCGGTGGGATTGTCATTGCCGCCAAAAACGCAGAAGCCCTTCGGATTCTAAACGAAAAAATTAAAACAAGAGAGCTTGATAAATTCTATCTCTGCCTGGTTCATGGTACGCTCACCAAAAAAGAAGCCGTTCTCACCGGCTTCTTAGAAAAAAACGAGGATAAAAACAAGGTCTATATTTTCAATAAGCCGGGCATATCCACTAAGGAAATCCGCACAAAATACAAGGTTTTGAAAGAAAACGGACAATATTCTTTGCTTGAAATCGAATTATTGACCGGCCGCACCCACCAAATCCGGGCGCACCTTGCCTTCGTGGGCCATCCTTTGCTGGGCGACGGAAAATACGGCAAACTGAAAGCAGACAAGCAACGGGGCTTTTATCATCAGGCACTGTATTCCTACAAGCTGCGGTTTCAATTTGTCACCGATTCAGGCAGTCTTTCTTACTTAAACAATAAGGAATTCACTGTGAAAAATGTATGGTTCGAAAGTGAATTGTAAAAGGCGCAGGCCGCAAAGCTGATCACAAACCTCATCATTTTACTATCCATCCTAATCATATTGTATTTCTAATTTATTACAGATTACGGTATTTTAAATAAATTATATCAATTAGTAGTAGATATTTTTGTGCATTTTACATATTTGTAAATTTCTTATGAATATACTATTGACAAATGATCTTTTTTGACATATTATTGAAACATTGAGTGATTTATTTTTACATTAAGATTGTTTGTTCATAAATTGTTCACATATGATTTGAAACAAATCACACCAAATGAAAATACTACATTTTCATCCTACAATTCAGTATATCTTCAATCATCAATTTGACAAAGGACGAATAATATGACAAAAGAAATTGAGCTAAAAACAAAAACCTGTTGTTTTTACGGCGGTGAAATTTACAAGAGCAAAAAATCTGACGTTTCCTGTAAGTTGAAAAAGCAGATCGAAAAGCTAATCAACAGCGGAATTACTATTTTCAATGTTGGTGCTGACCGAAATTTTGATTTAATGGCAGCGGTACATATCATAAGGCTAAAAAATGTATACCCCTCCATTCGGCTGAACCTCATTGTTCCGTCACTGAGTAAAATGAATGAGAGCGAAAACGGATTTCTTCAAAACTTTATTTTCTTCAATGCCGATACCCTTTCCGTTGTATCCGGCATGTATGATGAAAATTGCAAACATGAAGCGGAAAAAAGGTTATCAAAAAACGCCGGTTACTGTGTTGTTTATTCCACTGCTGTGGACAGCATCAGGGAAAAAGGCATGACGATTATTGATATCAGTTAAATTTTTTAAGAGTAAATTTTTATTTACTCTTTTTTTATTTTATTAAACATTTTATGAACTTTTTTTGTCTTACTATTGTGATAATTATTCAACTGTGGTAAAATATAAAAAACAATATGTTTGTTTTATGAGGGGTATTAAATTGAATGTGTTATCAGTATTATTGATTGATGATAACAGAGAATGGCTTTTTGCGGTGAAAGAGAGATTTAAAACAGAGACCAAATTTCGCATTATTGGAGAAGCGTTTGACGGTGAACAGGCACTGCAATTAATTTCAGAGACAAAACCTGATATTTTAATTACCGATATCATCATGCCTGTGTATGACGGTGTGTATCTTCTGGGACAAATGAGAGAAAAAATACCGGATTATCATCCGATCATTATTGTATTTTCCGGTCTCAGCAGTGATTTAACTATCGAAATTGCTATGAAATTAAAGACGGATTACTATTTTCTGAAACCTGTCAATCTGGATTCCTTTATGATTGTGTTAAAACAGTTGATATCTGTAAAACATATAGGCAGTGAGAAACAGGAAAGTAACGGATTTTTGAACTATGACAAGATTGTGTCCGATTTATTGACCGAAATCGGAATACCCTTTCAGATGAAAGGAAACGAATATCTGAAAAGGGCAATTATCATGTGTCTCAAAGACAAAGAAAACCTGAACATGCTGACGAAAATTGTTTACGGAGAAATAGGCAAAAGCTTTGATACCGGCGCCTCAGCTGTGGAAAAGGGAATTCGTTATGCCATCAGCTCTGCTTTTAAAGCCAAAACCAAGCTGTTTAACAGCATTTTTCCCAGCATGCCGAAGCATCTGCCCAATGGGAAATTCATTGCCATCATCTGTGATTACATAATAAAGGATCATTGATCAAAAGACGAACCAAGGTTTGCTTCGAGCAGGCTTTTTGTGAAAAAACAGAGAATTAAGGTTTGATATACTCAAGCCTTAATTCTCTTGCTTTTTATTCATGATTTAGTCGGATTGGTCGAAAACTTCCGTATGATATTTATTTACATCGGACAGGCTGTATTGTAATATTAAAACAAATCCAACGGTCAGGATTTGTAAGCAATGGAAAGCACCACTGTATTTTACGGATTGTATTTCCGCCGCTTACCCGCACTTTCTTACCCCAGAAGATATTTTTCTCTTCCTTTCTTTAATAGGGCGGGGCTCTCCACCTCGCCCGACCTCTCTTTTGATGCAAGTGTAAACTTGCATTTTTTCTTTTTTATGAAGCCGCCTGTTTATAATTATACTTGACAAATAATATGGGTACTAGTATATTAAAAAAGTAAATCAATTTTACGCCATACCCTTACCATAAGTCTCTTACCGGCGGTCAGAGATCTTATTTTTTGATTTTCCCGCCGGAGAAACGGATTAAACTATGTGCAAAAAAATATGTTGTTTGCTTTTATCCTGTTTGTTTCTTTTTCTTGTTTCCTGCAGTGAACCGGAGAAGGATAATACACCCAACTTAACCTATCCCACCAATGCCAAATCGGATTTTGTGATAGTAGACGGCATGATAAAAAAATACAACAACAATACCGTTGCAAATCTTATCATCCCCGACACGGCAACAGCAATCGGGCCCAAAGTATTTACCGGTAATTCCGCTCTCCGAACAGTGACCATATCCGACACAGTAAAAACCATCGGTAAGGAAGCTTTTTTTATGTGTCCCAAGCTATATAAGGTGAAAATCGGAAAAAATGTAACTACCATTGAAGACAGAGCGTTTTATCACAATACCAGTTTGTTACTGCTGGAAATCGGAGATAATGTGACCTCAATCGGAAAAGACGCATTTACAGGCTGCACAAAACTAAAAGTTAAATGCAAGCCCGGCTCCTATGCCGCCGAATATTTCAAGGATAAAGCGACCATACTCTCCACCAATCCATCACAGGCCTCTTCCAAATCAACCATGAAAACAATCGTTGTTCCCAGAAAACAATAATCATATTCTATGAATAAACACCCTGTTTGCCAGAAACAAACAGGGTGTTTTGATTTGTCTAAACCGTTTGTTTGACGGAGGTAATACTGCACTTACATTTGTGACAGCCTGCAGATCCGACATGACAATATAAACTTCATCTATCGCATTCGTATCAATTAATGTGGTAGTCGGTGGCGTAACTCTACTATACAAATGATAGCTGCCGCCCTTTCTGACAGTATTATTTTGTAATATCATCGCAAAAATTGCACATAATACATACCAAAAGAAAGGTGGCCATCCCGATTATGACAGAACCTACGATATCCTATTGGCATCAGACCGAACAGCCCTTGACTTACCCCTCCCTGATCGAATCTATCACCACGGAAACCCTCATCATCGGCGGCGGCATCACCGGCGTTTCCGCCGCTTACTGCCTTGCCGAAAAGGGTGCGCAAGTAACCTTGATTGAAGCAGACAGTCTTTGCTCAGGTACAACGGGAAACACAACCGGAAAAACGACAATACAACATGGTCTTCTCTACCATTCTATTAAAAGCAAGCACGGCAAGGACTTCGCACGGCTCTATGCAAAGTCTCAGACGGACGCACTGTATTTTATCAAAGACACAGTGGAGAAGCTTTCAATTCCCTGTGGTTTTACCATGAACACTTCTTATGTTTATGCAAGAACAGAAAAAGAGTTTGAAGCAATGGAGACAGAACATGAGACTGTTTCAAGTTTGGGCATTGACGGACTGCTCATCCGGCACCCCGGATTCCCAAAAGATAACCGGGGTATGCTGGGCTTTCAAAACCAAGGTGTATTTCACCCGATCCGATATGTAAACGGGCTTGCCGTCGCTTCCGTTGCAAATGGTGCAAGCATCTACTGCGGCACAAAAGCGGTAAAGATCGAACATGATGGAGATAGCGTCACGGTGCTTTGCAATACAGGTGTGTCCGTCAAAGCCAAGCATCTTATCATTGCAACCGGCTATCCTGTGTATGACGGCATGAAATTTTTCTTCACGCGGCTCTATCCCAGACGGGATTACGGCATTGCCGTGATTCCGGAAAAAGAATGGCCGGAGGGTAGCTATGTTGCAGAAAGCGATCCTGTCCGCTCTGTGCGAACCCATATGGAAAACGGACAGCGTATTCTCATTGTCGTGGGCGAAACCCATGTGACAGGGCGGGGCGACGAGAATACGGAAGCTCATTTTGATGAACTCATCAAATTTGCCCGTGAGCTTGCAGGGGTGAAGCAGGTGATTGCCAAATGGTCAGCACAGGATTATATGACCCCTGATAAAATCCCCTATATCGGTCGAATATCCGATCAGTCCGATCTCTTTGTCGCGAGCGGTTTCAACAAATGGGGGATGACCGGCGGCACCCTGGCAGGCATGATGTTGTCCGACCTCATTGTGACCGGCAAAAACCCATATGAAGAACTGTATTCTCTCTCTCGCTCCGACATTCTTTCCTCCCCCGGCACGGTTCTTAAAGAAGTTGGCGGCTTTACCCTTGAGCTGATCAAATCCAAGCTTGAGAAAACCGACGGAATACGAAATCTGACAAAAGGGGAAGGAAAGGTGATTTTGTTCGGCGGTGACAAAGCCGGCATCTATCGGGATGAGAACGACAACATCACAGTACTTGACATTGCCTGCACCCATCTGTCTACAGAGCTGAATTTTAACCGTGCCGAACGGTCCTGGGACTGCCCCGCCCACGGCGGCAGATTTTCGGCAATGGACGGAACACGGCTGGAAGGACCGCCGAAGCAGCCTTTAAAAATCTATCTTCAGTGTAAATACAGCGACCTGTTTGAGTAAACAAAACCTCAGCCTTACGGCTGAGGTTTTGTTTACTCACGTTCCAGTGTAATCAGAAAGATATCGTTTTCAAACAGCTGCTCGGTACAGGAAAAAACTCCGTCCTTGACGGTAACCCGACCTTCATAAAAGGGTTTTCCGCTACATTTTTCTTTGATTTCCTCCACCTGTTTTCTCGACAGTGTCCCGTCATATTCATAATCCAGATGCAGTGTAAACCCATCGTTTTTGCGATATCCAACCCCGTGCTTTTTCAGGATATATTCCCCGTCCGGCAGATTCCCGACGGTCACACACACCTCTTCGGCAAACCGGGAAGGCAGATCGCGGCCGAAATATTCCTGGCTGGAAACCGTGAGATGGGGGCGGGTATGGTTCCAGAATAAAATCTGGACGCCGCTGTCATTTTTACAAGCATAGCAGCGCTTATCCTCGTTATGCAGCTTGTCTTCCCCCAGCGTGTGGAGAAACTGATAAGCAAAAAATGTGGGTTTTTTAATACCCTGAATATTCTGCAGACCGAACCCGCCGTGAAAGTGTCTTGGTCCCGGACCCGGTTCTTCAAAGATATCCGAAAACACCCAATAAGACATAGAATCCACAAAGCCTTCACAGTCCTTTAATTTAGAAAGCACAAAGGCCGCTTCATAATAAGAATCGTGAACATTGTCCCGGGGAGAATAGCTGGTGCTCCATTCTGTGAAATGAATCGGCAGATGGGGCATTTTCGACTTCTTTACGCAATCGTAAACGGTCTTTACATCATCGGTAACACTGTCCTCACGATCAATCAGGCGGGTCAGCCGCATTCCCGTTTCATCAAGAAATCCGCCCTCGCCATGATAATCCTCTGTGCCGTAGGTATGTGTCGTGATAAAATCCAGCGGAATGTTTCTTGCCTGACATTCTTCGATATATTCATCGATCCAGCCGATACCCGCTGTTGCCGGTCCCCCCACCTGAATGCGTTCGTCTACGGCTTTGATTGCCCTTGCGGTGTGCTCATATAACAGCATATAATCTGCAAAAGGTTGTTCTGATGCAAAGAAACCGTATAAATTCGGCTCATTCCAAACCTCCATGGGCCAGGTCAGCACCTCTTCTATCCCATAGCGGTGAATCAGATGCTTTACTAAGGCAGTGATCAGCCCATCCCATTTATCAAGGTATTTCGGCATGGTTACATTGCCGTTCCAGAAAAAAATAGTCTGAGCTCCGCTGGCCAGCTCCCGCGGCATAAAAGACAGTTCGATAAACGGCTTGATGCCGATGTCCTGCATATAGTCAAACAACAGGTCAATGTATTGAAAATTATAATGCGGATTGCCCTCCACATCTTCCTTATAAACTCCCATCTCATCGTGCAGCAGAGCATGAAAACGAAGATATCGAAACCCACACAGCTCCCTTGCTTGCTTCATCTGTCTTTGATTTTCTGCAATGAGGCTTTCATATGCTCTGCCCGAACCCACACAATAGTTACAATGTGTGGGTCTTTTTCCGTCGGTATTCAAAAAATCGACGCTTATCATTCTCACAATAATCACCACTTCTATTTAATAGGGTCATTTTATCACAATTGTATCAATTGTCAACAAAATTGTTGTTGTTTTCTATACAAAAGAATGTTAAAATTCATAATAGAAGCAAAATGGTCTCGTTATTCTCCCCTGCCATTATGAAAAATCAAATAAAGAGGGATTCAAATGATGAAAACCACCAGAAAATTTATCGCACTTTTTCTATGCGTCTCTTTGTCCTTCTGTATGGGTACCATACCCGCGCAGGCAGCGTCATCCATCGGCATTACCAGCAGTGAAATCCTTCGCATTTTCTCGGAAAATGGTCAAAAATACATAGACGGTATCGACCCCGGTTCCACGGTAAAATCCATTGGGGATCAACTGTCACCCTCCCTGCACATTGAATTTACCGACAAAAACGATAGAGTACTCACGTCGTCTGACCTTGTGGGAACAGGTACAAAAATTAAACTATACGATAACGATATAGCGATCGATGAGGCAACCACCATTGTCTACGGCGACACAAACGGCGACAGCGTCATTGATGCATTGGATCTATTGGACGTTAAAAAGCATCTGTTGAGAACCAAATACTTGGAAGGAGTTTATATTTCCGCCGGTTGTGTGAAGAAAGATATTGAAATTTCGGCACAGGATTTGCTGGCGTTAAAAAAACATTTGTTAAATATGAAGAAGATTTTACAACAAGCTATCCCTGTGGACCTTTCACAAAAAACCATTACCGCCGCAGGCTCACAAATCAAAATGCTGGGCAGAAGCGAACCTATAGGCAGCTCCATGATTTTTGACTGGAGCTATTCGGGTTTTGAGCTCAGCACTTATTGCGAGGGCGATGTGACTGCCAGCATCACTTCTGCCCAAAGCTGGTTTACTTACGGTTTTATACAGGTCGTGATAGACGGTGTGTATGACATAAACAACAAAATTAAAATCAGCGGTACCGCTTCCTACAGCCTGGCAAGCGGCTTATCCCGTGGCTATCACCATATCGAGGTACGAAAAATCAATGAAGCACAGTATTCCAAGGCAATGGTGAACAGCGTCACCCTGAACGGTATTCTGTTAACACCGCCCCCAAAAACCATAAAAATGGAATTCATCGGTGACTCCATCACCTGCGCAGAAGGTGCACTGGGCAACATCACCCAGGCAGATAGCCAAGATGCATACAGAGGCTATGCCGCCATCACCGCACGACACTTTAACGCCGACGCAAACTTCATCTGCGCCTCCAGCTGGGGATTGTATCGGGGCAGAATTGATCCGTCCGCCAATAGTGTGCTCCCCAAAATCTATGACAAAACCAGCAAGTTACGAAACTCCGACCTGTGGGACTTCAACAGCTATATTGCCGATGTTGTCGTCGTCAACCTGGGCACCAACGATTACTACGCAAGAAGCAGTAACCCCTTTACCGACGATGAATACAAGGCCGCACTCAAGAGCTTCAACGATACCATCCGCAGCAAATATCCCCGGGCAACCATCCTGTATGTATATGGCATGATGCTCAGTGGTATGGACAGCCTTACCATCGCCGCAGTCAATGACATCAAAGTCTATGACAGCAAGGTGGACTGTGTGAAGCTGCCCCAGAACAACAAGGGTTTGAACGGTCATCCCGATCTCAGCGGACACGCCGCAGCGGCCGAGGGGCTGATCGCAAAAATAAATGAGGTGCTTGCTGCCAACTGATCCAATGACAGAAAGCAAAAAATATCAATCATCAAAAAGGACTGACACGCAATATCATGTGCGTCAGTCCTTTTTCGTACCGCTATATCCAATCAGCCTGCACAGATTTGTGCCGCTACTTCTGCTGCACTTGCGGCGTCGTCAGTATAGAAATCCGCGCCGATGGATTTGCAGAAATTGTCCGTGACCGGGGCGCCGCCCACCATGATTTTCACCTTGTCCCGAATCCCCAGCTCAACCGCTCTTTCCACCACGGCTTTCATCTCTCCCATGGTGGTGGTCAGCAGTGCGGAGCAGGCAATGATCTGTGCCTCTTCCCGGATGGCAGTATCCACAAAATCAGCGGCACTGACATCAACACCCAGATCCACCACCTGCAGACCCTGTCCCTCCATCATCATTCTCACCAGGTTCTTGCCAATGTCATGCTGATCTCCCTTGACCGTTCCCAAAACGACCTTACCCACCGCCTTTACACCCTCCGACGCAAGCAGCGGCTTTAACAGCTCGGTTCCTGCATTCATGGCACGGGCGGCGATGAGAACCTCCGGAACATACACCTCATTGTTTTTGAACTTCACTCCGATGATATTCATGCCGTCAAGGAGACCTTGTTCCAAGATATCTTTTGCGGTGATCCCTTCGCTGATTGCTTGCTCCACCAAGGTGATAACAAGCTTTCTGTTACCTTTCTGTAACGCCTCTGAAATTTCGTTAAAAATCATAGTTTCTTTGCCTCCTTGATTATTTTGACCTTATGTGATGGATTCTTTTTCGACGGCACCCATCTGTGCCTCAAATAGCTACGGTTGTTAATTCCCAATCACCATGCAACCTCCGACAAAGCCCGCAGTCCGCTTAAAGCAGTCTCGAGAAAAGCTCAGCTTGCAGTGTATCGAGACAATCCGAAAATGTAATACCCATATTCTTTGAATGCTCTGTAAAACAGCGAATTTTTGCCTGTTCCAACCATAAGCCATTCGGTAAAAGGGTTCATCATCGAGATCAACCACCGACCGGCTCAATTACTCCACTGCGGAAAAAGCAGGAATCTCCCTGATGTATTTGACCATTCATCCCAGAAATCACAGTGCCGTCCGCCCCGCATGGCACTTCAGGACAACAACACAAGCAACCCGGTGATTCGCTCCTTGATGATTTCAACCCAAACTACCGCAGTTTGTTTATAAAATAATTATAGCATATCATACCACATTTCTATTCATATTACCACCAATCGTGCACTTTTTGTATCATTATTTTAACCCTATTTGTAAAATATCAACCAAAAGAAAACACGTCGCTGACGTGTTTTCTTTTGGTTGATATTTCGGACCGTTACTCTGCAGATGAATTGATTTGTCTGACGGGTCTTCCCTCGATATAGCCCCTGTAACCCATGGGAGCCAGCTGGAATCTGGGTGCGTCCCGGTCTTCCCAGCGGTATCCGTAAATCTCGGGCTTGTAGCGTTTCATGACTTCCCAAAGCTCACCAATGGCATTGCCGAATTCTTCATCGTCAAAAGGCTCGCCTTGGAACACCAGCATTTTGCATTCGGGCAGATCGATGATATCATACCCCTCCGGTACTTTTCCGCTATAATCAAAAGGAACCTCAACACCCTGGGCATATACCGATGTTCCCGGCGTGACCATGTTTGGCGGCAGCCACATGCCAATGGGCTCATACAGCGCTTCTTTCACGCTTTCCAGCATCCCCCAAACCTCACAACCCACCTCTTCGCAGTATGCAAAATATTCCTCGGCTTTGACCCCTCTTTTTAAAATCAGCTTTCTCTCTGGTCGTTCCACTACTTGCACAAAAACGGTGCTGTTCTTCTTTTCCGGCATGGTCTTCTCTCCTTTTCGAATTGTGAGGTAATAACCGCGGATGCTGTATGGGATAAACAGTTGAATCGGTTCGGGCTGTTTGCTGTACCGCTTGGGAGAAACCCCAAACTGCTTATAGAAGGCCCGGGTAAACCCTTCATGGGAATCAAACACAAAATCAAAGGCAACGTCAATGATTTTTGGTTTGTTGTCCCGAAGCAGCAAGGCCGCTTTGGTCAGCCGTAACGCCCGAATATATTCAAATGGCGTTTTTCCCATCAGTTCCTTGAACATCCGCATGGAATGCCACTGAGAGTATCCTGCCGCTCTTGCAAGACCGTTTTGGGTAATCGGCTCGCTGATATGGCTTTCAATGTAATCCTGCATCCGCTGTACCGCATCAATTGTTTCCCATCGCTCCATCGTCTCACCTCTTGTCATAAGTATACCTAATAACCATACCTATTTCTTGACTGTCCGTGCGAAACTAGGGTTTTTCTTCAAAGGCGGTAAAATAAAAGCCGCCATCCTTTTTGGTCAGTGTGACTTTGCGAACAGGAGATTTTGATTTAATTACAGCGGTTTCATAATTACTTCCCAAATTTGTTTTTCCGTCCATTTCGTAATATTCATCGGCTTGTATGAAAATTTTCACATTCATATATACTTTATTGTCATCTTCTGTACATTGAATCAATCCTGACGTATATCCGTCTTCTACCCCAAATGCGGAAAATTTATAAACTTGTTCTTTTGAATCATAAAGATAAGCTGAAACATTCTTATGAATTAGTTTCTTATTAATTCCGAACAACAATTTCGATTCTACATCAATATCTTCCTGTTTTATATAAAACTGGTATTCGTCTTGATTTTTATATTCATGGTAAGGCGCATGGTTTACAGCATTGATTAGTATGAATTCATTGTCCATTTCTTCTGGGTTTGTAAAATAATTCGGCATTGCCTCAAAGATAATGTCGTTTAAATATGCCAATGCATTGTCGGCTGTTTTTTTGTCGCTTACTTTTGTTGTTGCCATACGGGCTTCAACGTTGTTTTTTGATGAACTGCATCCACTAAAGTAAATGACACCAATGACCAGTACTCCTATCAAAACTTTTTTCACTGCTTTGCTCCCATCATTTTAATTTTAAATTATTCATATACAATATAACCCACATCCTTCTCTCTTGTCAATTTTTTGTTCTTTCGTTTTGACGTAAGCTCTTTATAATCCATCAAGCCTTCTCGCTTTCTATTTCATAAACCCTTGAAGTACCGCCAAACTCGCTTTCTTCCCGTCCATAATACTGCCATCCATGCTTTTCATAATACCCATTGTGATCGGTGCAGAGATACACCTTGTCAAACCCCAGTGTTCTTGCTTCTCTTCGTCCGTGTGCAAGCAGCAGGGAGCCCAGCGCTTTTCCCCGCTCACTTTCTTCTACATACAGTGCACAAAGCCAGGGCATTAAGTCTTTCCGTACCATAAAATCATTTTCAATCAGTCCAAAGCTGCCGATGATTCTGTCACCTTCCAGCATCAGATACCAACGTGGGAGCGAATTGTAGGTAGTAATGCTATCCGAAATGGACGTTTCATAAATTGCCCGGTCAATGCCCCATTTTGAAGAGAAATAGTCTACCGCACGGTCAAAGAATTCCGGATGTTCCCGTATGTTGATGATTTTGGGTGTATACAATCGATAATAATGAAAGTCCGTCATTTGTCCGTCGTAATTAATTCTTTTTTCACCGGTATATTGAAATCCCAGTTTTTCAATCACTCGTCTGGAAGCAAGGTTATCGTGCTTAACAATGGCAACCAAGCACTTGGCTGGTGTATGTGTGAATACATAATTAGTCAAGGCTTTGCCTGCCTCTGTCACATATCCTTTGTTTTGATCTGCATCCCTTATGAAAAACAAAATTTCAATTTCATTGTCAATTTCGTATTTGGGCGCAACACCTACCAAACCGATACACTTTTGATTGGATTTAAGTACAACTGCCAGAACCATATGAGGAACTGACCGATCAAATTTTTCGTTATTAATCCAATGAATCCATTGCAGTGCATCGTGAACTGTAGGCATTACCATGTCCGACATACAATGGGCCACTATCGGCTGCTGGCTGTTATAACTCGCTTCCGCGGCATCCTTTTCTTCGAATTGCCGCAGAATCAATCTTTCTGTTTGTATTACGATACGCATATAGTATCCTCATTTCTATAAAATAAAAAATCCTTCTCCAAAACCAACTAGCAGGTTTCGGGGAAAGGACTATAACAAAGCTTACCCGCAAGCGACATTCACTTGCAGTACACAAAATTCGATAGTCCAAATTCCAACAAAACCTAAGCCCAGTAATAAACTGAACCATACAATGTTTTAACTTTGAAATTGGATTATCGAATCATCGTGCCACCTATATTCATAAAGTTTATTTCGATCAGAAACCTTCGTCATTCGAGCGAATTCTGTTTTGAAACGGAAAACAGAAAAGGTTTGAACCAGCTTGGATTTGATGGCAGAAGCTTTCGTTCTTTGGGATGCTTCAGCCTTTGGTATTTGAGTTTAATTTATTATATAATAGCATAACAATGTGTCAAATACAAGTATTTTCTTGGATATATCATCCACCCATAACACAAGCTTCTCTATGTGTGCTTGACTGCATGAAAAAACCCGATAAGCATAGCTTATCGGGTTCTTAAAAATCAGTTCAAATTAGCTGTTAACGCCAGTAACAACGCCTGAACCAACGGTACGTCCGCCTTCACGAATAGCGAAACGTAAGCCTTCTTCGATAGCGATTGGAGTGATGAGCTCAACATCCATTTCTACGTTATCGCCAGGCATACACATTTCAATGCCTTCCGGTAAAGAAACAACGCCGGTAACGTCAGTCGTTCTGAAATAGAACTGAGGACGATAGTTGGCAAAGAACGGAGTGTGACGTCCGCCTTCTTCCTTGGACAGAACGTAAACGTTGCCATGGAATTTTGTGTGAGGCATGATGGAGCCGGGTTTGGAAAGAACCTGACCGCGTTCGATGTCTGTACGCTGTACACCACGGAGAAGAACACCAACGTTGTCTCCTGCTTCGGCGTAATCAAGAATCTTACGGAACATTTCGATACCTGTGCAGACAACCTTTCTGCGCTCGTCTTTCAGACCAACGATTTCGATTTCTTCACTGGTCTTTAATTGACCACGTTCCACTCTACCGGTAGCAACCGTACCACGACCTGTGATGGTGAAAACATCTTCAACAGGCATTAAGAACGGCTGATCAGCCTTACGCTCCGGTGTAGGAATGAAGCTGTCAACAGCATCCATCAAAGCAAGGATGGAAGCAAATTCAGGTGATGAAACATCGGCAGAACTGCTTTCAAGCGCTTTCAAAGCGGAACCCTGGATGATCGGTGTATCGTCGCCCGGGAATTCATAGTAAGAAAGAAGCTCACGGATTTCCATTTCTACCAGTTCAAGCAGTTCGGGATCGTCAACTTGGTCACATTTGTTCATGTAAACAACGATTGACGGCACGCCAACCTGACGGGCAAGAAGAATGTGCTCACGAGTCTGAGGCATCGGACCGTCAGAAGCGGAAACAACGAGAATTGCGCCGTCCATCTGAGCAGCACCGGTAATCATGTTTTTGATGTAGTCGGCGTGACCAGGGCAGTCAACGTGTGCATAGTGACGGTTGTCTGTCTGATACTCAACGTGAGCAGTATTGATTGTGATACCACGTGCTTTCTCTTCCGGAGCCTTATCGATTTGATCGTAAGCTGAGAAAGTTGCGCCGCCTTTCATTGCCAATACCTTTGTGATAGCTGCAGTTAAGGTTGTTTTACCGTGGTCAACGTGACCGATGGTACCTACGTTAATATGGGGCTTATTGCGTTCAAAATGTGCTTTAGCCATTAAAATATCCTCCTTTTATTTCTCCTGTAAAAGTTTATATAGATTTACAAATTGCAATTTACATTTTACCAACATCTCGCCAAAATTTCAAGTATTTTTTTCTAGTTTATATGGATAAACCAGCTAAAACTAGTCTTTTTTGGCTCTTGCGGTAATAATTTTTTCAGAAATTGATTTTGGAACCTCAGCATAGTTGGAGGGCTCCATTACATACTGACCGCGTCCCTGTGTTTTAGAGCGCATATCTGTTGCATAACCAAACATTTCCGAAAGGGGAACGCTTGCATTGATCTGCTTTGCTCCGCCGATATCGTCCATGCCGTGAATCATGCCGCGTCTTGAGTTCAAGTCGCCGATGATATCACCCATGTACTCCTCGGGAACGGTAACAACAACCTTCATGATCGGCTCAAGCAGAACCGGGTCCGCCTTGCGGCAGGCTTCTTTGAATGCCATGGAACCGGCAATCTTAAAGGCCATTTCCGATGAGTCGACTTCGTGGTAAGAACCATCAAACAAGGTTACCTTTACGTCTACCACATTGTAACCGGCCAAAACGCCTGCAGGTAAGGAAGACTGAATGCCGTTGTCAACCGCAGGGATATATTCCTTCGGAATAACACCGCCGACGATTTTGTTCACGAATTCATAACCCTTGCCCGGGTTGGGAGAAACAATGATTTTAACGTGACCGTATTGACCATGACCGCCGGACTGACGGGCATATTTGTGGTCACAGGTGCTTTCCTTACGAATGGTTTCCTTAAAGGATACCTGGGGTTTACCCACATTTGCTTCCACTTTGAATTCACGAAGCAGACGGTCAACAATGATTTCAAGGTGTAATTCACCCATACCGGCAATGATGGTCTGCCCTGTGTCCTCATCGGTGTAGCACTTGAAGGTCGGATCTTCTTCTGCAAGCTTTGCAAGGGCAAGACCCATTTTTTCCTGACCCGCTCTTGTCTTCGGTTCGATGGCAACGCGGATAACAGGATCCGGGAACTCCATGGATTCCAGAATAACAGGATTCTTTTCATCACAGAGAGTATCGCCCGTTGTTGTATTTTTTAAACCGACCGCAGCGGCAATGTCGCCTGCATAGCAGGTTTCAATGTCCTGTCTGTGGTTGGAGTGCATTTGCAGAATACGTCCCATACGCTCTCTGTTGCCCTTGGTCGCATTATAAACCGTCGAACCGGCGTTAACCGTTCCTGAATATACACGGAAGAAGCACAGCTTTCCAACAAACGGGTCCGTTGCAATTTTAAATGCCAGCGCAGAAAAAGGTGCTTCATCGGTGGACTCACGGATGATTTCCTCTTCTGTATCAACGTCAACACCCTTGATGGACTCGACGTCTGTAGGAGCAGGCATAAAGTCTATTACTGCATCAAGCAGCTTTTGAACGCCCTTGTTACGGTAGGAAGTACCGCAAACAACGGGGACCATTGCATTGCTGATGGTAGCCTTACGGATGCAGGTCTTGATTTCTTCTCTTGTGAGTTCTTCTCCTTCAAAGAATTTTTCAAGTAACGAATCATCCTGTTCGGCAACCGCTTCTATGAGCTCTGCTCTGTATTTCGCTGCAATCTCGGCCAAATCCGCAGGAATTTCTTCTTCACGAATATCAGTGCCGACATCGTCGTAATACACATAAGCTTTCATTTCGACTAAGTCAATGATACCCTTAAAGGTATCCTCGCTTCCGATGGGGAGCTGAATGGGAACTGCGTTACATTTCAGTCTGTCCTTCATCATGTTCAAAACATGATAGAAGTCCGCACCCATGATGTCCATCTTGTTGATGTACGCCATACGGGGAACCTTATATTTGTTTGCTTGACGCCAAACGGTTTCAGACTGAGGTTCAACACCGCCCTTAGCACAGAAAACAGTAACCGAACCATCAAGCACTCTCAAAGAACGCTCAACTTCAACAGTAAAGTCAACGTGACCGGGGGTATCGATAATATTGACACGATGGCCGTTCCAGAAACAAGTGGTGGCAGCGGAGGTAATGGTGATACCTCTTTCCTGCTCCTGCTCCATCCAGTCCATTGTTGCGGCACCATCATGAACCTCGCCTATTTTGTGTGTTTTACCGGTGTAAAACAAAATACGCTCGGTTGTTGTGGTTTTACCGGCATCAATGTGAGCCATTATGCCTATATTTCTTGTTAGTTCGAGTGGAATTTGCCTCGGCATATTGTCCTCCTAATAGTCTTGCAATCATAAGCCTGTTACGGTTACTTGTTGATAACTGAACCTTCATATCTCTTTCTGATTATTCGTCTGAAAGCCGAGGGTTAACCATTGTAACTGACAATAAATTGCTTCAATCGTTAATTTAATAGAGCATAAGCTCCAAAAATAGGTGTTCGCAAAGAACTACCATCTGTAATGTGCAAAAGCTCTGTTGGCTTCCGCCATTCTGTGGGTGTCTTCACGTTTCTTCACTGAACCGCCGTTGCCGTTGATCGCATCCAGAATTTCGCCAGAAAGTTTTTCTTTCATGGTTCTTTCATTACGGTTTCTTGTGTAGAGTGTCAACCATCTGAGTCCTAAGGTTTGCTTTCTTTCCGGGCGAACCTCAATGGGGACCTGGTAGGTAGCACCGCCCACACGGCGGGCCTTAACCTCAAGCAATGGCATAATGTTCTCTAACGCATTTTCAAAAACCTCTAAGGGGTCTTTGCCTGTTTTTTCTTGAATGATTTCGAAGGCACCATAAACAATTTTCTGTGCAACTCCCTTTTTACCGTCCAACATAATGTTGTTGATCAGACGAGTTACAAGCTTTGAATTATAAAGCGGATCCGGCAAAACATCACGTTTTGCAATTAAACCTCTTCTTGGCACTTCGCTTCCCTCCTTCACATAATGATATCATAGGTACTCGAGCGACAAAACTCTCGTTGGCACCAAGAGAGGCGTATATATAACGCCGGCTCTTGGGAAAAAAGCCTGCTGACAATTTCGTCATCAATTTTATTTCATACGAAATAAAGTTTTTCGTTCTATTTGGCCTTTGGTCTCTTGGCACCGTACTTAGAACGAGCTTGTTTTCTGTTCGCAACGCCCTGTGCGTCAAGTGTTCCGCGGATAATGTGGTAACGCACACCGGGAAGATCCTTAACACGTCCGCCACGGATCAAAACAACGCTATGCTCCTGCAAATTGTGTCCCACACCCGGAATGTATGAAGTGACTTCAATTCCGTTGGAAAGACGAACTCTGGCAACTTTACGAAGCGCTGAGTTAGGTTTTTTCGGAGTCATTGTTTTAACTGTTGTGCAAACACCGCGTTTCTGGGGAGAGCTTTGGTCAGTCGATCTCTGTTTCTTCGAGTTAAAACCCTTTTGAAGAGCAGGAGCGGTCGACTTTTTCTCCATAGATTCTCTGCCTTTGCGAACTAACTGATTAAAGGTTGGCATATTACACCTCCTTACACAAATTATATCTGAAGCCTTTTTTACCGATTAAATTTAAATCAATTTAAACATAATCAATTAAATCAGCTGATCAGCTTAGAACATGAACCAATGTATCATAACATTTTAATCATAGCTTTGTCAACCTCTGTCGTTACATTTCCCATTGCGGTGTAATAACGACAGAGGTTTTTTCATTATTTTGTGTAATTTGACGAAATTAATCCATTGAAAATTCGTCTTCGTCGTCCAGCTCGAGAACTTCGTCTATTCCGTTAAAACCGGTTTTTTCTTCCGCGACAACGGCGCTTCCTCCGCTGTAGCATTTCATGCCGGTTCCCGCCGGAATGAGCTTACCGATGATAACGTTTTCTTTGAGCCCGAACAGGGGATCAATTTTACCCTTGATGGCTGCATCGGTGAGAACTCTTGTGGTTTCCTGGAAGGATGCCGCAGACAAGAAGCTGTCGGTTGCGAGAGACGCCTTTGTGATACCCAGCAGCGTATCTTCATAGGTGGCAGTGCGAAGACCCTGTTCGCCGGCAGCCGTTCTCTTTGCAATCATTTCGTTTTCAGAAATCATTTCGCTGCGCTCCACTAAGTTGCTCGGTAACAGTTTGGTGTCGCCGGGATCCATAATTCTGACTTTTCTCATCATCTGGCGAACGATAACCTCGATGTGCTTATCGTTGATATCAACACCCTGTAAGCGGTAAACGCTCTGTACTTGTGCTATGATATAGTTTTGGACAGCTTCTGTGCCCTTAATCGCCAAAATATCGTGGGGGTTGACCGCACCCTCGGTGAGGCTGTCGCCCTTAGTAACAAGATCGCCTTCGCTGACGATAATACGGTAGCCGAAGGGAATGGTATATCTGCGTTCCTCAAGGTTCTGGGTGTCCGTGCTCGTAACCACGATTTCACGGTTCTTCTTCACTTCTTCAAATCTGATAATACCGTCAATCTCCGAAATAAACCCGGAACGCTTGGGTTTTCTGCCTTCAAAAAGCTCTTCCACACGGGGAAGACCCTGTGTAATATCGTCGGCACTAGCGATACCGCCGGTGTGGAAGGTACGCATGGTAAGCTGGGTACCCGGCTCACCGATGGACTGGGCGGCGATGATGCCGACC
>MKRK01000233.1:27196-32467 GCA_001896915.1 Clostridiales bacterium 43-6
TTTACACCCTGCTTGATGATGGCGTTCGCATCGAACTCGGTCATCATCTTGTCGGTGTCCATAATGATTTCGCCGGTATCCTCGTGCACCAGAGGCTCTGCCAAATATCTGCCCATCAAACGGTCGGCAAAGGGCTCAATCAGCTGACGGCCGTCCATAACATCGCTGACCCATAAGCCTTCCGTAGCACCGCAGTCGTCTTCTCTGATGATAACATCCTGAGAAACATCCACAAGACGACGGGTCAGATAGCCTGAGTCCGCCGTACGAAGAGCTGTATCGGCAAGACCCTTTCTTGCACCACGGGAAGAGATGAAGTATTCGAGAACGTTCAGACCTTCACGGTAGTTTGCCCGGATGGGAACCTCGATGGTCTTACCGGTGGTGCTGGCGAGCAGTCCACGCATACCTGCCAGCTGTCTGATTTGGCTCATGGAACCACGGGCGCCGGAATCAGCCATCATGAAAATGGGATTGTATTCGTCCAGATTATCCTGCAATGCGTTGGAAATGACCTTAACGGCATCATCCCAAACCTCAATGACAAGGCGGGAACGCTCGTCGTTGGAGATCAGACCACGGCGGAAGTCTCTGGTGATTAAATCGATTTTGTGCTCTGCTTCCGCAATCTTTTCTGCTTTGATGGGCGGAATGACCGCATCGGCAACGGAAATGGTGATTGCAGCTTTGGTGGAATACTTGAATCCGGTAGATTTCACTTTATCAAGAACCTCGGCGGTGACAGAGGTACCATTGACTCTGATACAGCGGTCAATGATTTTACCCAGCTGGTTCTTACCGATCTTGTTGACGACCTTGACTCCCTTTTCTTCACGGTACAGCCCGATTTCCAGATCAAGCTCTCTTCCCTCCACAGAACGGTCAACATAACCAAGGTTCTGGGGAATGGATTCGTTGAAAATCAGGAACCCGACCGTAGCGTCAATAATTCTTGTTACGGATTTGCCCTTAAAATCTGCGGTAATTCTCACCTTAATAGGTGCGTGCAGACCGACGATTCCGTCGTCATACGCCATAATCGCTTCGTTTTTGTCACGGAACACCTTGCCTGCACCCGGCTCTTCGGGTTTTACAAGAGTAAGGTAATAAGAACCGAGAACCATGTCCTGGGTCGGAACCGTTACGGGCTTTCCGTCAGAGGGCTTTAGAAGATTGTTGGCAGCCAGCATGAGTATACGGGCCTCTGCCTGTGCTTCTGCGGAAAGAGGAACGTGAACCGCCATCTGGTCGCCGTCAAAGTCGGCGTTGTATGCGGTACAAACCAAGGGGTGAAGCTTCAATGCTCTGCCTTCTACCAAAACCGGCTCGAAAGCCTGGATACCCAGTCTGTGCAGCGTCGGCGCACGGTTCAAGAGCACCGGATGGTTTTTGATGACAATTTCTAAAGCGTCCCAAACCTCGGTTTTGGCACGCTCCACCATTTTACGGGCGGATTTGATGTTGCCGGAAATGCCGGTTTCCACAAGGCGCTTCATAACAAAGGGCTTGAACAGCTCCAGCGCCATTTCCTTTGGCAGACCGCACTGATAAATCTTGAGCTCCGGACCGACCACGATAACGGAACGACCGGAATAGTCAACACGTTTACCCAGCAGGTTCTGACGGAAACGGCCCTGTTTACCCTTTAACATATCGGAAAGGGATTTCAGCGGACGGTTGTTCGGTCCGGTCACCGGTCTGCCCCGGCGGCCGTTGTCGATGAGTGCGTCAACCGCTTCCTGCAGCATTCTCTTTTCATTGCGGACAATGATGTCCGGTGCGCCTAAATCAAGCAGTCTTCTCAACCGGTTGTTACGGTTGATGACTCTTCTGTATAAATCATTTAAATCAGAGGTGGCAAACCGACCGCCGTCCAGCTGTACCATCGGACGGATATCCGGCGGAATGACCGGAAGCACGTCCATGATCATCCACTCGGGACGATTATTGGAGAGTCTGAATGCCTCGGTAACCTCAAGACGCTTTAAAATTCTGACGCGTTTTTGACCTGTTGCGGTTTCCAGCTCTTCCTTCAGCTCATTGCTCATTTTCTCAAGGTCAATTTCCAGCAAAAGCTTTTTGATTGCTTCCGCACCCATACCGGCTTCAAAATCGTCCTCATATTTTTCACGCATATCATAATACTGCTTTTCGTTCAGAAGCTGCATCTTCACCAAGGGTGTATTGCCCGGACTGGTGACGATATATTGAGAAAAATACAGAACCTGCTCCAGGTTTCTGGGTGAAATGTCAAGAATAAGACCCATTCTTGAGGGAATTGTTTTAAAGTACCAGATATGGGATACGGGGGCGGCAAGCTCAATGCTTCCCATACGCTCGCGGCGAACCTTGGAACGGGTTACTTCAACACCGCAGCGTTCACAGATTTTACCCTTATAGCGGATACGCTTGTATTTTCCGCAGTGACATTCCCAGTCCTTCTGGGGTCCAAAAATCTTTTCGCAGAAAAGACCGTCTCTTTCCGGTTTTAAGGTTCTATAGTTAATGGTTTCGGGTTTTTTTACTTCTCCCCGGGACCATTCTCTTATCTGTTCGGGTGATGCCAGACCAATTTTAATTGATTCAAACTCGTTAAATTCCATTGTGACACCCTCCTTACATTATCTCGCTGTCATCAGCGTCGTCAGCGTCATCAGCGATTTCTTCATCTTCCAAAATATCATCTTCGATGAAGTCCCCGTCATCATCCAGGGTCTCGAAGCCTTCCAGTGTATCGGCAATCAGCGGCTCGATCAGTGTGTCGGCAGCCGGCGTTGTCAGGATGGTATCATCGTCGTCATCAAAGCTTTGCTTCAGGTCAATTTCATCGTTGTTCCCGTCCAGAACCTTAACATCAAGTGCCAGTGACTGTAATTCCTTGATGAGAACCTTAAAGGACTCCGGAATACCCGGCTTCGGCACATTCTGACCCTTCACGATGGATTCATAGGTCTTCACACGACCCACAACATCGTCGGACTTGACCGTAAGGATTTCCTGCAGGGTATAGGATGCACCGTATGCCTCCAGCGCCCAAACTTCCATTTCTCCGAAACGCTGTCCGCCGAACTGGGCTTTACCGCCCAACGGCTGCTGGGTAACAAGAGAATACGGACCGGTGGAACGGGCATGGATTTTATCATCAACCAAGTGGTGAAGCTTTAAGAAATACATGTAGCCCACGGTGACGGGGTTGTCGAAGGGACGACCGTCACGACCATCATACAGCTGGGTCTTTCCGTTTTCGCTGTAGCCTGCCATTGTAAGGCATTCACGGATGTCGGCTTCGTGAGCACCATCGAAAACAGGGGTACAAATCTTCCAGCCAAGCGCCTTGGCGGCATAGCCAAGATGAACCTCAAGCACCTGACCGATGTTCATACGGGACGGAACGCCCAAGGGATTTAAGATGATATCCAGCGGTGTACCGTCCGGTAAGAACGGCATATCCTCTTCCGGTAAAATACGGGAAACAACACCTTTGTTTCCGTGACGACCCGCCATTTTATCGCCCACAGAAATCTTACGCTTCTGGGCAAGGTAACAACGGACGACCATATTGATGCCCGGATTGAGCTCTGAACTATTTTCACGGGTAAACACCTTCACATCAACAACAGTACCGCATTCGCCGTGGGGAACTCTCATGGATGTATCCCGAACCTCACGTGCCTTTTCGCCGAAAATAGCACGAAGCAGCCGTTCTTCCGCCGTCAACTCGGTTTCACCCTTCGGGGTAACCTTGCCGACCAGTATGTCACCGGAGCGAACCTCGGCGCCAACACGGATGATCCCGCGTTCGTCAAGATCTTTCAGTGCATCTTCACCCACGTTGGGAATGTCACGAGTAATTTCTTCCGGTCCCAGCTTGGTGTCACGGCTTTCAATCTCGTATTCCTCAATGTGAACCGAGGTAAACACATCGTCACGAACAATCTTCTCATTGAGCAGAATCGCATCTTCGTAGTTATAACCTTCCCATGTCATAAAGCCGATGAGAACGTTTTTACCAATGCTGATTTCTCCGTTGGAGGTGGAAGGACCGTCTGCAATCACCTCTTTGGTTGTTACTCTCTGTCCCTCGCTGACAATCGGTCTCTGATTGATACAGGTTCCTTGGTTGGAACGTAAGAATTTTGTTAATTTATAGGTATCGATCTCGCCGGTTTCGGCTTTGATTTCGATCGAATCAGCAGTAACCTTGGTGACAAGACCGCCGCGCTTGGTAACCACACAAACACCGGAGTCAACCGCAGCCTTGTATTCCATGCCGGTGCCCACAATGGGGGATTCGGTTTTTAACAACGGCACAGCCTGACGCTGCATGTTGGAACCCATGAGTGCACGGTTGGCATCGTCGTTTTCAAGGAAGGGGATCATAGCAGTAGCAACCGAAACAAGCATTTTTGGGGAAACGTCCATATAATCCGCATAGCTGCTTTCGATTTCGAGGAATTCATCCTTGCTTCTGGCATTGACTTTTTTGCCGGTAAAACGTCCTTCCGCATTCAGTGGTTCGTTGGCCTGTGCCACGATGAATTCGTCCTCCACATCAGCGGTCATGTAATGAACCTCGTCCAACACAATACCGGTGGTTTTGTCGATTTTACGGAATGGCGCTTCGATAAAGCCGTATTCATTGATACGGGCAAAGGTGGCAAGATAAGAAATCAAACCGATGTTAGGACCTTCCGGGGTTTCGATGGCACACATACGGCCGTAATGGCTGTAATGAACGTCACGAACCTCAAATCCTGCACGGTCACGGGACAAACCGCCCGGTCCGAGTGCGGAAAGTCTTCTTTTATGTGTCAATTCCGCCAGCGGGTTGGTCTGATCCATGAACTGGGACAGCGGCGAAGAACCAAAGAATTCTCTAATGGCCGCAACCACGGGACGGATATTAATGAGTGTCTGGGGGGTAATAATGTCCGTATCCTGTGACTGCAGGGTCATTTTTTCACGGACAACACGTTCCATACGGGCAAAGCCGATGCGGAACTGGTTTTGTAACAGCTCACCGACAGAACGGATTCGTCTGTTTCCCAAATGGTCAATGTCGTCAATCACACCGATACCGTGGGCAAGACCGCACAGGTAGCTGATGGAAGCAAACATATCGTCCAGCGTAATGTGATTGGGAATCAAATCGGAAAGGCGTGCTTTGACGGCAGCCTTGATGTCTTCCTGTGACTCATTTTCGTCCATGATTTCACGAAGCACTTTAAAGCTTACCTTTTCATTGACACCGCAATCAGAAACGTCAAAATC
>MKRK01000233.1:32545-45656 GCA_001896915.1 Clostridiales bacterium 43-6
ACGGTCACGGGTCAGTATCTCACCGGCGTCGGCAATCACCTCACCGGTCAGAGGATCGGCAATGGGACGGGCAAGCTTCTTACCGGTGATACGCAGTGCAATGGCAAGCTTCTTGTTGTATTTAAAACGACCTACTCTCGAAAGGTCATATCTTCTGGGGTCAAAAAACAACCCGTCCAAATGGGACTGGGCGCCGGTCACGGAAAAAGGCTCGCCCGGACGCAGCTTTTTATAAACCTCCAGCAGGCCTTCCTCTGTGTTGTGAGCAAGATCCTTATCCAGAGTTGCGGATAAACGCTCATCGTCTCCGAACAGAGCTTTGATTTCTTCCGTTGAATTGACGCCAATCGCCCTTACAAAGGTAGAAAGGGGTAATTTGCGGTTTTTATCGATACGGACATACATAATATCGTTTTGGTCGGTTTCATATTCCAGCCATGCACCGCGGTTTGGAATGATCGTAGCGCTGAACAGCTCTTTTCCTGTTTTGTCATAATCCCTGTCGAAATATACACCCGGTGATCGAACTAGCTGGGAAACGATAACACGCTCCGCACCGTTGATGATAAAGGTTCCGGATTCGGTCATTAACGGGAAATCTCCCATAAAGACTTCGCTCTCTTTGATTTCACCGGTTTCCTTGTTCAAAAGCTGTGCACGCACGCGCAGCGGTGCTGCGTAGGTGGTGTCACGTTCCTTACACTCGGTAACGGAATATTTCGGTGTATCATCCAGACGATAGTCGATGAAGCTTAACACAAGATTTCCGTTGTAATCTGAAATCGAAGAAACATCCCTGAATATCTCCTTCAATCCTTCATCCAAAAACCACTGATAAGAATTTTTTTGAATTTCAATCAGGTTTGGCATTTCCAGAACCTCAGTTATCTTAGAAAAACTCATCCTCGGATTATTTCCCAACTGGACAGGTTTTACGTTCACCATAGGCTTTATTCACTCCTTATTATTATCATACTATTCTGCAGGGGCAATTTTCAATTGCCGCTGCGGGAAAGCCGCAGGCAGATAGCATTGCACGGCATCTGCACGAGCTTCGCCCGTTGCCTCTTTACAAAGGCTGCAGATTGGTATAAACGGCTGGAAAAAAGAACCTATCTGTGTAGAATGCACTCGATATAAAGTAGATTATTCCAGAAATAACAATCGGCAAATTTATACTTGATTTCTTTCATGATACCTGCTATAATCCAAGTAATCATGAAAAACTGCACACATCTGCCCATTATTATGCAGGTTAGTAGTATACTACAAATCAATGGTAGTGTCAAGTTTTTTTTATTTATTCTAACAAAATATTAACAAACCCTTGTAAACGAATGTTTACAAGGGTTTGTTTTTTTCAGGATTCGGGATGGTTGTGTTCTTTCTCCTCATCTGCTCTTTTCTTTCTGTTCCTTCTGCTGACATATCGTATTATTAGCAGAACAATTCCTGCAATCACCAAAAGGGGTGAAACTGAGAATAAGATGATAAACAGCCATTGAACAAGAGAGACCAGCACGTTGACCACACTGACAAATCCGTTTTTCGTCAGCGTACCCATATCAGAAAGAGACAATGCATTCCAATTGACATTCTTTTTTGGTTTGAGCGGATCATTTTTTTCGTTGATGGTAATGTCAAGGGTGGACTCGCTGACCATGGCGTTCCACAGCTTGATCTGCCCTTCCATGGCTTCGATCTCCGTCGTGATTGCATCAATCTGGTTTTGAATGCTCAAAAGCTCTTCTGTGGTTTTGGCATTTTTCTGAAACTCATAGTATTTTTCGAGAGAATTTTTCTTGGTCTGCAACCGTGTCTGAACGTCGTAATACTGGCTTGTAACATCATCGCTGGTGGTAGAGCTGTTGATGATGGTCGCCGTGTTTCCCGCAAAATTCATAATCAAATCCAGTTTTTCCGGCGCAATTTTGATCTGTGCGGTCACAACAATATGATCCCCGTTCAGGGTGCGCTCGTGCTTAAACTCATACCCGTTGCTTTTGATGGCATAATCCAGAATCTGTGCATATGTTTTTTCTACGTTTTCGGCTTCCAGCTGCAGCTTTCCGTTCTTCACAATCTTTTTGATGATTTCGCCGGTACTGCCCTCGCCAGGGGCGTCCTCCTTCTGGGTCACTGCCGGCTCATTGCTGTAGCCAACGTGCTTGCTGTCAGTCAGGTTACCGGATTTTTGGCTCCCGCACCCGGCAAACGCACTCATGATCACCAAGACCAAAAGAGCCGCTAAAACCTTTTTCATCAAATCCCTCCAATTTTAGTTTTCAAAATACCGATCTTTAATACATGACAAGATAACGCTGAAAAACGTTGGTATGCTGCTTTGTTCTTTTCTCCAAACACAAGAAGACTGGGGAAAATCACCTTTTTCAAAAATCGTATTGAATATTTACGTTCAGTATACACATCCACATTCATCCTGTCAACAAATGTTACAAAACTGTAAATGCCTGTTACAAAACTGTAACAAGCATTCTGATTTTGGTATTGGGATTATTCATCCGTTATGTAAGGGTATGCTGCATTTATTCCTTGCACCGTTCTTTATCTGCAAAATTAACTTTGGCGAACCGCTCGGCGATTTCCTTTGACACCTCATAAAACAAATGCTGAAACGAGCAGCTGCATTCGTCCGGATGGTCGCAGACATAATCCACGCTTTGGCAGCGCGAGATGACAATCGGTCCGCTGATGATTTCAATCACCTCAAGCAGGGTGATATCCTCCGGTGCTTTCTGCAGCAGATAGCCCCCCGACGCCCCCTTAAAGGATTTCACAATACCGGCACCCACCAGCTTGCGCAAAATCTTCAGGGAAAACCGCAGGGTCACACCTGTTTTTTGTGCAATTGTATTGGCGTCCAGCCGTTGTCCTGCCTGTGCAAGACACTGGACAATTCTGACGGCATAATCGGTTTCCAGATTAATTCTCATGATAGCTCGCCCTCAATGAACACAATGTGTGTCCTTTATTTATCCTTGAATTTATTGCTTCTGACAGGATGGCGCAATTTCCGCAGCGCCTTCGCCTCGATCTGACGGATCCGCTCACGGGTAACATGAAACGCCGTTCCCACTTCTTCAAGGGTGTGACAGCGTCCGTCCTGCAAGCCAAAGCGCAGACGGATGACCTCTTCCTCCCTGGGTGTCAGTGTTTTCAGCACCTGATCAATGTCTTCGTTGGTGATGGTTTTCAGCGCCGCTTCGTCCGGTGCCAATGCGTCCTCATCCCGGATAAAATCCATCAAACGGCTGTCCTCTTCGGGGCCGATGGGGGTTTCCATGGACACAGGCTCCTGTGCCACCCGCATGATTTCACGCACACGGTCCACCTGCAAATCCATGGCATCCGCGATTTGCTCTTCTGTGGGCTCTCTGCCGTTTTCGTGAAGCAGCTGGCTTTGCACCTTTTTCAGACGGTTGATGGTTTCCACCATATGCACAGGGATACGGATGGTTCTCGCCTGGTCGGCGATGGCACGGGTAATGGCCTGTCGAATCCACCAGGTAGCATAAGTGGAAAATTTAAAACCCTTGGTATGGTCAAATTTCTCAACGGCTTTGATGAGACCCACATTGCCTTCCTGTATGAGATCGAGAAAATGCATGCCACGACCCACATAGCGTTTGGCAATGCTGACCACCAGACGCAAATTGGCTTCGGTGAGACGCTGCTTTGCTCTTCTGTCACCCTCGCTGATTTTGGTAGCCAGTGTGACCTCTTCATCCGAGCTTAACAGCGGCACTCGGCCGATTTCTTTCAAGTAAAGCTTCACCGGGTCATTGATAGCAATATTATTGACAATCAAAGCGTCAGCGATTTCTTCCGGGGTAACGATATCAATCTGTAATTCCTCGATATCCGGCTCTTCAATTAAATCCAAATCCAGAAGCGGTGTCTCGATGGCATTTTCAAATGCTTCATCTTCCTCCAGCTCGTCCTCAATTTCCTCATGAAAGGTATCCTCGGCTTCCGGCAGCACGAAACTGTCGGTGTCTAAATCGACCTCGAATATCTCGCCCTTTTCTCTCTCAATGTTCAACTTGAACTCCCCTTTTGTCTTCTTAGTTTTTGTAAGGCTTCAGCCCATTGGTCCGTCTCCATTTCGGAGGCCTTTCCGATGATACTGTTTTCTTTCTCGTCTTTTAAAATTCTAATACAATCGGCCAATTCATTGATAGCATTCGCCTTTGCTACGGTTTTATTCTGAATTGCTACAATTCTTCCCATTTCTTGTGTGGAAAATTCGCCGCTGATTAAAGTTAAGTCAAAAACACCGTTTTCCAGTTGTTTTTCGACTGTTTCAAACACTTTTCTATGAAAGCCCGTCATAAAATCCTCGGGCTGCACCCTGCCGTTCATCTCTTTTTTTAAATCCGGAAAATTCATAAGCAGGCAAAGGATGGCTTCCTCGGCACACGCCGCTCTGGGGTGTTCCCTCTTTTCCGGCGTGATGGCGTCCTGTTTGATTTTGGGTGCGGTAAATTCCTTTAGGCGTTTGTTGTATTCCGCCTTGGTCTTTCGCTGACGGGTCTGCTCGGTCTGTTTCAAAATCGCTTCTTTGGAAACCTCCAGCTCCTTTGCCAGCTTGCCGGAATAAATGTCCCTTGCAATGGCCACCGGCAGCTCGGAAAGTAAAATAGCCGCTTCGTTCAGATACAGCATTTTTCCTGAGTCCGCGGTCAAATCATATTTCTGCCTTAAGGTAAACAGCTTATATTCAATTTCGTTGCCCGCACCCTCAAGCAGTGCCCTGAACCGATCCGGTCCAAACTCCCTGATGTATTCGTCCGGGTCCTTTCCGCCGTCAATGCGAAGAACACGAACTCTCATATTGGAGCCGGAAAGAACCCTGATGGCTTTTTCGGTTGCCTTTTGCCCTGCCTCGTCCGCGTCCAGGGTCACGACGATTTCCTTACAATACCTGCCCAGCAGCAAAGCCTGTTCCTGGGTAAAGGCTGTTCCCAACGACGCCACCGCATTGGTAAACCCCGCCTGATGAAGGGAAATCACATCCATATACCCTTCCGCCAAAATCAAATTGTTTTCCTTTGTGTTTTTGGCAACATTCAGTGCATAGATGTTCCTGCTTTTTTTATAGATTGGCGTATCCGCTGTGTTTATGTATTTTGCCCCTTCCAGCCCGGGCATAATCCGTCCGCCGAAGGCGATGACATTTCCTCTCAAATCAATGATGGGAAACATGATACGGTTATGAAAGCGGTCATAGGGCTTCCCTGTTTTGCCGTTTGCCACAACGTTAGCAAGGACGATATCGGGTTCCCGGAATCCCTTGGATTTGAGATGATTCAAAAGTGCGTCAAAGCTGTCGGGAGAATAGCCCAGCCCGAAATGGCGGATGGTATCATCGGTCAATCTTCGGTCCTTTAAATACTCATAAGCTTTTCTGCCCCGCTGGGTTTTTAACTCATTGTGAAAAAACCTTGCCGTTTCCCTGTTGATTTCCAGCAGTGTCTGACGAAGCCGCCTTGCACCGTCATCAAAGCCATCGTCTGGCATTGGCAGCCCGGAGCGGTCAGACAAAAGCCGGACCGCTTCCATATAGTCAAGGTTTTCAATGTCCCGGATGAAGGTGATCACGTCACCCCCCACACCGCACCCGAAGCAATAAAAGGAATTGTTCTCGGGATAGAGGGTGAAGGAGGGGGTTTTCTCGTTGTGAAAGGGGCATAGCCCTGTTATCATGTTTCCTCTTCTGTGAAGGTTCACATAAGAAGAAACAATGGTTTCGATGCTGTTTCGATATCTGAGCTCTGTCAAAAACTCTTCACTAAGCGGCAATGTAATCACCACCTTATTCGCGTACTGCGCTTAGATGTCCCATGCTTTCGGTACAAATAAATTCTGGTAAGTATAAACAGCGTAGCGGTCTGTCATGCCGGCGATATAATCGCAGGCGGCACGGGCGACGCCTTCTGTTTCAATGATTTTTTTAAACTCTGCCGGCAGCTCCTCCGGCTTTTTGGTATAGTGCTCAAAGAGCGAAACAATCAGGGATTCCGCCTTGTGCTCCTCGCCCTTGGCCTCCTTGTGGATATAAACGGTGTCAAACAGAAACGTATGTAACAGGGTAAACACCTCTGCAATGTCCGGGGTCATTGCGATGTCTTCCCCACTTCCTTCTATGACGGAACCGATCATGATGCTGATCCGTTCGCTTTTGCTGCTGCCCAGTCTGCCCAATATATGAGGAGGAATCTCTGTTTCCTTTAGGATACCGGCCCGGATGGCGTCATCAATATCGTGGTTCATATAGGCAATTTTATCGGCAATGCGGACAACTCTGCCCTCCCATGTTTCAGCAGCTTGTCCCTTTGTGTGACAGCGAATGCCGTCGATCACTTCCCGGGTTAAGTTCAACCCCGCACCGTGCTTTTCCAGCAGCTCCACCACTCTCACACTCTGTTCATAATGGCGAAAGCCCTCGCTGTAGCAACGGTCAAGCGCCCTCTCCCCGGCATGTCCGAAGGGAGTGTGACCAAGATCGTGCCCCAACGCCACGGCTTCTGTTAAATCCTCGTTGAGCTGCAACGCTCTGGCAATGGTTCTGGCTATCTGGGAAACCTCAAGCGTATGGGTCAGCCGTGTACGGTAATGATCCCGCTCCGGTGCCAAAAAAACCTGGGTTTTGTGCTTTAGTCTGCGAAACGCCGGGCAGTGGATGATACGGTCTCTGTCCCGCTGATAAGCGGTGCGGATTTCACAGGGAGGTTCTTCTCGTTTCCGTCCCTTTGTTTCACAGCTCAGGGCGGCAAAAGCCGAGAGAAATTCCTTTTCCCTGTTTTCGGTTCGTTCTCTGATGGTTTCCAAGCCCTTCACCTCGCAATTGCCTTTCATTTAGTTATTCGACAAAAGAATGAAATTTCCTTCTTTTTAATTGACAATTCATGTTTTGATATTTTCAGAGAATCCACCAACGCTCTTCGCCAGATAACATTCTCCTGCCGGTGTCAATACCACCGTGCCGTTTGTGCTTTCTCTCACCAGCTTTAGCAATGCCTCCTCCTGCTCCTTGGAAACTCCGATTTCCAGAGACACCTCTGCTTCAAAGACGTTTTTCCTGATCGCCCCGCCATGCTTTGCCACCACCGAAATGAGCTTGTCATACATCCCGTATCCTACCGCAGTACGGTAGATGCTATGGGGCTCCATCATAACGATGCCGCCCGCATCCAGTGCAATTTTTGCTCCATGGGAGTAGGCACGGACAAGCCCGCCGGCGCCCAGCATTGTCCCACCGAAATAACGGGTCACCACCACCACACAGTCCGTGACATTTTCTTTCATGAGCACATCCAATACCGGCATACCGGCCGTTCCCTGGGGTTCTCCGTCATCACTGAACCGGCGAATGCTGCTTTCCCGCAGATGATAGGCATAGACATTGTGGGTGGCATCGTAATGTTTTTTCTTAATTTCTCCAATAAATCCGGCTGCTGCCTCTTCGGTTTTCACAGGACAGATATAGCCGATGAAACGGGATCGTTTTTCGATGAACTCCGCATTTGCCCGCCGTTCTACTGTTAAATATGGCTCCACTGCATCCGCACCCTTCTTTTGAGGTATAACCGCTCCGGTCAAAATTTCGCCTGATCTTTGGTGCACAGCCTCAAAGAAAATCTCTAGAAAGGAAAAACCGCAACCGTTTTATAGACGGTTGCGGTGATTGGTATCTTATTTGCTTGATTCTTTAAAACGCTTATTAAATCTATCAACACGTCCGCCTGTGTCGACAAGTTTTTGTTTGCCTGTAAAGAAAGGATGACATTTCGCGCAAACATCAACTCTTATATTCGTTTTTGTAGAACGAGTTTCAAACTCACTGCCACAAGCACATCTGATTGTAGATACTTCATATTTTGGATGAATACCTTGTTTCATACCGGTCACCTCTTTCAATCTCTAAAACATTAACGAAGTTTATATTATCACAATGAAATTAAAAATGCAAGAAAAATTTTAAAATATTTTTACTCCACGGTAACAACCTTATTTCTTCCCGTGTGTTTTCCGTGATACAACGCATCGTCCGCTCTTCGGATGGTGTCGTTCATGTTCTCCCCGTTACGGTATTTTGTCACCCCGATGGTAATGGTCATGCTGATGGTTTTATCATCATAGGAAAAACTGTTTTCTTCCAGTTCCCTGCGGATATTTTCTGCGATTTCCGAAGCCGTTTCCAAAGAGGTTTCCGGCAGTGCGGCAATGAATTCTTCCCCGCCCCATTTGGAAACATAGCCCGCTCCGATGACACTGACCATAATGGACGAAATATACTGCAGTGCCTTGTCGCCGCATTCGTGACCATAGGTATCGTTAACTCTTTTGAAAAAATCCAGATCGGCAATCATGAGGCTGAAGCTTTTGTTCTGATTTTGCAGCTTTGCAATTTCTTCATTGATGCTTCTTCTGTTCAGCAGTCCCGTCAGAGGATCAGTTCTGGAAAGGATCTCAAGCTGCACCACCATCTCACTGAGCTGTTCATTCTGCTTTTCTATGATGGTTTTCGCTTCCTTCAATTCATCATAGGAATGCTTCAAATCATCCTGAATACTTTTCAGTTTCAAATGGGTTTTCACCCGGCTTTTCAATTCTTCACTGACAAAGGGCTTTGAGATATAATCCACTCCGCCCACAGAAAACCCTCTCACAATATCCTCAATTTCTATCTTGGCGGTCAGAAAAATCACCGGGATATTTTCAAGCTCCGGGTCCTGCTTGATGATCTGACAGGTTTCATAGCCATCCATGTCCGGCATCATCACATCCAGCAAAATCAGATCCGGTTTTTCCATTTTGATATAATCGATTGCCTGCCTGCCACTCATGGCAAACCCGACTTCATATCCCGCACCCTCCAGAACGCTGGCCAGAACCTGAAGATTTTGGGAATTGTCATCCACAATCAGAATGCTTTGGGCGATTTCCATATTAAGACTCCCTATTGCTCAAGTATGTTTTCTAACAGGGTATTAATATTGGTAATACAGTTTTTAATATTGTTTACATCATAGCTTTGTGCGGCCTCGCTCAAACCTTCTGACATTTCGGTCAGCTTGTTTAATTGATATGCGGAGCCTGTCTCCTGAAGCAATCGAATAAGATTGTTGACATCCGCAGTTTTTAATACAACCGTAAGCTTTTTTGAAACGGGTAAAATATTTTGGTTAATCTCGTTTTTGAGTTTCTCTGTTATATTGTCCAGAATTTCAACCGTCATAAGCGGTTCGCCGGCCACGGGGGGTTCTTTTTCCTCTCGGACCGTTTTGATGTATTTGCTCAGCTCTCCGAGCAGCTTTCTGGAGGACACTGGCTTTGGCAAAAACCCATCAAAAATCTGATCTTCCTTGGCTGTGCCGTTACTGATGGTGGAAGCCGTCAGTGCCACCACGGGAATGTGCTTGGTTATGCTGCTTTGTTTGATGATTTCCGTTGCCTTGTATCCGTCCATCACAGGCATCCGGATATCCATCACGATTACATCCGGCAGTGCTTCTTCGGCAACCACGGTTGCCTCATAGCCGTTATCGGCAGTGATCACATCAAGTCCCCGTCGTCCCAGAAGCTCCTTAAGCAGACTGCGGTTAGATTCCACGTCGTCCACCACAAGCACTGTCGCCTTGCAGAAAATGGTCTTGTCATGTTGAAGGGACGTATCCTCCGACGGTACTTCGTTGGAAGCAGCCACATCCACATTGTTCAGCTCGATGACGAAGGTGCTGCCCCTGCCCAAATCACTTTTTACATGAATTTTGCCGTTCATCATTTCCACGAGCTTTTTGGTAATGGAAAGCCCCAGCCCTGTGCCGCCGTATTTTCTGCTACTCTGTCCCGTTTGTTGTTTGAAGGTATCAAAGATTTTTTCGTATTCGGATTCCTTGATACCGATGCCGGTATCTGTCACTTCTATATGAAGATTCAATCGGCTTCCGTCGGTGATATCACAATATTGTTTGCGTACCTTTAATAAAATATAACCCTGATCCGTAAATTTAACGGCATTGCCTACCAGATTGAGCAGCACCTGACGCAATCTGGTTTCATCCAGCAGCAGTGCTTTCGGCAAATCCTCTTCAATATCAAATTTCAGCTCCAAATTCTTACTTCGGATTTTCTGACGAAAAATTTGTTCCAGCTCATGAAAGATATTCACAGGGTTGACCGGAGCCAGCTGGATTTCCATCATGCCTGCTTCGATTTTGGATAAATCCAGAATGTCGTTGATGAGCGTGAGCAAGCTCTTTCCCGCCACATTGATGGATTCAACATAAGACCGCTGCTTATTGTCCAGCGAGGAAGCAACCAACAGCTCGGAAAATCCGATCACCGCATTGAGCGGCGTCCTTATTTCATGGCTCATGTTTGCCAAAAACTCACTTTTGGCAGTATTGGCACGCTCCGCTTCCTCCTTCGCTCCGATCAGTTCCTGCTCAATCCCCTTTCGGACAGTAACATCCACATAGGTGCCAATGATACCGCTGAGCTGTCCTGCTTCGTTTTCAAAGGGTGCTTTCAACACAATAAACACATACTGTCTGCCGCTTTTTGCAGAAAAGGCAAGCTCAAAGCTCTGGATTTGCTTGTCTTCTAGCAGCCTTCTGTCGCTTTCCGTTTGCTTTTTTGCAAACGTATCGTCCGACAAATCATACACCGTTTTGCCTACGATTTCGTCTTTCTCCCGCTCCAGAAGCGCGGCATATGCGTCATTGCAACCCAAATACACACCGCCGGGGTTTTTATAATAAATGGGGTTGGGTATGGAGTCGATCAGGGTCTGCATGAGCTGAAGGTTTCTTCTTGTGGTGGCATCCGCTTGCTTTCTGGCGGTGATATCCTGCAAAATCCCGGTAATGTATTTTGGTTTTCGGTTGGCATCCTTTTTGATGTGAATGCGGCAATACAAGTATTTTTCCGTGCCATCGGGCATTTCAAAGCGATATTCAAAATCACTTCCCTGACCGCTTTCAAAGGAATTTTTAATTTTCTCCTTGACGACCGCCAAATCCTCTTGGTTTACCTTGGAAAAATATTCATCACCGGTCAAAATTCCATCCCGTTCGTCCTGATTGTGAATGGGATACATTTGCTTCGACCAGTATCGGAACACACCGTTTTTATCTGCTGTAAAGCTGCCCATTTTTGAGTATCGCTGGGTCTCTTCAAACATCTTTTCGCTTTTCCTTGCCGCGTTTTCATAGTCAAGCTTGCTTTTGTTGTTGAGCATGACGATAAAACCAATGGCGAGGGACAGCATTACGATATATATGCCAAACAGCCGATAGCTATAAATATGAAACAGATAATTTTCATAGGTTTGGTTGACAGAAACCACCGCAATCACATTGCCGGCGGTATCCGGCAAAGGCGTGTAGCCCGATACGAAGGATCCATACTCATCCTCATAGGGTGCCGTTGCTATGGTCTGAACCTTAACGAAAGCATCGGTAAGTTCCTCGGGAACCTGCTGATAGGGGGTGCCAAGCATTTCTCTTTTGGAATTCAGCAGAACATAATATTCATCCTTACTGCGAATCATCAATCTGACACTGTCGGCAGGATTGTCCTCAAGAAAATCAGTCAGTATTTCCGAAAGGCTTTTGTATTGCGCTGTTTTTACGAAGGCTTCGGCTCCGTCGTTTTTGTAGACATTGACGGCCTCTGTCAAAACCTGCTGATCGATGGCACCTGCTGCTGCTTTTGATAACAACGATAACCGGTTTTGTTCTTCCTCTTGTTTTCGTTCTCCAAAAAAGCCGGTCAAGAAAAACCCTATCACAATTACACAAAGCAGTAATGCGGCCATCCTTCTAAAAAAACTGTTCTTTCTTTCTGTCTGCTCTTCAAAGCTGAGTCGCAGCTTTTTCTTATAATAAAAGTAAATAAATAAGGAAATAAAAAATATAATGCCTGCCTCAATCAGCTCTGTCGGAACCGGAATCCATTTAAAAACCATTTCCCGGTTAATAGAATCGGTCGGAAAAATATCCATTTTAGGTAGATTAACCAGTGTAACCAACCCATACAGAAAAGCGGCTGCCACAACAAAAATCATGTTATTGTTGCGCTTTTTCTGCCGTTTGTAAAACATGATCATCACACCGGCACTTGCCACAACGCCGAAAAACCCGAACACCACTGTTATGATTCCATAAAAAACATCAAAACCAAAGCTGATGCTGCCGAAACAAAGACAGAGCAATGCGATCAGATACAGCCTGCTGAACTTTTTATTGGTTATTTTGCAAAATCCGTCTCTTGCAAACTCTGAGAGGCATAAATAAGCCGCCAGCATAAAAACAACAGCCGGTATTTTGGTAAAATAACTTGTCCCGACGCTCAGCGAAACAATATCCACAAAGGCTTTTGCCCCCAATGAAAATCCCGCAATTCCCAGATAAGTCCAGTTGAAAACACTTTTTTTCCGAATCAGGAAAATACTGATGAAGCTGAATGTCACTAGAGACAACATATAGAAAAGCAAGACATAGTCTTTGCTCTGTATCAAAGCGTTTCCCAACACTCTTCCCTATCCCCCCTGTTTCCACATGGTTGTATTTTACCACATATTTGTTAAAAATCCTAGTTATTTTTTCATTTTAGCTAGGTAGTAATGTATCATAATCAACATTGTATGCCTCATAAGCTCCAACCGCAAAAATGCACCCTGTTTCACAAGAGTGCATTTTGAAGGAATTATTTCAGGTTTGTTTTTGGACTTTTCAAGAAGAAAACCAACACGGCTCCCACAAAGGCGGCAATGGACGCAATCAGGAAGGGGGTATCAAACCCGAGGTTATGATCCTTGAAATATCCGACAATGGCGGAGAAGGTTACCGCACCGGCGCTGAAGCCCAGCATGACAAGCCCGTAGTTGACACCCATTCTCTTGGTCCCGTAATAATCTGCGGTGAGAGAAGGAAAAACACCCAGCAAGCCGCCGAAGGAAAATCCGATGAGACCGATCAGCACCAGCATGAGATAGGTCGTTGCGGAATTCACAAACAAAATGGTCACGCCGACAATCAGCATGAGGGTAATCAGGGTGTTTTTTCTGCCGATTTTATCTGAA
>MKRK01000234.1:0-1252 GCA_001896915.1 Clostridiales bacterium 43-6
CGAGGGATTGAGTGAAGAAAAAATTTCGTCCTGTTTGTACTTATTTGATACTTCGCGGCAAAAATGCGGGGCATCGTTTTTAACCGCATATCTATTAGTTAAAACCGGCTCCGCGAGTGCGTCGCTCAAATCGTCTTTTCCAAATACATTTTTCTCTTGGAATTTTTTAATCCACTTATTTCTTTCCTTAACGACAATCGTACTTTTTTTATCCAGCCGGAATTTATTAGGGTTATTCGGAATTATAGTTAAAAGGATTGCCTGCGATAAACTTAATTTATCCGGCGGCCTATCGAAAAAAATGTATGACGCTGATTTCACTCCTTCAACATTTCCGCCGTAAGGCAAATGACTTAAATACATTTCAAAGATTTCATTTTTACTAAAATGCAGTTCGAGTTGAATAGCGCGTAGCATTTCAAAAAATTTATTTGAATACGTTCGTTCTGCCGGTTCCAACATTCGCGCCACCTGCATTGTTATTGTTGACGCGCCGGATATTCTTTTTCCGCTTAAAACATTTTGAGTGAGGGCGCGGAAAACCGAAAACGGATTTACTCCGAAATGCCAATAAAACCAATTATCTTCTTTTTCGAGAATTGCTTTTTTTAAATCCGGTGATACTTCCTCTACGCGAGTGCGCATCCGCCATTTTTGATCGTCTGAAAGATATGCCGATAAAAGCGAGCCATCGCTTGCGTAAACAACTTTTGAATACGGTTTGAAATACGGGATCGGAAATATTTTATCGAGTATAATTACAATCAATAAAAAAGAAACGAGGACAATTACAGTCTTCGATTTGAGCATCGGGAATATATTTTTAAAATATATTTTAAAATTATTCATCCAGGTACTTTTGAAACAGCTCCAAATATTTACCGACATGGAGACCATCAACGAGCGCGTGATTTACATGTATTGATACAGGCAGTTTTTTCTTTCCGTTCTCTTCAAAATATTTTCCAAAGGTAATTTTGGGAATTGAATCGTTAACGCCGAAATGCCGGGCATGTGATAAAGATGTGAATTGAATCCACGGAACAGTTGAATAGTGAATTACATTTTCGCCGATTGCCATTAAATTTAACCCGCGTTCGCACCTCACTCTATCATTTTCAATCTTGGCGAATTTCACAAACTCAATTATATCTTCGGAATATCTTATATATGAAAATCCAAATGTATCGTCAGATCTCTCAACTGTTGGGGCGGCGTTAACAAAATCGTAGCAGAACACTTTTCCATTTTC
>MKRK01000234.1:1268-2416 GCA_001896915.1 Clostridiales bacterium 43-6
TCTTTAATTTCGTTTGCCGCTTTTAGCGAGAGATAAAGATAATATAAATAGAATGACACTTCATTTTGTTTCGCTTTTAAATATGCATTTGTACAATCGACGTTTGTGCAAATTCCCCAGCACGGTTCGCTGAATTTACTGAATAAATTAAAGTGATCTCTTCTTTCCCAATTTTCAATATCGATTTCATATTTCATGTTAAACCAGCTTCATCAATTCTGTTATATTATCAATTTGTTTTACATGCCCGTTTAAATCTATCGGCGCTTCCTCTATTTTTTCGTGCTGCCATATTACGTGATATGGAATATAAACGCCGTACCCGCCGAGATTTACAACTGGCAAGATGTCGGACTTGAAAGAGTTACCGACCATTAAAAAATTTTCCGGTCGGATTTCAAGTCGATCAAAAAGGGTTTTATAATTTTCTTCTTTTTTATCGCTCATTATTTCGATATGATGAAAATACTTTTCGATGCCTGATTTTTTCGACTTCCTTTCCTGATCGAGCAAATCACCTTTTGTTGCGACAATCAATTTATATTTTTGACTCAACTCATTTAAAACATTTTCAACACCTTCAATAAGTTCAACTGGCTTATCGATCAGTTCTTTGCCAAGTTTTATGATTTCGTTTATTGTTTGGTTCGATACTTTATTTTTTGAAACACGCAGTGCCGTTTCTATAAGCGAAAGCATGAATCCTTTCGCGCCAAATCCGTACAGTTCGATATTTTGTTTTTCTGTCTTTAACAATTCCTCCGAAATATTTTCCTCATCAAGAAATTCCGACAAAAGCGAACAAAACTTTATTTCGACGTGCTGATAATTCGGTTCGTTAACCCAAAGCGTATCATCGGCATCGAAGCCAATTAATTTTATATTCACTAAAAGTTCCTTTCTATAAGATCACCAATAATGATGAACCACGGGTTTAATTTTTGCTTCGTAAAGCTCCTGAATTCTTTTTAATGTTGAATCCGGAATCGCGTCGATATCGCCTGCTGAAAAATTCTCCTCTGCTTGTTTTGGATTTTTTGCACCGGGTATAGCGCATGTTACAGCCGGATTCATCAAAATCCATTTGAGAGCGAATTGGGTCATGCTAATTCCCTGCGGAATCAGCGGGCGCAAAAGCTCAACAAACT
>MKRK01000234.1:2443-5799 GCA_001896915.1 Clostridiales bacterium 43-6
CGATCGAACGCCTCGCCATGGCGGTTAAACAATCTGTGATCGTCGTTTTCAAAATTAGTTTTCTTTGTCATTTTACCCGTAAGCATTCCGGACGAAAGAGGAAGCCGCGCGAGAATACCGACTTTCTTTTTTGTCGCTTCTTTAAAAAACAAATCTGCTGGCCGCTGCCTAAAAATATTATAAATGATTTGCACGGTTTGAACGTTCGGAAATTCAATTGCCTTCAGTGCTTCTTCAACTTTTTCTACACTCACGCCGTAATATTTTATTTTGCCTTCTTTAACCATATCATCCAAAACCCCGAATGTTTCCGGTATATAATAAACTTCCGTTGGCGGGCAGTGAAGCTGTATCAAATCAATTGAATCTGTTTGTAAATTTTTTAAACTTCTTTCTACGAAAGCGGTTAGATTTTTTTTATTGTACCCGGCGGCAACGTGAGGATCGAGTCTTCTTCCGGCTTTTGTTGCGATACGAAATTCTTCTTTGCGTTCTTTTTTTAATTTGGCGAGTAGTGATTCGCTTCTGCCATCGCCGTAAACATCGGCCGTATCAAAAAAATTTACACCCATATCCAGCGCTTTGTGCAGCGCCGCCAAAGAATCTTTATCATCAACCGTGCCCCATGCGCTGCCAATTGCCCACGCGCCGAAACTAATTTCCGAAACACTCCAGCCCGTTCTTCCAAGTTTGCGGTAATTCATTTTATACTTTCCTGTTTTGTTATCAATTTTTATGGATGATTATAAATTAAAATTATTATTTGAGCAAAATAGTTTTTTTTGTTTCCGAAAAATCACCGGCGATTATTCTGTAAAAATAAATTCCGCCCGCAAGCCGCGAAGCATTCCATTCAACCTCATATTCGCCTGCTTTATAAAATGAATTTACAAGCGTAGCGACTTCCTGCCCAATTACATTATATATTTTTAGCGTTACCGGTGAATCTTTTGCTAAAGAAAAACAAATTTTTGTGGATGGATTAAACGGGTTCGGATAATTAAATAATTTATACGAGTAAGGAACATCAAAATTATTCTTCACGCCGACAAGCACTCCTTTCGTAATGATATCGGGCAGAGTATTCGTTTCATCCAAAAAATTTTCGTATGAATAAGGAACATTTAAACTACACGAGGGCTCCGACGAATACGTGCTCGTGCCGAAATAATTATCAATTAATTCAACGCTGCCGACAGTTGCGCTGTAATCCATGAACACAGCTTTGCCTCCGCCTTCGAAATAATTTTTCTCAACACGTACACACGCGCCCATTCTGGAATTGATAGCTGATCCAAAATTTTTATAGTAATTATTGAACACATGCGCTTTGCCGAAACGAATGCTTGGTAAACGTGAGCCGAGATTGTGAAAATAATTATGATGATATGTTACACGTATAACCGAATCCGCAGGCGATTCGTCGTTGGAACTTATCAAACTTGTTTTTTCGTGGTCATGAAAATTGCACCACGATATTGTAATGAAAGATGACTCGTTTTTAATATCGAGAAGTCCATCATAATAATCCACCCCGTGTTCACGGTCTGAAAAAAATTCGCAATGATCTATTACAATATTTTTTGATTTGCCGTTTATTTCAACCGCGTCCTGCGGAGTAACATGCGATACCGCAATATTCCTTATAATTACATTTCTCGCCTGGTTAATTGAAAGTTCTATTCCTTTTAAATACGCTTTATCGCCGGTGCCAATCAAAGTTTTATCGGAAGTAATTTTTATTGTTCCCGTCCCTACAAGTTCTCCTGAAAATTTAACAATATACGGCTTGGAACTGCCAAGATAATTTTGAAGATCCTCGAGAGTAAACGCTTCAACAGTTTCGCCGAGAGAACCGCCGGTTACTAAATACGGAGTGCCATTATCATCCTGAACAGTTGCGTAACCGGTAATATCTTCATCCATTTTTGTTCCATCGGGAAGAAACCGCGCCACGACATCAACATTACCGGTAACCGCAAAAGTGAAAACAGTATCGGCGCTAGATGGTTCGCCCGTCCAACTCTGAAAAAAATATCCGGGTTTTGCTTTTGCTTTAATTGTTACAAGTGTTCCTTTGTCGTAATAATTTTGAACTGGGGAATATGAAACACTTCCCCATTCATCGTTATTACTTTTTACATTTAATACATAGGACGGCATACATTCCGCTTTTTCAACACCAGCGCCATCAACTTTTAAATAATCAATATTCGCCAAGCCGCGGATTGAATGTGCTTCAATTCTAATTTTATGACTTCCCGCCGTAAGATTAATTTCAACGGGAGAACTCATTTTCCAATTCGACCAGCTTGTTCCTGTATAAGGAAAATAAATTGTGTCCTTTGCTATGTTACCATCAACAACAAATTTAGCGTTACGCCATGTTGTATCGCCTCCGCTAACAGCAAAGCGCCACGAGAACACATAATTTCCTTCCGCCGGAACCGATATTTGCCAGCTCATACTTTTGCCTACGCCCGCGTCGCCATCGGCAAAGCCGATGCCTGTCCACCCGGTTACCGAGGTTGAGCCGATATCAACTTTTCCATCGATAGTGCAAAAGCCCGTCTCATTTTCCTGAATAATAATTTCTTGAGCGCTAACATTTAGCGTAATAAATAAAAGCGAAAGCATAACAAGAAAAAAATATTTCATTTTATTACCCCGTAAATTTTACAATCATTAACATCCATTAATTATAAATTCTTATTAACGGATTCATTTTCAATAAAAGAATTTATTTTTTTTAGATCAGGCAACGCCGCGCGCCCACCAAGCTGTGTAGAATTTATTGCCGCGACAGCGCTCGCGATTTTCATCGATTCGAACAAATCGTATCCTTTGCAAAGGCCGAACAAAAAAGCTCCGTGATAACTATCGCCGCATCCAGTTGTATCAATTGTATTTTTTGTTACAAAAGCTTTTTGATGGTGCCCCACAATATCTTTTGTGAATAAAAAACTTCCGTTCAAACCGTCAGTTATAATAACTATTTCGGGTCCAGCATTCAAAATTGATTGTGCGGCCTCGTCAATATTTTTTCTTCCCGAAAAATTAAGCGCAAAATCTTTGGCTACAACGCAAATATCGGAAAGAGAAATAACTTCATCTAATTTCTTTTTGTACCTATGCGAACCGCCGTCGAAAGAAATTTTTGTGCCGATTTTCTTCGCGCTTTTGCACGCCCGCAAACTCGCTTCCAAGTGTCTTCCGTTTATGTGAATAAATTTTGCACTCGATATTAAATCTTCCGTTATAACTTCCGGCAGAACATCGGGTGAGCTTCCCGGTGAAAAAATTATAGTTCGCGCGCCATCGTTTTTACGAACAAGAACAACAGAGAATGATGACGA
>MKRK01000235.1:0-1495 GCA_001896915.1 Clostridiales bacterium 43-6
ACTTCAGTCAAGGATTATCGTTTTATTATTCTTATAATGTTTTTTCATTGAAACTAATAGGCAATACAATTTACGCGGGCGCCGGCGGTAATGGGTATTTTTATAAAAACGATGGAACTTCACCCGAATGGATTGAAATTATTTTTGGTACTTTTCAATCTGAACCGCTAGTGATGTACGATATAATTAAGTTTAACTCGGAATATTTTATCGCATCTTCCTATGGACTGCATAAAAGTAAGGATGGAATTAATTGGAGTTATTTAAATACAAACACTGGTTCTATTGGCAACGCGAATTTCGCCGTGCATAATCAAAAAATTTATGTTCATCTTTCTAAAGGAGCGGGTAGAACTTTTTGGTTTACATCTAATAATAATGGCGAAACCTGGGATTTTATGGAAGATCAAATAGGTATCGAAGTTTTAAATGTTGCAGTAATTGACAATAAACTTTTCGCGGGTCGGCTGGATGGCTTGTGGCTTTTGGATCTTAATACAACTTCTGTTGACGATGGTAATCTAGTACAAGAATTTAAATTGTTGCAAAATTATCCGAACCCATTTAATCCAACAACAAAAATTTCCTATTCTATACCGAAGGATGGTTTTGTGTCATTAAAAGTTTACGATACTCTTGGAAAAGAAGTTTCTATGTTGGTTAATGGCGAAATGAAAGCGGGTTATCATGAAGTTGAATTTAATGGGAGTAATCTTGCAAGCGGTATTTATTTTTACAGAATACAAACAAATGGGTTCGTATCTGTAAAGAAATTAATTCTGATGAAGTAAGATAAAAGATTATGAAAAAGTGACGGCCGCTTCTAAAGCAGCCCTAGTAATATTGCTTTAATTCTGGTTTCGCTTTTTAGCATTAGTAACCGTCCTAATAATTTTTGTTTTTTAATATAATTTGCCAACAAAAGAATAAAGTCCGTTCTCTATTAGTTTGCAAACTCATAAAAATTATTATATATCCAATCTAATATTGTCCCCATCATTTTAAATCTTTTTAGTTTAGTTTGCGTTTGTGTATATAATTTGAAAGCTTTGTTTTGAAGTTTACAAAATATTTAAGGGGAAATCCGCGTATTTATAATGCTCACTATAAAACGGAGTATATCGTCTAGTAATGTCTTATTCCTTGCTGTGACAATCTTTTTTTGTTTCTTCCAGCATACTCAAGCTTCTGAACCTTCATCAAAGAAAGGAATAATAGATTTAAGTAATTGGGATTTTTCTAAGGATGGTATACTTGAGCTTAACGGCGAGTGGGAATTCTATCCATTCAAATATTACACTCCCAACCAACTATTATCCGGAAAAATTTCTAATCCAATTTATGTTTCAGTTCCAGGCAATTGGAAAGAATATTCAATCGGCAAAAGTAAAATGCCGGTTTTCGGATACGCTACATACAGGGTGAAACTTGTTCTTAATGATACTTGTCTTTCACAAAAACAAAGCTTTGCTTTGAAATTGTTGGATATTTTTTC
>MKRK01000235.1:1504-2555 GCA_001896915.1 Clostridiales bacterium 43-6
TTGGTTTTTCAACAGGGTGTTCCCGGTAAAAATTTAGCGGAACATTCACCAAAGATATCTTCTTCTATAATTACTTTTTTGCCTGCTAGAGACACCATTACAATTACACTTCAAGCGGCAAATTATTTTGCCCCCCAGAAATCAGGAATACTTTCCCCCGTAGAGATCGGCTTATTTGATCAGGAAAACGCCCGATCAAGAATGAAAGGTTTGTGGTATGTTGGCGGCGCCGTTTTTTCTTTTACGCTTGGGATATATTTTTTCTTTTTGTTCGTTATTAAACAAGAAAGGAAATTAAATTTATTATTTGCGCTTGTCTGTTTAGTATATGGTATTAGATACCTGTTTGATACAGAATATTTGGTCCTGATGTTCTTTCCACATATGAGCGCATCACTTATGTTTAAACTGCTGGCATTATGCATGAATTTTTTCCCCTTGACGCTATGGATAATGCATATATTCTTTCCGCATGAGATTAATAAAATAATTGTGCAGGCGGTATTTGTTTTATTTATTCTGTATTCAGCTATCGTAATATTTGTTCCTATTCCTTCTTTCGGAAATCTGATAAAAATAATAATGGTTTTTTCAAGTGTAGCAATTGTATATATGCTTATTATGTCTGGTGTAGCATACCGACGCAAGCGGGAATCTTCAGGGATAATGTTTTTTGGGATGCTATTTGCGGCAATAACATTTTTAAATAACACGTTTGGTGGCAAATATTATCTTCCGATTGGAGCTATTCTTTACCTTTCGCTTCAGGCGTTTGCCATTACTTTAAAATTCTCTCGTTCACATAATCGTGTAGTTCAGCTTTCAGAGGAATTGCAGTTGTTGAATAAGAATCTCGAAGTACAAGTAGCCGAAAGAACTAAGGATTTGAATTTTGCAAATGAATCTCTAAAAAAATTAAACTCTGCAAAAGATAGATTCATTTCAATTCTTTCGCACGATCTTAGAAATCCGCTTAACAATCTAATTGGACTTTCACATAGGTTAATTATAAATGCTAATGCGAAAAACACCGAAAATATTATCGGTTATA
>MKRK01000235.1:2583-3169 GCA_001896915.1 Clostridiales bacterium 43-6
GGAACAAAGAAAGCTTTTCCGGAAAAGATTATTATGAACAAAACCATTGATGATGTGTTTGATTTACTTAAAAACCAGTCGGCATTAAAAAAAATTGAATTGGTGAACAGCGTTAGTCCCGAATGCGAAATCTACGCCGATTCCAGGATGACGGTAAGCATTTTACTGAACCTTATTACGAACGGAATAAAATTTACACCCAATAATGGTAAAATTGAAGTTTCGGCAACCAGAAGCGATTCTTATTGGCACGTTAGTGTTTCGGATACGGGAATTGGAATGGAACAGGATGAAATAAATAATCTTTTCAGAATAGATAAGAAAATTTATAACCTTGGAACAGAGGACGAGCCGGGTTCTGGATACGGATTGCTTCTTACAAAGGAATTCGTTGAAAACAATAATGGAACGATTATAGTCGCAAGTGAAAAAAACAAAGGAACGGTTTTTACCTTTTCGTTCCCCGTTTATAAATCAATCGCGTCTGAACAAATTACGGATTAATTAAGCTTGGGAAAAACAGTTATACTTGTCATTGATGACGAAAAAGCTAGTCTTGAAATAATTGCCGGCTCGCTTGAAGATG
>MKRK01000235.1:3268-6573 GCA_001896915.1 Clostridiales bacterium 43-6
GGATGGGTTGCAGGTATTACATAAGTTAAAAGAAAATAAAATTACAAAAGAGATTCCCGTAGTAATGGCAACGGGAATTAAAACAGAAAGTGAAGATCTTAAGCAGGCGCTGGATTCCGGCGCTGTAGACTTTATTCGTAAACCTATTGATGAAATAGAATTACTTGCCCGCGTTCAGGCGGCTTTGCGCTTAGTCTATTATTATAATGAAAATAGGCGGCGGCTAAAAACAATTCACCGTCAGGAAAAAGAAATTATAAATCAAAAAGCCGAAGAGTATAAAAAGGAATTGGAATTCAAAAAAAAGGAGCTTATTAATAACGCGCTGCAACTTCTTCATTTTATGGAAAATACTTCCGGAATGGTAACCGAACTAAAAAAAATAAATCTGGATATTTGCGATGATAATTCCAACGAACTAAAACAGATTATTGCAAAATACCAGAACGATTCGTTTGACATAAAATGGGCTGAATTTGAAGAACGCTTCGATGAAGTCCATTTCGATTTTTACCGTAGCTTATTAAAAGATTTTCCCAACCTATCCGCAAATGACAGGAAGCTCTGTGTCTATTTTAAAATGGATATGGAGAATAAAGATATTGCCGCATTAACATTCTCAAGTTATGAAGCGGTACGCAAAGCGCGCAACAGACTCAAATATAAATTAGGACTTTCTTCCGAAGAAAATCTTGTAGAATTTCTTAACCGGTATTGATTCGTTGTTATTAGTAACTTCTGGCAGATCCCATCTCGCCAGGGTCAAAATTCTTTTATTTGCAATAACGAAGCATGGCAACTGAATCATTTTTGAATAACCCAATTGTTTTCTTCATCAATCAAACTTATACAGCTTCTGTTTGACATCAATCACTCTTCATAGTCTTGTCCCAATTTGTCCCAATGATATTGAAAGCGCATATGATATTTTTTATCTGAGCAAAAATGATAGTCTCCAAATGAAAAAAACTACCCCGCATAATCAGGTTAAAATAAAAACTGCTTTAAAAAAATTTATAAAAAAATTAGAGCAGACAAATGACAAAAGCGAGTCAAAAAAATTCAGAGCTTCGGCCTCACCGGCAAAGACTAACTATAAAACTAAAAATTTATTGAAAGGTCATATTCAAGCAAAATAATGGAGTAAACATGAAAGCATATTTATTAATGTTGATTATTTTGATAGCCAATGTTTCATTTGCGCAATGGACAAACAATCAAAATGCGGAATATGTAATTGGGCAGCCTGATTTCACTACTTATACCAATGGTTCTACCACCCAACAATTTTATAATCCTTCTCAGTGTGCAATTGATTACGTCAACAATAAACTTTATGTGGCTGATTTTGGAAACTTCCGGGTATTGCGATTTTCTTATCCTATCACTTCAAGTAACCCTACCGCTGAAATGTATTTTGGTACCGGTTCTTTTGGTACCAGCCAAAGTATAATTGGTAATCCTAGTGGAGTTGCAGTTTATAACGGTACTCTTTGGGTTTGCGATATGTCGAATAGCAGAATATTAAAATTTAATGATGCATATTTGGCTTCTAATTCACCAAACGCAGATGGTATCTTAGGGCATACATCCTATACTGACTATACTAGCGGGACATCTCAATCCATGCTTAACCAACCGGGCAATATTTTTATTGATGATGGTGGTAATCTTTGGGTTGCCGATGGTGGTAATTATAGGGTTTTAAAATTCAACAATGTGATTAGTAAATCCAATGGCGCCAACGCCGATCTCGTATTAGGGCATCCAGATTATACTTCAAACGATTATTCTACAACTCAAAGCACATTTCGAGGAGCTTCAAGCGTTTGTGTTTTAGGCACAACTGTTTGGGTTGTTGATAGTAATAACCACCGGGTGTTGAGGTTTGACAATCCAACCACAAATGGCGTAAATGCAAACGGTGTTCTTGGACAGACTGATTTTACATCAGGAAGTCCAAGCGCAACTTCCCCAAGCGGTTTCTATTATCCGAACGGTTCAACAATTGACAACACTGGAAGACTTTACTTGGTAGATGGAAGTAATCACCGCGTATTGATCTTTAACGATGCCGCAAATAAAAGTAATGGTGGTTCCGCAGACAATGTTCTTGGACAAAGCAGTTTTTACTTAAGTTCTGCAAACAAAGGACAGAATGGATTTAACTTTCCTAGCGCGGTTGTAGTTGATCCTATCAATAATAAATTATTTGTTTCTGACCGTAACGATAACCGAGTTCTTCAATTTGCAGCGAGTTCGGCTTTGCCGGTTGAGTTAACTTCCTTCACAGCAAATAATGTTGATCAAAATGTAGAGTTGAAATGGACAACGGCAACAGAAGTGAATAATTATGGATTTGAGATTCTTCGTCGTTATACTCCTCAGAATGAAAGTAGTTATGCGGCAGATTTCTCGGGAGAAGAATCTAAGATTGGTTTTGTTCAAGGAAACGGTAATTCCAACTCACCCAAATCATATATGTTTTTAGATAATAACCCACCAAGCGGAAGAGTACAATATAGATTAAAACAAATCGATTTCGATGGAAAATATAAGTATAGCGATATAGTAGAAGTAACAATTGAAGCGCCAGCAAATTTTGCATTGGAACAGAATTATCCTAATCCGTTTAATCCAACTACCAGTATCAAGTATCAATTATCAAGTATCTCTAATGTTTCTTTGAAAGTTTACGATGTAATTGGAAGAGAGATTGCAACATTAGTAAATGAGCAAAAAGCTCCGGGAAATTACGAGGTGAAATTTGATGGGAACAAATATGCAAGCGGTATTTATTTTTACAGACTCCAAAGCGGATCGTTTGTTAAAACAAAAAAATTATTGCTTTTAAAATAGCTTAAATTAGCTGTTGAATGATTTTGAGTTTAATAAATGTTTCAACGAGATTATATTCTTAGAATGATTGAGCAGCTCACAAAAGTTTTGACTAAAGTTTTATTCAACAAGGGAAATCAAAATTACGAAGCTGCCCACGATGAAATTCGTAAAAGTTATAGAACAATTTTCGGAATTGATGAAGTAATAATTTATGCTTCGTCCGCGGAAGAAATTGTTGAACTGCTTAAGCTGCGCGGCAAAAACGATCCAAAGGTTTATATTATACTCGCGGAACTTTTAAGGGAAGAAGCCGATCTCTTTCGTGAATCTGGATTGGCTAAAGAAGAATACACCATAGTTTATCAAAAAGCTCTCTCGCTTTATCTTGAGGCCCTGCTGGATAATCCAGTGTTCCAAACAAAAGAATATCTTGAAAAGATAAATTTTATTCTCGATGAACTAAA
>MKRK01000236.1:0-3003 GCA_001896915.1 Clostridiales bacterium 43-6
ACCGAAAAACCACCTTCATTGTGTTTCAGCGTAATGTGCAAACGTACCGTATCGCCCGACCAGAAGGTGCTGGAATATTCAAGCGCTTCTCCGCTTTCCAAATAGGAGACTCCGCGGATGAGGATAAGGGGCGCATCATAAGCACACTTCAATAGATTGCATTCCGACTGCGTGGAACGAACCGCCTCGATATAGTCTTCTACACGTGTGACGTGGCAATTATAATTCTGTGCCAAAGTGATCGAAATGGAGTTATTGACCATTGGTTCGTCCTCAAGCCCCGGTGCCAACTTGGCCGGGATATGCGACTGACCAATGGCGAACGGCTTTCCCTTTAGAAAAAACAACCGTTTAATATACACCGCATGATCGGATGGAGCGAGTTTCAGGTTCTCCGATACGGCGGGAAAGAGATCGGTCACCACGCGTTTTTCCAGTATTTTTGCGGTCACGGAATAGGCCTGCGTAATCCGGTCCCCCGATACAATCGAGTAGCTCAGGTCGTTGACATATGGCGTTGGATCGCCGCATACAAACGTACCACGCCCACGCATGCGAACGAGAAGGCCGTCTTTTTCGAGCTCCGCCATGGCCTGCCGAACCGTAATACGGCTCACGCCGTATCGTTCGGCCAGCTCCAGTTCGGGGGGGACGCGCTCGTTGGTCAACCACTCATGGCGGATGATTCGGTTTCTCAGATCTCTGGCGATTTGATAATAAGCAGGGATGGGAGAGGTTCGGTCTATTTCAATCGGTTTTGTCATAAAATCCTCGGTACTTTTTTCTAATTATAGTAATTAAAAGCATTAAATGCAAGCGAAAGCGCCTATTTATAAGGGGTTTTTAAAAATTTTGTATATTTGAGTTGACGATAAGAGGTATAGCGTTTATAATGTTATAAAAGTAATACAATAAAACAAATGAGCGGAGGGGATCGCATGAAGCAGTCGGTATCGGTCGTGGGCGCTGCTGCAATCGGAGACTATATTTTCCGCCTCGACAAACTGCCGGAAAAAGGGGAGATCGTACCCCTCAACTGGTTCTCAATGGACCTCGAACCGGGAGGCTGTGCGCCGAACATAGCCGCAGGGCTCGCCTCCCATGGAGTGGTGGAACCGGTATTGCTTTATCCTGTCGGCTCCGATTTTCCGCAGACAAAGATCCTTGAAAGATGGCTGGCGGCGGGTATCAACTGTTCGCGTTTAACACGTGTTCCAGATGTGCCGTCCGGTCGTGCCTGGGTCTATATGCAAAACGACGGCAGCACGATGTGCTTCGCATATGCGGGTGCTGCGGACGCGGCAATTGCGTCCGATCCCGGCGAACTGTCGGATATCGTCGTCATCGCGCCGGTACTCAATCATTTTACAAAAGCCTATCTCAATAAAGCGATTCAGGACAATAAAACAACAGTCATTACAGGAATTGGAAGTCAGAGCATCATCCCGTATATTTCACAAATTGATGTACTCATTATCAACGAATATGAGGCCGGGCAGCTTTGCAAAGCACTCGATTGCGATGGACCGGTTCGCATACTGGACAACAACCCGAACCTGCGGCTTTATGTCACGCGCGGGGCGCGCGGCAGCGTGGTCTATATGCGTGACGAAATCGTTGAAATCCCGATTGTGAAAGAGGATTACCGTGTTGATTCAACAGGTGCGGGGGATGCCTACTGCAGCGGGATAGTCAGCGCGATGGTCATGGGCAAGGACGCCGTGATGGCTGCCTATTACGGCGCGGCAAATGCGAGCTTTGTCCTGGAAAATGTTGGCGGTCAGACCAACCTGCCATCTTGGAAACGGCTGGAAGAACGGCTGAAAAGCCAGTTTGGCTATCAATATAAATGAAGGGGAATAAGGAATTGGACACAAAGGAGCGAGTTTTAGGCGGATTATACGGAATGGCGATTGGCGACTCACTGGGGGTTCCGTCATCTTTCATGACGCCGGCGTATATCCAAAAAACATGGGGGTGGATCGACACCTTTTATCCGGCGGAGAAAGGCCATATTTATCACGATGGCCTGAAGGCCGGTGAATATACGGATGATTCGGAACAGGCGCTTGCGCTGCTCAATTCGTTCATACGGAACGAACGGGTTGTTCCGCTGGATGTGGTTCAGGAAATCATCAACTGGGCGAACCGGGTGAAGAATAAATACGCAAGCCCACTCGGGCCGAGCACGGAGCGTGCGCTCAAAGCGATTCAAAAGGGAGCGGACCTCTCGGTCAGCGGACGATATGCAACCACCAACGGCGGGGCGATGCGAATCAGCCCGCTTGGCATGATACACGGGCTGCGGGGCAGTTCGATCGAAGAGATGCTCAAAGACGTGCATCTGGCATGCCTGCCCACGCATAACACCGGCGTATGCATTTCGGCAGCGGCGGCGATTGCCTGGGGAACGGCGCTGTGTGTGCGCGGCGAACAGGATATCGGCAAAATTGTTGAGGGCACCATCGCTGCCGCGGAGCAGGGGCGTTCCTACGGCTTCGATGTTGTTTCGCCCTCCATCGGAAAGCGCATCGCATATGCCTATGAGCTGGTCTTAAAGGCGGGTGATGCCAAACAGGCGATGCAGGATATCTACGATTTCTTTGGAGGCGGCGATCTTGCGGCGGATTCGATTCCCGCGGCGATCGCGATGTTCGCGCTCGGCAAAGGCGCGGCAAAACCTGTATTGGAGTATTGTGTCAATCTCGGGGGCGACTGCGACACAAACGCGGCAATGGCGGGGTCGATGGCCGGGGCATACTCGGGCGTTTCCGCTCTGCCGGAGGATTGGAAGAAAACGATTGCAACCGTGAACCGGATTGATCTGGAAGCGTACGCGGATAAGCTCATTCAATTGGTATCCGGATGGAAAGCCGCATAGCGCTGCGTGGCGATCCATTTGAGAGCATAAAGCAAAATAAACGGAGGAAGAACAATGAAAAGGATACTTGCAATCTTGTTGGTTTGTTTCATGGCGCTCGGGCTGTTTGCCTGTACAAGCAC
>MKRK01000236.1:3195-5654 GCA_001896915.1 Clostridiales bacterium 43-6
GTGCGGCACCGGACATCATCTACGCGTCCGGCCCATCCTATACCTCCACCTATGCGCAGGAAGGTCTCGTTCTCGATCTCAACGCCTATGCCGAACAGTACGGCTGGAAGGATCGTGTACTCAGCGTTATGTATGACGCCTGCACGGTCGACAGCAAACTCTATTCCATCCCCGGCGCGATGGTAGTCGGCGGACTCTATTACAACAAAGAACTCTTTACGGAAAAGGGCTGGCAGGCCCCGAAAACCTGGGACGAAATGATTGCCCTGTTTGACGCGGCGCAGGCCGACGGTATCTATGCGCTCGGTGCAGGCAACAAAGGCTGGAAACCGTGCAACATCCACTTTGGCTCAATGGTCATCAACCACACGCTGGCACCGTCTGCCATGTATGACGCGTTGTCCGGCACCACAAGCTTTGATACACCCGATATGGTCAGCGCAGTGCAGATCTCCGCGGACTGGTACAACAAAGGTTATTTCGCGGGACAGGATTATATGAACCTCGACTCGATGGAGGTTATGCAGCTGCTGGCCGACAAGCGCTGTGCGATGGTCATGGCGCCGACGCTTTACACGCAGTTTGTTGCGCAGTCCACCCTGGCGAACAATCCGGAAGCGGTTGGCTTCGTACCGATGCCCTCCACCTATACGGATGAACCGATCTATGATGTCTCCATGACGTCGAACTATGCGATCAACGCCGCAACGCAATACCCGGACGAGTGCGCAAAGATTCTGGACTATATGCTCACGCCGGAATTCGTTGTTGAAATGACGAAGGGTTGGCCGGGATACTGGACAATCCCGATCAAGGAACTTGCAAATGTTGACACCTCCTCTCTCACGGGGCTTTCACTCTTCACCATCGATTGCGTGAAGAATGCAATTCCGTACATCGACAAAGGAAACTTTGCATACCATCCCTCCACATTCTTCCCGCCGGCCACGGTGACGGCATTCACCGATATCGACACGGTCTGGCAGGGTGTGGTGACAGCGGAACAGTATTGCGCAACGGTCGCAAAGGAACTTGACGCCGAGATCGCGGCAAAGTTGATCTGCCCGCTCGCAAAACCGGCTTACTAAACAAGCACTCCCATAGGATTCCTGCGGCGGCTGCGGCATGAATCGCAGCCGCCGCATCGAGCGTTCTGTACCGAAACATTCAGTAGGGGGTATACCCGTGATTCGTACCAGAAAGAAAAGAGACGTCCGGGAAAGAAAATTGCCTTATCATCTGCTGTCGCTGCCGGCAATCTTCTTGAGCGGGTCGATTGTCCTCCTGCCGGCGATTCAAACAATCTTCGCCTCGTTCACCAAATGGAATGGCATCTCGAAGGCAAAGGTTTGGATCGGGCTGCAGAATTATCAGGAGATTTTCCACGACTGGGTATTCTGGAAATCTCTGACCAACAATGTCAAGTGGACGCTGATCTTCGTGACGGTTCCCGTCATCATCGCAATGCTTGCGTCCGTGTTTATCGCATATTACAGAATCGGGCATAAGACGTTTCAAGCCATCTACCTGATTCCGTATCTTCTTGCGCCTACAACAAACGCAATCATCTGGCTGAATATCATCTTCAGCCCGAATGCCGGATTGATCGGGTTTTTGCAACGGGCCGGCTGGGAGATTACCTCGCCGCTTGGAAACATGGGCACGGCACTGCTGGGCGTTGCTATGGTGGATATCTGGCACTACTGGGGCTTCTTGACGGTCATATTTTTAGCTGCGCTGCGGCAAACGCCGCTGGACCAGCTGGAGTCCGCACAGCTCGACGGCGCGAACGGCTGGAAGCTGTTCTTCAATATCTATCTGCCGAACATTTTGCCGACCGTGTCTCTTATGATCGTATTGATCGTGATCTACTCCTTTATGACCTATGACTATATCTATTTGCTGACGCAGGGTGGGCCCGCGCACTCCACAGAGGTGCTCAGCACCTATGCGTATTCGCTCGCGTTCAGCGCATTCAAGTTTGGAAAAGCCGCTGCGGTATCACTCTCGATGGGACTGATTGGAAGTGTCGCTGCGTATTTCTATACATGGCTGTCGCGGAAGGAGGCAATTGAATGAAGACCAAACGCCTGTTAACGCGTTCGCGTGATAAAAAGAAGTCGGTTGCGTTCTGGATCGCCGTATCGATCCTTTGCCTGCTCGCGCTCATATCGCTCTTTCCGCTGGCGCTGGTCGTGCTGAACAGCTTTAAGACGCATACGGAGATCATGCTCAACCCGTTCTCCTGGCCGACTTCGTTTTCCTTCCATAACTATGTTTACACATGGGAGATCGGAAAATTCGGTTCCGGGTTTATCAACAGCATCAAGCTGACGGCAAGCGCAATCATTGCCGGCGTGATCGGTTCCTCTACCATGGGCTATGTGCTGGCGACCCGACGGGTCAAAACATGGAGGCCGTTGACGCTGTATTTTATGCTGGCAACCACGGTGCCGCTG
>MKRK01000237.1:0-3283 GCA_001896915.1 Clostridiales bacterium 43-6
CCTATGCACCTTATCACCCGGATTAATTCTTTCGGGCGAATAGCCAACTTTAAAATCAACCCCGCATACCAAACCGCTCTCTTTTTCTAAAATAGGAACGCAAATATCTTCTGTTACACCCGGATAAACTGTACTTTCATATACAACAATTGACCCCCTGGATAAGTTTCTTCCAACAACCTGGCTTGCACCGATAACAGGAGATAAATCAGGAGTTTTATCAACATTGACAGGAGTAGGGACAGCTAAAATATAAAATTTTGAATTTCTAAGCTCAGTTTCATCACAAGTAAAATGCACCTTTGTACGCTTAATTTCTTCATCCCCGATTTCATTGGTTGGGTCAAAGCCATTTTTATATAGCTCTATTTTAGTTTTATTTGTATCAAATCCAATCACGTTAACTTTCTTTGCAAATGAGACTGCGATAGGCATACCTACATAACCAAGCCCAATTACCGAAATTTTTTCTTGCTTTGCCAGTATTTTTTCATATAAATTCATTATAAATACCATCATTCTATCTGCAAATTATGTTGAAAAACGAATGCTTACCCTTTCTTAATAATTCCTTACAAGCTAACCTCCGTGTTTAAAAAATCACAGAATAGCAGCGGATCGCAAGCGAGACGCTTTGAAAGGCTACATGGAGGCTGCCTGCCATCTGTGCTTTTTAAAAGTGTCGCTACAGGCGACACTTGCGATCTTTCATGCTATTATTTCGTTATTAAGAATAAATCGTATTTTTAATATTCCATTTCAATTCATTGACAACCGTCAAAGCCCTGTGGTTATTAAAAATATTGCATTTAAAAATTTTATCTATATTATATCTTGTTATTACGCTTTTCTTCCTTAGCAGCTTTGTTATCACAAATTCTACTATGGATATCGCTAAGACCGTTAAATAATACGGCATTTTTATAACAATTGAGTTTGTTTTTTCCTTCTCTAAAAGAACGATTTGCTTTACGGTGAATGTCTCGCTGTCTGAAATATTGTAGATACCGCTCACATGATCCTTCTCAATAAATGCACTGATAAAATCAACAATATTATTCACAGAGCACATATTAAAAAAGTAATCTCCCTTGCCGAAGTAATACAAAATTTTATTTTTCTTCAGATATATTCTTCTATCTATATTCAGCATAAACTCCTTTGAATAAACCGGAGCAAAACGCATAACAGCATAATTCAAGCCTGAATCTTGGGCTGTTTCAATCAGTGATTTTTCCGCCATAATCTTAGTTTTACCATAATCACTCGGCGGATTAATTGTAGAATTTTCAAAGATTTCAGCATTTTCAGGCAGGTCATATACCTCTACAGTTGATGAAAAAAGTATTTTCTTCACATGATTTGAAACACAATTTTTAAAAATATTTTCACTTGCCAAATAATTAATTTTATAAAATGCATCATAATCTGCAAGCATTGATTTTTTATGCACGATTGCAGCCAAATGTATCACAAAATCAGGTTTATATTCTTCAAAAATACGGCTTATGTTATCAAAATCAGCAATATCAGCCTGTATGTATGTAATATCAAACCCTGTCATATTCACATCTTCGACAGATACTCCTATTATCTCATACTGAGTTATTAAAGATTTTAAAATATTTTTTGCAACAAAGCCGTTTACACCTGTTACCAAAACCTTTTCTAAAATAACACTCACCTCAATCTTTCAAAGCAATCAATTAATTTATCCAGCAATACTTTTTTATTAAAATTCTCCTGCAAGTATTGATAGGCATTATCACCCATTTTAAAAAGCTCTTCCTCGCTTCTGCCCTTTAATTCCATCGTAATTTGTGCTAATTTATTGTAATCCCCTGCATTTGCTGTCAGCCCGCATTGAGCTGAATTGATAATGTCCGACACCTCTCCGTCAGCACAAGAAATCAGCGGACAGCTAAATGCCATATAGGTTTGTAATTTTGCCGGTATTGTCATTTCGAAAATCTTATCTTTTTTTAAAACAATTAAAGCTGCATCCGCATTTTTTAAAAATAAAGGCATTTCACTTTCCGGTCTTCTGCCCCAAAATTTCATCAGACCTAAAACACCCCGTTCTTCAGCAAGCTTCACCAGGCTTTCTCTTGCTCTGCCATCTCCGACAAAATGCCATTTCATATCAGTATGGTCCTTTAACAGTTCGCAAGCGTTAACCACAACATCCAAGCCTTGTGCAAAGCCGATATTCCCGGTGAATACGATATTAAAGTTACCGGTAAATTCCTTTTCTATTTCAAAATCATTTGTGATTGAGCTTTCTATATTATCTGCATACTGAGGCCAAAATTCAACCTTATCACTGCTGTGTCCCCTGTTTACAATATTAACCAGAAAGCTTTTTGAAGCAGTCAGTATCAGATCGCAATTTTTGTATATATAATCAACCATTTTGCCTATCATACGGAGAATAAACTTATTATTCAAGCCTGTTACAGCTTGAATATTCTCAGGCCAAAGGTCTTGTACATTCATAATAATTTTTGTGCTGGTCTTTTTCTTTAAAGCAATCGCAGGAAAGCAAACTGTCATAGGCGAAACTTCAAAAACATATATGATATCATAGCTTTCCTTGCAAAAAAACCTTGACCAAACCGACCCAAAAAGTGCAAAGCTGAAATAATTTAATACCATTGGTATTTTCCCTTTTAATCTGGGAAACAACGGTACCCGAATGATTTGCATGTCTTCCCAAATTTGCCGTCTGTTCTTAAAAACACCATAGCCTTCAAAATATTTTCCTTCCGGATAATTCGGTATCCCTGTCAAAACAGTGATATGATGTCCGCGTTTTTTCAGTTCAATGCATAAATTATTTATTCTAAAATTTTCGGGATAAAAGTATTGTGTGATAACTAATATTTTCATTCATTTTAAACTCCTACAATTTCTTTTTCTCTATCCACTCCCTCTTTGACACCCTCACTTTTTAAAACCTTTAGTATTGTTAAAAAAAACAACTTTACATCGAAAACAAATGACATTTTATGTACATATTCACCATCTAACTTCGACTTGATTTCAATGGCAAGCTCATCTCTCCCATTTATTTGAGCATACCCTGTTAAACCCGGTCTGATATTGTTTGCGCCATATTTGTCTCTTTCCTTAATCAGGTCATATTGATTATATAAGGCCGGTCTGGGGCCTATTATCGCCATATCTCCTTTGATAATATTAAAAAACTGGGGAAGCTCGTCCAAGCTGGTTTTTCTTAAAAATCTTCCCATTTTTGTAATATAATAATCAGGATTTTCAAGCA
>MKRK01000237.1:3298-5299 GCA_001896915.1 Clostridiales bacterium 43-6
TTTGGCGTATTGATTCTCATTGTTCTGAATTTCAATATTTGGAAACATTTTTTATTTAAACCAACCCGTTTTTGTCTGAATAAAATCGGGCCGCTAGAGTCCAGCTTTATCAGAATAATCAATAGTAAAAATAAAGGTGATAAAACAATTGTGCCGATTATGGCAAGTGTACAATCAATTATTCTTTTCAAAAAATTATGATACATGAATATCCCCCCAATTCTAAACACTATATAACCATAGCCCTAAGCACTTCGGCTCATTGCTTACTCTGCATATTTTAAGCGCTTTAAACTTGTATTTAATCTAAATTTCCGAATCAAAATAATTGTACCATATTTTTAGTCAAAATGCAAGTATTTTTTAATTTAATTACAAAAAGAATTTGAAGTGCAACGATATTCGATAAAAACATATTTAGAAATACATTATTACTAATATTGCAGATTTACGGCATTTTTGGCTATAAGAATTGAATTATGCTGACAATTATTTCAAAAAACAAAGAAACAATATTCAATTTTTGATATTTTTTACTATGATGGATATATCTATTAAAATTTCAAAATAATAAAAATTCATCCACTGCAATACCAGACAAAAACCGATACCCCCCAAGCTGAAATTTAACAGCTTGAGGGGTTAATTTTACGTTTATTTTGTAAACTGCATAATCACTATTTTCCTGCCTTTTGTATCGGCCTTGGATTTGTTCTGGATATGCTCCCAAGCCTCTGCACCAATATTTTCATCATATCTATGTAAAATCCGCTTGTTTCAAGTTTTTTTCGGACAGAGGATCATTTTGAACACGATGTAGGGACAGAAGAATTGGGGCATTCGGAAATGATATCCGCTATCGTGTATCAGCTAACCAGAAACTTAACTATGGATGAGATTAAACGCAGTGGATTTGATACCTATTTTGTTGACCATACAACCGGTATTTATCCGATTGCGGCTTCCGGAGTTCCTTTTGACGCAAAAACATTTGCCGTAAAAGGCGATGTGATCGCCGACCTTACCGAGGATTTGGCGGCTGAACAAAAAGCACGCGTTTCCTATGACAATATTTTACGATTGGTAGATGACCCTGATGTTCGTGACCCAATCAAATTCCTAAGAGAACGTGAAATCGTTCATTTCCAACGCTTTGGCGAAGCGAACCATACTCATTTAAGTAGATTTTTTAAAAAGTGAAAAGCACTGTGAACCTCGAATTTCACAGTGTTTTTAATTTAGAATGGATGGAGACAATTTTAATAGTGCTAATAATATAGATTTTCTGAAGAGGCATTTTGTATTTTTAGGATGACTTGTTCGTTTATTGTGAACGGATTTATACTGTCCTGTCTATTGCTTTTAATTCTTCTAATTCGATTTCATATTTCTTTATTGCATATGACATTAACCATTTCCGATTTTCAGCAGGCCATATATCTAAGTTTTTCTTATCATAGAAAAGAGAAAAATCATGTATAGTACAAGCAATTTTTGTATGTACATTTGACCAGTCATTTAATTCATTAGGCGGTATTGGCAAATCGCTTTGCTTGAAAAAGAGTACAGATATGTGATTATTAAAGGGTGCAACAGCATTTATTAGTTATTCTTCCGTTATAGTGTTATTTAGATATTCTCTATAAACCATGATGTATTGTTCTGCTGTTGAAATCAATTTATTAAGGTCATCACCGAAAAGGATGAGAATTACTCAGTGCAGACAGTTCTAAAGGACGAAAGCCTGATTACCAAATATGGTCTGCTGCAGGAGGTTGTGAAAATCGACCCCGATAAAGAAAATGCCACAATCGTGGCACAACAAGACCTTTGATTCTAATAACATACTTATAGAATCCGTGGATGCGCGAGATGCAAGCCCTGATGAATATGATAAACAGACGCAAGGTACCTTCGTAGAAGGGCGGTCGCTGGACTGCGACAACCATTTATGGGATGGTCCGCAACGAAAAATACACTGGCGACGTCATTTTCAGAAAA
>MKRK01000238.1:0-3231 GCA_001896915.1 Clostridiales bacterium 43-6
TATATCACTGATTATGATACCTACCAAGCGGAATATCAATGCAATTATCATCTTTCACAATCTGTCAGTCGACAACTGGAACAAATGAGAATACAAGCAGGGATTCAGTTTACCGGATAAAAACCACATTGGTCCGTTATTCGGATCAGGACCAGCAATTGATACACAGATAGAATTATGCAGTAAATGGTCAGTGCTAGATCATCGTCATTGCTTCATGTCGGATGATAGGATGTGACGGGAGACATTTATTTGAAGAAAAACAGTAAATGTCGTTGTATTTTCTTCTATTTTATGTAATAATAGTATTTATCAGTATATGGAGGGAAATATGAAGAAGACAATTTTTTTATTGGGACTGGCTTTTTTGCTTAGCTTTGCATTGACAGGCTGTGATAAGACGACAAAGACAGCCAACACGGACGCGGCCACAACAGCTATAGTGACAGCAAGTACCACAGAAGCATTTACTTCGGCTGTTACCACAACGCAGGAAGAAACAACAACGGCAACAACTTCAGAGACCACCAAAGCAACTACCAAAGCAACTACCAAAGCAACCACCAAGGCGACCACCAAAGCAACGACCAAGGCGACTACCAAGGCAACCACCAAGGCGACTACCAAAGCGACCACCAAGGCGACCACGTCAAGTCAAACGAATAAAATCCTACAGGAATATGTAGATTCAATGCAGGCATCCATTGATGAAATTGAATCATCGTTTAACGGTACGCTAAGTATTGATGTGATAGCGAGAGGGAACTCAATTGTTCTAATTTATCAATACAACATGGACATACCTAACACACCTGAGATGAAAAAACAACTTGATGCAGCTCTTGATGCTTCAAAGGGAACGTTCATTGCCATCGTCGATGAACTCAAAGAAGCGGGTGTTGATAATCCGTCGGTGATTATTGAATACAAATTCAAAGACGGAACGTTGATTACATCAAAAGAGTTTAAGTAGAAACCAAACCGCCCATGCTTATGCATGGGCGGTTTTTTATGATAAGTCAAGGAGGATGAGGAGGCAATGATCACAGCACGGTGATACGGTTGCGACCCTGATCCTTGGATACATAAAGGGCCTTATCTGCTCTGCGCATCATACTTTCCAGTGTCTGGTCAGCAAGCCGCTTTGTCAAGCCCATACTGACAGTAACATAGAATTGATGGCTGCGATACTTGTAGGGATGCTGTTCGATTTGTTTGAGGAGTATATGCAATGACTGCTCTATTTCAAGGTCGCTGAAGCCTGTTTGCAGCACAGCAAATTCTTCGCCGCCAAGGCGTGCAATTAAACTATCCGGGCTGAAATGTGCTTTCAGCATCCTGCCAAACTCCCGAATGACCAAATCCCCTGCGGGATGACCGTATTGATCGTTCACGTTCTTGAAATGGTCCAAATCCATCATGACTAGATGCAATGGTTCCTCACAGTGGCTGACTTGGGCGATCCGCTTTTGTCCCATATGGATAAATGCCCTTCTGTTGTGAAGCGCGCTTAGTTCATCTGTCATGGCCAGTTTTTTGAATTCATCATTCAGCTGATAGATTTCTGTAACATCCCGGATGGTCTTAATCCATCCGCTGGGAACTTTGTGATGATCAATGTTTTTTGTGGTTATATCGTAATAACGCTCCTGTTCGTTGATTCGTAGCTTCACAACCGATGTTTCCGGCTTTTTCAATCCCTCCAGAAGGTCGGGAACCGAACGGAATAAACCGGCAAGGGATCCGTCTGCCATATTGATATGGATTTGCTCAAAAAGCTGTTTTGCGCTTTTGTTGTAGTCCAGTACATTATATCGTCGGTTCACCAATAAGATAGCGTCACTGCTGGCCTCAAAAACTCTGCTTCTTGCAATGGATTTTGTCTCCAGAAAATCATAACGGGCTATCGCCAAAATCACCATGATACAGGGGATAGGAAGGAAACAAGCCATATAATCGATGGTCAAGCCAAAAGGCTTGAGATAAGTGAAAATCAATCCAAGAACAGCAAAGACGGAGGCGATAATTGTAAGAATAATTTTACCCTTTTGCTTTACCTCGCTTTTTACCGAATCATGCACGAACAATGCCATTGTCAACAAAATCATTGACATAGAATGAACCAGCTGAACAAACATCCATGGTCCCGGTGTTTTTACCAAAGTCAGAATCCCGTATTCATCCATAAATTTTAAGGATGTAAAATATAGATGATGGTAGCTGTTTGTAAACCGAAGCAGCATGGTTATGATCGGAATGATAAAGATTGCTGCAAACAATATTTTTTTATAACGATGGAAATGACCGGTGTATTGAAGTCCTGTCGTTAGCCACAAGGCAGAAACAAAGGGGATTCCGATGTATTCAACCATATTCCAGAAAAGGATTTGGTGGGGCTCGGATGAATTTAACTCTAAAGTGTAACCCAGTATATAAAAGCAGACTGCCAAGCATAACAGCAACATTGTTCTTGCAAAGGAAGAACCGTTCAAGGTTCGGATATGCACAGCCCAATAGATGGATGACACAACCATACTGATTAAATACAAAGATACCAGGTTTATAAGTAACATCAAAACACCCCCGTCTGCAGAATAACAGTGATCAAAAAAAAGCATGTCAAATCGTTGGGATTCATCATTGTTCCGTATTGAAGGAGATACAAATATTAAGGATATGGTGTTTTGATGAGGAAGTTATGCATACCCAGAGTATTCTTGGTAGGATGGCGGTGAAATATAATTTGCGGATTATGTATGTGATAAGTATCTCTAGAGATGAATCTGTATGTATTATACCATTGAATTTAGTGAATTTCAATGATACTGACAATTTTGTCTTGCTTGTCGGGCTTATTTTGAGAACTTTTGCTTCAGGTTTTCTGCGATACAACAATCAAAGTAAAGTGAGAGTATGCAGCGGATAAAATCACGGAAGATTTCGTGATTTTTAAGCATACGACGCCAGAAGGATACGATATAGCACAATGCTGCAAATGAACCGTGAAAAGCAAGGCACAATTTGTTTGTGACATCAATCTGCTTTGATCCGAAGGACTGCCACACCCGCCAAAAGTCCAACTGCTGTACCTGAGACAATGCCGGAAACCAGCAAAACAGGCAGATAATAGATGAGAGTGGCTGTTTTGAGTAAAAAGGCTGCACAGACGATCTGCCCGATATTGTGGGCAATTCCGCCGGAAACGCTGACGCCGACGATTCCGAAAAATCG
>MKRK01000238.1:3329-5636 GCA_001896915.1 Clostridiales bacterium 43-6
TGACTACAATGTTGGACAAGCCAAGCTTGATTCCCGGAATGCCAAAATTGATCGGGATCAGAAATTCGATATATGAAAAAACAAAAGCGACAGAAATCAGCAGGGCAAAAAGAGCCGTTTTCTTTGCGATATGATGATTACTGCGCAAACGCATCCACATCCCGTTCCTTGGCATTCACAATGGTTACAACAACCTTGTTGGGCAGACAGATGATACTCTCATCCGTTCTGGAGATTTTTCTATGATGCACGCATATTTGGTCGTTACAATCAGCAGACTCCATAAATGCGTATCCGTCCTTGATCACCAATGTATTGGTTCGTCCGATGGGTATCACAGCATCTTGGTCAAGGCGAACCGTTGCAAAAGATTTCCCCGCTATCGTGATTTGTACCAACGCGCCCTTATCCACAAAAAAGCGTAAGAAAACAAAGACAAGCAACGCTGTCAGGAGAAGGCCGACAATCAATAACAGATCGCGTTTTAACAAAAGCTTCTTTTTCATTCGTAGCACACCCTACTGCAGTATCATTTTTTCAAAACCGGATGAATAGCGGTAATTTCCTTCTCCCAAAACCCATACCGCTTCGCAATTTTTTTGGTTTTCAATCATCTTTTTCCCGGTTTCATAGTCGGTAATAAATAAATAAGTGGACAATGCATCCGCCAAAGCGCTGTCGCTGCAAACCACCGAAACTGACTTATAGTACCGCGCCGGGTACAGGGTGGAGGGATCAATGATATGGCAATATCGGACGCCATCCACTGTATAAAAACGCTGGTAGTCCCCTGATGTTACCACGCTTGTATCCTTCACGCCGAGGGTAAACAGATAATCTTTGGTTTGGTCCGGATCCTCTATACCAATCCGGTAAGGCTGATTTTTCTTCTTTTCACCAATCACACCCACATTGCCACCCAAATTAACAATGCCCGATTGAACACCCAAACGTTTGGCGTATTCCATAATTAACTTGCAGGCATATCCTTTTGCAACAGAACCAACATCCAGTGCGGTACGCTTTTCTGTGATATAAACCGTGCCTGCGGCTGTGTCTATGATCAGATTATCAATTTTGGTATACTGTGCCGCACTTTCTAAAAGAGAAGCTTCGGGAATTCTTGTCCCCTCGTCCCGATAAGAATGCCAGACAGAAAGCACAGACCCCATGGCAATGTTCACCTTACCGTCGGTCTGCTTGTAAACCTCTTTGGAGAAAATCAGCAAATCCATCAATGTGCGGTCAACCTTAACCGGTTTTATGCCGGCATTGTCGTTGATCGTCTTGAGATTGCTCATTCCGTCGTAGGTATGGTAAATGTCAAACAGCTGATGATAATATTTTAGCTGCTGATGCACTTTTTTTGCTGCTTCATCAAAGGATTGTTGGCTTGGGAATACCGCTGAAAATGTTGTTACAGTATCAAACAAGTCCAGATAAGTGGTTTGATAGGTAACGTTTTTTTCACAGAAACCCAACCCCAATATCATTCCGATGCAAAGAAGCAGAGCCAAACTTTTTTTAATCATATTGTTTCAGAATAATATGAGAAGGACATTTTTGTGCGCAAAGCCCGCAGGCGGTGCATTTTGACTGATCGATGGATGCAATATTGTTCGTCATTGTCACAGCATTGGACGGACAAACCTTTTCACACAGTCCGCAGCCGATGCAGCCGACCTTGCACATTTCCTTGACCGTTTTGCCCTTTTCCTGAGAAAAACACTGCACCACATATTGGCCGTCATAAGGAACCATTTCAATCAGGTTGTTGGGGCAGGCTTCCACACACATGCCGCAGGCCTTGCAGGCTTCTCTCGAAACAAAAGCCTTTCCGTCCTTCAAATGAATGGCATCAAACCGGCAGGCCCTCACACAGGACCCCAGCCCCAGACACCCGTAAGCACAGGCTTTGGCACCTCGACCGGGAGCCATTGCAACACGGTGACAATCATTTTCACCATAATAATTATAAATAAACTCACTCACATCGCATGAACCCATACATTTCACCACAGCTACCTTGCGCTCCATTTCCTCAGGGGCAACACCAAGCACTGCGGCAATGTTTTTTGCACATTCCTCGCCGCCGACAGGGCAGGCAGTCGACTTGGCTTCACCGCCGGCGATTTTTTTTGCCAGATCATCGCAGCTGGCGAATCCGCAGCCGCCGCAGTTGTTGCCCGGCAGACATTCACGAATTTTAACCTCAGTTTCGTCTACATCCACATAGAATATTTTTTCCGAAACCCCAAGGAACAATCCAACAAATAAGCCGACGCTTCCAATAATTACAGCAGCCAA
>MKRK01000239.1:0-247 GCA_001896915.1 Clostridiales bacterium 43-6
CGTCACAATAACCGATTTTGCCTCAGGAAAAATATTTTTCGGATCCATCAGTGCCGGCGCGCCTTTAAAACTGTCTATGCTTGCTATACCAATATCGTCAAGACCGATTTCTTTGGCATAATCCTTTATCATTTGAGATGTTAATTTCATAGCAATCACCCCAAATCCTTTGTGTCAAGGCTCTTTCCGTATATATCAATCGCCCAGGCATCGCGTTTTCTGAATTTATTTTCAAAGGTATTGCTTA
>MKRK01000239.1:266-2317 GCA_001896915.1 Clostridiales bacterium 43-6
GGTACAGACACAAGTTCTGACACATAATGCGGCAAGGCGGTCAGGTTTTCCGGTCGGATACAGCCGGTTTAAAACAGCACCGTTTTTACATTTTCTGCAAAGCGAATAATCTACTTTGTAATGATTCAGCTTTTTGCCGCAAATTTCAGATTCTTCGACGCTGTTTATATCAATCGCGCAAAGAGGGCAAATTTCGGCACATTTGCCGCATTTCTGGCAAATGCTTTCATTTAAAATTTCATCAGGTTCAAGCTGGGCATCCGTTATAATCATTTGAAATCTTTGTCTTGTACCGAATTGTCTGGTCAAAAACTCGCCATGCATACCGATTTCACCTAATCCGCAAGCTACTGCGGCATATGTAAAATCAGGCGCTATGTTAGGCGCCGGCGCACCTTCCTTTACCGCAATCCCCTGACCGTATATTTCCGGTGGATTTGGAAAAACCGGAACAGCTTCATACCCCTCATCCTCTATCGCGCAAGTGATGTCATAACAGGCTAAAGCTGTAAATTCATCATCAAGAGTGGTATACCCAAACATACGATAGTCCTGAAAATTCGTGCCTTCCTCTACACCTCTCAATGTCCCCCGCGTAATTCTTTGACCGATTATAATAACCGTTTTGCCATCCGGAAAAATTGAAAACGGATTATACCGCGCGTCAAGCCCTTCAAACCTTTCCTTATTTGCAAATCCGATCATGTCGATATCATTCTTTTTTGCTTTTGCTTTGATTTTTTCCTTTAAATTAATCATTTTTGTCCCCCATTTTTTTTATTTATATCATTTTTTTTATCCAATGAGAAATTACAGATTTTCTGCCCCGAAATAAAACTTTAATTTTTCATAGTTACTTAAGTCTGATTTATTTTGCAGAAACGTTTCTGTAATGTGCAAAAAAATAATATCCCCTTGCAGAATGCAGAGAAATTCGGGTTGTAAAAACTGTTGTTTTCCACCATTATATTCTACATTCTGCATTAAAAACTTCCCTGTTTAAACATATTGCTTCAAGATCGCTTTAACTTTTCACATTGCAGGATTTTCTTTCAATAATGTAATTTTTAAGCTTCAGTTGCTGCTTATTATTTTCGCCATTTAAAATATCAAATAAAAGATTGGCGCCTGTTTCGCCTATTTCACTCAACGGAATTTTAACAGTCGTAAGCGGTTTATCAAAATAATCCGCAGTGATATCATCACTAGCCGCTATCACTGACAGATCCTCCGGAATTCTCACACCGTATTTCTTCATCCCGTCATAAAATTTCTTGGCATAACCTATTTTATTCAGCACAACCGCAGTTGGCCCGTCCCCCCCTATGATACGCTTGGCCAGTTTATCTAAATCTTCACTATCTACTATTGTCCCCTCCACAGTATCCAGACTTTTTATAGCATCATGAAAACCATATAATCGTTCGTTTACCTGTGTAATAGCTGTTTCATGTTTACTTGGCATAAAATAAGCGATTTTTTTGTGCCCGCATTCCGCTAAATACCTTGTGGCCATATTCGTTGAATTATAAAAATCTATATAGATGTAATTTAAACTTTCATCATTTGTGATTCCGTTGATAATTACCGCCGGTATTTTTTCATCCTTTATAAGCTTTATATGCTTTTCCTCATCATAATTTTTCTCTGCGCTAAACGGAGAAATAAATAGTATTCCATCTATTTGACGCTGTTTGTACAAGGCGGCATAATTAAATTCATTTTTCTTTTCAGATGGTATACACAAAACGATATTATTATCATATTTTTCAGTAATCTTAGATATACCCAATAAAACCTCGCTCGCAACAGTGTCACCAATGCGCCAAAACAATACAACACCAATATTATTTGATTTTCTGTTACGCATTCCCTTTGCAAAATAGCTGGGCGTATATTCAAGCTCTTGCGCGATCTTAATTATTTTTTCGCGTGTTTCCTCAGGAAAAGACTGACCGGGCGTATCATTTAATATATATGACACAACTGAAATACTAACGCCGGCTTTCTTTGCAACATCTTTAATTGTAGTCTTTTTTCCATTCATATCA
>MKRK01000239.1:2435-5642 GCA_001896915.1 Clostridiales bacterium 43-6
AATATAACAAACCAAATCAAACGTACTGATGCAACCCCGAAAAGCCTTGAAAACAAAAGAAAGTACAGCAAACAAACCATTGCATTTTTGAATGGAGTAACAAGAAACTTTATTTTTGATGTTTCAAATTGCTCAAAGCTATAGAATTGTCGTAGTACAAATTGCCAGAAACTAACTTAAAAATCAAAGCTAAAATTTTACGTGAAACAGCTGTAACAGCCACCTTTTCACCAAGTTTTCGTTTGTGAGACCAAAACCAAGTGTGGAAAGGTGTGCCTCTTTGTTTAACAGCAATTCAAGCAACTTGACACATAATTGATTTTAAATATTTGTTGCCAGGCATTATGTTTTTGCAAATTGCTTTTGATATGGTTGAGCTATTTCAGACATTAATGGCACAATATTGTGGATATCGCTTTCGGCAGTTTCAATTTTTTTAAGAATAATAGTAAGCGTTTTTCTTTCAAAGTCATTTAAACAACCTGATATTGCTGAATGTATCTCAATAGCAGTATGTTTTGTTTTACCACAAATACACGATTCTACATTTTGTATGGTCAAAGATCCTCTTAGGGCTAAAGAATTTAAAATATTACGACCTGTGACACATAAAATGTCTGTTAATATGAGAGATTACAATATTGTTCTGTCTTCACCTCAGCTTTAATTCTATTGATTTACAGTACAAAGCGCACAAATAAAATTTAATGATTCAAAATACTATATGCATACATAAGCCTTGTTTCACCGTAAATACTTCTATTAAAAGCAGCGCTTTCTGCTGCTAATACTGATATAATTTGTTTTAAATATTTTTCAAGACCGTCATCAGAATTGTTTGAAATCAGCGTTTCTCCTCCGGATATCGTAATAGTTGTGATCAGATCATTCAATGCCTCTGGCTCTATATATTCACCTACAATTGCCCCTACAGACTTCTCTATCAATAAATCCTTCACAAGCTTTTCAAAAGCCTTTTCAAAGCTTTTTCTACTATCCGGCACTGCGGCGACATAGGCATACCCGGCTATTTCAAGCGACTTCATCGCTTGATTTAATATCATATAATAATTTAAAAATTCAATGGCATCCTCATATTTTTGAATTTGGCCATCATCGATTCTTTTCACAAATATTTCGATCGATTCCCTTTGACTTTTTTGCTCATTGTATTTTTCTTCACTCATCGAGTCAATTAAACTAATAATTCTAATCGGCTCATTACCAATAATTGATTCAATTGCATATTTTGTTCCTGTTTTAATAAAAGTGTCTTTTACATAATTATTAATCGTTGCCTTTCCAATTGCTGAACAAGCTACAGTAAATTTATTGGTTACACTTAATCCTGTCCCTACTGCACCGGATGGATTCATTGCCGCTAAACTAAACGTAGTTGATAAGGTGACTCCTGCCAGGGTTTCCAGTCCGGTTGCGACGCCATCTATTGCCTTGTTAATTCTGATTGCGCCTTTCATCGTATCCAACGCATCATAAAACTCATTTAACAAATCTAACTTTTTAAAATTTCTTGTTTTAATACTTCCAAAAAAGTTTTTCTTATCTAAATCTAATCCCTTCTTGAAAATATCATATATTTCATTTGCGGAACATACCGTATTTAATTGCGCCAGTATCGTCAGGTCAGTGACAGCCATATTATTTTCATCCACATAATAATTTGAAATTCCATTTTCAAAGGTTTTGTCTTTGTTCTTAGATAACCCGGAATCAACATAACTGCCATTCACAAAGCTGCTGCTGGCTCCATTATTAAGCGATATAATCTGATATTTCCTAGGTATATTATTCTCATCATTTATGATAGCGGTATTTACCTTATGCGCATATCCATCTGCCATTAAATTCAAAATATGCTGGCCAAACTCTTTCGCATTTTCCTCTATCCGTTTTTTTGTGAATATCTTGACCGTCCGCTCTGTATCTATCCAATCAGCTCTTGCACCCATACTTTCAACGATAAACCTAACAGGTACCAAAGTTCTTCCATTCTCTAACCTTGCCGGAACATCAAGCGGCACTTCTATATCATTTTTATATGCAATTTTATTATCTGCCTGAAGTTTAATCGTTATATCACTGTTTTTGGCAGTAACTGTCTTTGTATTTTCATCCCATGAAATAGTTGCTCCCATTGCCTCAAATATCGCGCGAAGCGGCACTAATGTTCTGCTGCTTTCAATGATCGGTTCCTGATCAAAATTAACCTGTTTGGTATCAACGGTTACTTTAATAGGGTTTTCAGGTATAGCAGCAGTATCAATGGTACCGCTTGCCTTTAGATATCCTAACAATTCATCCATTGTTCCTTCATTAAATTCTTCTAATTTCAGCTCACCAAATAAACGTTCATATATATTATTCATTTGAACTTCAATTTGAGAATAATCCGTATTATCTATAATTTGAAACGGTATTCCGCCGGACACTTCCGCGATAGATTGCATTTGAGCTTTATCTACGCCACTGCCCAGCCCTATCGTATTTACAACAACTGCGTTTTCATAATAAGCCTCTTTTGCGGCATCTATCGGCGAACGGCCTGTATTGTGCTGTCCATCACTAAGAAGTATCACCATATGTTTTCTATTATCATCATAAAACAGCATTTTACTTTCATCAATTCCACCACTAATACTTGTTGAATCATAAGTTTTTTTCATATTATCAAGGGTTCTGACAATCGCATTTTTATCTCTGTCTAACTGGTGCATCGCTCTTGCCTGACCTGAAAATTCTGTTATTCCCGCTTGAAATTTTATAAAATCAAATCTTCCTATGAAGCTTCTAACAGTATCAATTCTATAAAATTTCGGATCAGAGTCGCTCATACTTCCCGATTGATCTAAACAGAACACAACATCAATCTCATTAAAGTCACTCTGAGTCACCTCAGCGTCCTCCTTCGCTAACAATACAATATCCTTATTATCTGTATTGACAGAAATAACGTCTCCGTTTGAACGAACGTTTTTGAGCTGTGAGATTTGCTTTGTACTTCTATCCACACCATACGCAGCTAAGTCGTCTTTTTTTATTTCTCTTCCTGCTAAATCTGTTTCAGGAATTGGAAAATCAACAATTATTTCGTCGGCACTACCGGCATTTGTTATTTCTACGGGTTTTGCCGCAAGGCCTTTAACACCGCCTAAAACATAATTCGGCGTTTCTTTTATGGAGATATTT
>MKRK01000239.1:5668-6822 GCA_001896915.1 Clostridiales bacterium 43-6
CTACCACTTGCGTCGTTTGAATCTGGTCAAACTCAAGTGGTTTTTGTCCCATTTTCACTTCTGCGCCATCTACCATACCATCGCCGTCTGTATCTTTATTTATCGGATTAGTGCCCAAAATAATTTCCACACCATCATCCAACCCATCCAAATCAGAATCGAATATAAAAGGGGAAGTTTTCAACGAGATTTCTTCTCCGTTACTCAGTCCATCCCCATCAAAATCTTCGTTTTGCGGAATTGAATTTATACTGGTAATCATAGAACTATTCACTAAATTTGATGGAACACCATCTTTCGCCGCATAATTATAACAAACGACTCTGTAATCATAATGATTATAATCAATTTCCTGATTATCTATAAAATATGTATCTGTTGTTTTCTCACAAATAGGATAATAGGCATTTTCATTTTTCAGTTTTCTTTCCACTATATAATATTCGGAGCCACAAACACCATTCCAAACTAAAATGTTTTTACCTCCATTTGATACAATATTTAATTTAGGTGCTTCAGTCTTTGCAACATAAACAAACGGTGACGAAATTATTTCTCTGCCGTTTTTATCAATACCGCAAACCAAATAGTAACAAGAGTATTTCTCTGAACTGATATTAAGCTTATATGAATTGGCTGACGTTTCTTTAAAATCGGAATATTTTCCAAATTTGTATCCTTTCCTGATTATATATTTTGCTGCGTCAATATTTGACCATTTTATTTCTAAAATCCCGCCAGCTATATTTGCGTTAACATTCAAAGCGTTATCATTAACATTTTTTATATATGGCACCGGCTTTTCCAATACTTTGATTTCAATTTCTTTTGAAATGTGCTGTTTGGTTGTTTTCACACTTATGGTGTCACCATTCAGCCCATAATTACCAATCCTGCTATGCCATTCATAATCAGCTTCAAATCTCACTTTATATGTTGTGTTTGGTTCAACATTTTTCGCATGCCAAAAAGCAGAAGGAATGCTCCCTGCATTGATTGCTTTTGCTTCTCCGGCACTTGCAGACCATTTTATATTTTTATAACTGTATCTTGGAAAATACATTTTAGCCGCAATAATTGTTCCTTCATCTTGACTAAGGGTAAATTGATTGGCAATTAGATTAACCTGTGATTTGCCCTCTGCTCCTTCTAAT
>MKRK01000240.1:0-3194 GCA_001896915.1 Clostridiales bacterium 43-6
GGGGGTCGCCCTCATGAGTGATGCCTATCAACTCAAAAACGTTACATATACCCCATTTGGAGATGACATCCTCATGGCAGGTACTATCATAAAAGGAGCTTAACATGGATAATTTATTTCACACAGTAGAAGAAGTTTTAGAAGACATCAAAGCCGGTAAACCCATCATCTTGGTCGATGATTACGATGAAGACAACACCGGAGATTTTGTCGTCGCCGCTGAAAAAGTCAATACAGAAACCTTGGCTTTAATGGAAAAATATGCGAAAGGCATCATCAACATCACCACCGATAAAGAAAGATTCCACGCCCTAGGCATTCAAGCCTTATACGAACAAACCATCACCGCGTATCAAACCGCGAAAGTGATGTCTGTAGAACTCAATTGTACGGGGAATCGCACTGAAAAAGCGTTAAAAACAATCAAAGCCATTTTGAATCCAGAAACCAAACCAGGGTCGTTTTTTCAACCAGGGGTCATTTTCCCAATCCAATACCGTCAAGGTGGGGTCTTAAAGCGTGCAGGTCGTCCTGAGGCTTCGGTAGATTTCGCTAAACTCGCTGGGTTATACCCAGCTGGGGTGACTTCGATCATCTTAAAAGAATCTGGTGAACCTTACCGTTTATATGAACTCAGAGATTTGGCTCAAAAACTCGGGTTAAAATGGACCGCTGTTTCAAGTTTAATCGAGTTCCGTAAACGCAGTGAAAACTTCATTAAACGTGCCGCTAAAGCGAACTTACCAACCTCACATGGGGACTTTAGAATGATTGGTTTTGAAAACGCGATCAGTGGCGAACACCATGTTGCTTTAGTCAAAGGGGACATCAAACCTGGCGATGAAGTCTTGGTCAGAGTCCACTCCGAATGTTTAACGGGAGACGCTTTTGGTTCAATGAAATGTGATTGTGGTGAACAACTCCAAGCCGCTTTGGATAAGATTGAAAAAGCCGGTAAAGGGGTATTGGTTTATATGCGTCAAGAAGGCCGTGGGATTGGTTTAATCAATAAAATCAAAGCATATAATCTTCAAGATCAAGGGATGGACACCGTTGAAGCCAACCTCGCACTTGGCTTTGCAGAAGACTTAAGAGACTATGGTATTGGGGCTCAAATCTTAAATGATTTGGGTGTAACCAAAGTCAAGCTCATGACCAACAACCCATTAAAACTGTCAGGTTTAACCGGTTATGGCATTGAGATTGCTTCGAGAGAACCCATCCAACTTAACCATAACGAACGTAACGAGTTTTACATGAAGACCAAAAAAGATAAGATGGGTCACATGCTTAAATTCAAGGAATAAACTCATGGCGTATAAAACCATCTGTTTGGACTACGATGGTACCATCCATGACAGTATCCAAATCTATTATAAAGCGTTCCTAAAAGCCTTTGACTATTTGGTTCAATATGGCCATCAAGCCAAAAAAGACTGGACCAAAGATGAAGTCAAACGCTTTTTAGGACAAAACCCACCGGAAATGTGGGCATCTTTCCAACCAGCCATACCCCCGGAAGTCATTTCAGTGGTTTCAAAAATGATTGGTGAAGCGATGCGAGACTCCATATTAAACCATGAAGGGGTATTGTTTGAAGGTGCATTAGATACTTTAGCCTATTTAAAAGAAAAGGGCTATACTTTGGTCTACTTATCAAATTCTAAAAACTACTATATGGAAATCAATAAAAACGAATTCCAATTGGACCGATACTTTGATTTATTCGTGTCTTCTGAAATGTATGATTACATCCCTAAAAAAGACATCTTAAAAAAACTCAAATCCACACTCCCTCAACCGATTTTGATGGTGGGTGACCGAATCCATGACATGGAATCGGGACACACCAATCAAATCGATACGGTGGCGTGTTTGTACGGGTATGGTAAGGAAGAAGAATTCATCGGTTCGACTTATCAAATTAATGACATACGAGCACTAAAAAAACTATTATAAAAATCACGACTGTTTTTGACCACTTTTTATTGGTAAAAAACAGTTTTTTTCTTTTTTTCACATGTTGTGTCACAAACAAATTAAAAATCATGTGAATTTTGACTATTTTTAAGTTTCAGTATCAAAGCTGTGGTATAGTATGCTCATCAAAAGCGATTGGAGTGAAATAAATGAAAAAAATGAGCATACTCATGGGGTTGTTATACACTTTGGTCATACTAGCCGCATGTCAATCTAAAACACCAAATACCATCGACATTTCGGTGATGGCAGATGAACATATCGAATTGATGATATACGAAGACGAAACATTCAATCAAGTATTGAATCAACATACATTACAGTTTAATGTGGATGAAGGTGTCACAGCATTGGATGAGACCACTTTGGTTTATGTGCAACTCCGATTTGAAACAGGGTATACATTAGACCAAATCAAACAAGATGGTGTTGTCATTAATTATCAACTCATCGACGAAAATCTAGGTTATTACACCTTGACCGTCCCTGTTCAAAATAGTGAAATTATCATTACCAGTAAAATCATTGAAACCGAAGTAGAAGTAGATGAAGTCTATGAAGGTAACTTCATTTTAGATGATCATGTATCGGTATGGATTTATGATACACAAACTTCAAGTACAGGTGTTGAAGGTCTGATTGGGATTGCTAAAGATGGCACTACAGGAGAAATTCTCATCAATGGAGAAGGACAAATCAACTTTAAAGTGATTGTAGATGACGGGTATGAGATTAAAAACATTTCGATCACACCATCCAATTACAAGAATTTAAAATTACCTTCAGAATTGGGTGAAAACACGTATCGTATTACAAAGATTACAGGTGATATCACCATTACAATCACCACGAGATTGATCAATGCAACCTACGATGATACAAAACCAACTGAAATCTATTTCAATGGTTCTAGCATCTCAATCGATAACAATAACGGCTATGTTAGTGTTGATAATAACGTGGTCATCATTACTGGCGGGGGATCATATTATGTTGAAGGTACATCATCTGAAGGTTCATTGAAACTCGATGCCAGCGATGAAATATTTGACATCGAGTTTGGCAACTTGACCTTATCTTCATCGTTATATGCACCCATCCAAATCATCTCGGCAGATAAAGTGAACATAACCATTCCTATGGGTATTCAAGTCCTATTGAATGATTTAAGATCCACCCAAGTGAGTGAATCGGACGATACACCCAATGCAGCA
>MKRK01000240.1:3200-4074 GCA_001896915.1 Clostridiales bacterium 43-6
CATTGTATGCCAATGCAGATTTAATTTTATCTGGTACAGGAGACTTGGTGATTCAAGCACAGTACAATAACGGCATAGGTACCAAAGACGATTTAACCATAGAAGGGTTGACTATCACGGTAGTATCTGCCAATCACGCCATCAAAGGTTCAGATTCGATTACCATCAAAAGTGGCACATTTAATCTTACAGCAACGGGTGGAGACGGCTTAAAAACATCGAATTCAGATGTATCCAGCAAAGGCAATCAACGTGGTACCATCACCATTTTGGGCGGGATATTCGTCATCAACGCTGCTACCGATGGCATCGATGCAGCCTATGATGTGGTGATTGAAAATAACCCAATTATCACCATCTACACCACAAAAACATACGCAACCAATGTGGGTGACCCAGTCGAAAACACAACTGCAAAGCTCTATATTCGTATTCAATCCAATCTTTATAATGCTAACTATCGATTTGCTGTTTACCAAGAAAATGCAGCATCCACCGAATCCCTTTGGGTGAATGCGACACTGATAGGTCAAGTTAACATGTCAGGAAGAAACTATTATCTTTATGAAGTGAATTTAGATTCAACCTTTGAATATTTTTCGATTTATCGTTTCGGTAACGCGTCAAGTAATTCAACGAATACCTACGTTTCTAAATCTGAAAAAGCCAAATGGAATGAGAATTACAACATGACAACACTTTCATTTTCTGGCACAGCGATTACCTATAGTTTTGGTATATATTCCAGTACTGGATTAGACTATTCCTCTAAAGGCATCAAAGCGGACAATCAAATCCTCATTTCAGGTGGTGTGTTCACCATTCAATCCTATGATGATGCCATCCATGCCAATAACGATGTTTTACTTGAAAA
>MKRK01000240.1:4122-5947 GCA_001896915.1 Clostridiales bacterium 43-6
ATTCATGGTGGGGCTATAGAAATCATCACGTCATATGAAGGAATCGAGGGTAATGTGGTTAAAATTACTGGCGGTATCATTAAATTATTCTCAACCGATGATGGTATTAACGCAACCACAGGCAGCCTTTCACCAATAGTAGAAGTTACTGGTGGTTATATTGAAATTTCGGTGGGTACAGGCGATACTGACGCAATTGATTCCAATGGTACCTATGTTCAAACTGGTGGATTTGTCGTATCGATGAGTGCACTCTCAGGTGGTATGGGTGGTGCATTGGATACCGATGGATCAGTTTCGATTACGGGCGGGACCTTCATCGGTATTGGTAGTAGTGAACGTGTACCAAGTTCCTCAGGTAACAATCGTTCAACAGGTTCTATCGCCCTCAGTTTGTCACCAGGCAACTATGTGGTTAAAGATCAAAGCGGTCAAATCATCATGAATTTCACCACTTCAACCTATACATATAGTCGATTATTCATCACATCGGATCAGTTAAAACAAGGGACAACCTATACGTTGTATCGCGGCGAAAGCAGTGTTAAAACCTGGACTCAAACTTAAAAAAAACACTCTAGATTGAGTGTTTTTCCTCGTTAAATAACCACGGCAGTACCTTTTGAATGCCTCTGTCCCAATAATCCCAATTGTGTTCACCATCATCAAAAATGAAGGTGTGAGGGACTTGTTTTTCCTTTAAAAACTGTTCAAATGAACGATTGTCTTCGATTAAGAAATCTTGATCACCACAAGTGAGTAAAAGTTCTGGCATTCGGTTGGATGTTAGGTTCTTTTCTACCAAATGTCTTAAATCGTTTTTACCCGTTGTTTTTTTGCCAAACATCAAATCAAATTGAGGTAAACGGTGTGCCATCCAAGGAATCGCACGAATAAAGTCTGGGTTCATAACCCCAGATAAACTGACCGCTTTTACAAACTTTTTAGGGTTGCTTAAAGCGAACTTCAAAGCGCCATAACCACCCATGGATAAACCTAAAATATAGGCTTCCTTTTGAACAGGGAAGAGGTTTTCGACGAAAGGGACCAATTCTTTGGTGAAGTAGGTATAATACTGTAACCCCACCACATGGTCTGTATAATACGCATTGAATCCAGAAGGCATGATCACACAGACACGGCGATTGCGTAAGTAACGCTCAATCGCGGTGAGTCTAGTCCAGTCTTGGTGGTCGCCATTATAGCCATGTAGTACATAAAACGGACGTAATTGTTCATTCTTTTTTAAGTCATCTGGTACTAAGACCGTTAGAGATGTATTCATTTCTAATGCTTGTGAGAAAAACGATAATTGAATTTTTGACATGATTATGTCTCCTTGATTGGAATGATTTTAATGTGTTCTTCCCCACCATAATAACCGTGGGTGATGATGAGTGAATCGTTGGTAATTTCATAACTACAATACGCATCCTCGCCCGTATCACATGAGAACACTTCATGGTAGAACAACCCTTGACGTAGATAAAAGCGATCCACCCCAGCGAAGATGAACTGGCGTGATTCAACCACAATCCCTGCATCAGGAAGTATGGTTTTATTGGGTGATTCAAATAATACCACAATGAAGAATACATAGGCTGCGATGAGTGTGAATATAGTCATCAATATTTTGATCAGCCATTGTCCGGATAATACCACAATAAAGTAGATGATTGCGCCACCAAGTGGGATCAAATATACGTAGCTGTTGAAATTAGATAAACCGTCTAGTAAGGTGAGTATACCCAAACGATTGAGGCCAAATGATACCAGACCCATGAGTATCAGAAAACCCGCTATGATGATCCAATGTTTGGTCTTC
>MKRK01000241.1:0-1543 GCA_001896915.1 Clostridiales bacterium 43-6
TTTTGCGCCGTAGAGCCTGGCGGGGATGACTTTGGTATCGTTAAATACAAGGACGTCTCCCTTTTTTAAGTAATCTATAAAATTATAAAAATATTCATCTTTTAATTCGCCGGTTTCCTTTTGCAAAACCAGCATTTTTGAGGATGTTCTGTCTTCAAGCGGTTTTTGCGCAATCAGGTGTTCGGGTAAATGGTAGTCGAAGTCATCTGTTTTCATTGTTTATGGTGTCCCTTTCTTTTGTTGCGGGAATATTTGGTCTTTATTATGTGAGATGGGGAAATCAAAATTTTTTATTGTTTTCAGTTGGTTGGGATGATGCCTATTTTACGGTTGTTTCAGAGCTTAGATAGGATCCGGTAAAATAATGCTTTAAAATTTGTTCATATGTATATCCATTGTCGGCCAGCCCTTTTGCGCCGTATTGACTCATACCTACGCCGTGACCGTTGCCTTTTCCTACGAAGTCATAGCTTATGATAGCGCCGTCTAAGGAGAAGATTCCGTTTTTGGTGATTATCTTACCGCTTAACTGCCTTTTTTCTATACCGTTTTTGGTTATGACTTCAACCAGACTATCGCTCTGATTTTTTGAAATATCGTATAAATTGCTTTTCAGATTAAAAAAGCTTCTTGTACCCTCCAGCTTTAATGTATAAGCTCCCTTGTCACCTTTGATAAGCAGATTTATTACCCTGTTAGACGGCGAACGCTCCACACTTTCCAAATTTACAATAGTACCGATATCCACTTTTTTTGCGGAAAGTTTTGCAGTGATTTCATCGGGTGTATAATTGACCTTCCATTCTTTGATTTCTTCGTACGGGTCTTTCACCCCGACTAAATACGAAAAATCGTTGCCCCAAACATATTTGGCGCTTTCGGTATGGCCGCCGCTGGATGAGAAAAACAGGGTTGTGGCAGGCTTGCCATCCACCATCAGAATTTGCCCCGCTGTTTCCGCAACCGCTTTGGTGGTATTCGGATGCTCTGATTTTACACCTTTATAAACCTGGCTGTTGATTGTGTCATCTAAATCAAAACCGTATTTTGAAAATTTTCCTAAATTGGTCAGGGCATAATTTCTTGCGCAGACCGCCTGAGCCTTTAGTGCTTCAAAATTCCAGGATGCCACAATTTCGCTTGGTACAACGCTTTTTAAATAATCTTCTATCAATATGTAGTTGAGCACATGAATTTTATTATTTACAACCGAAAACCTTAAATTCCCCCGGTATTCAGTATCATTGAATATCATGGTGCCAAGATCGGCAGGCAGAATTTCAAATGCGTTATATGTAGAAATAACCTTGCCGTTCTGTGGGTTTATGATGTCAATATTGTTATCCTGATTTCGTTTTATGCTTAATTTTGTTTCTGCTAATTGGATATTATTTTCTGAATCGGTATTGACAATAAAACCACTGCCGGCTAAAAGTGTACACTCTAGAATTGCAGTATCCGAATATTTCAACCCAATGCTGATAAATTTTGTATCGGCATTTGCATTTATGGACAATATAAGAATAAAAGTCAAAATCAAAAA
>MKRK01000241.1:1641-3843 GCA_001896915.1 Clostridiales bacterium 43-6
CTTGTTATCTGATAGGAAATTGCATACTTTACTGTGCAGAACGAGCAGTTACATTTTGCATACGGTATGAATGAGGATAGTGTGCCGAACGGCACTTTTTTATCACACAAAATAATGTGCGGACACCGTTTTGCATAACTACACTAATTGTACTATATAAATGGTGGAAAGTCAACAATAATCAAGTATTTTTAGAAAATTTCCAATTAATATTGACAAATATTGTTGTTTATGTTAAAATTAATTGATAACTCGTTTGAAAGGAAAAGAGTGATGGAAAAAGCATTTACAATTAATGATATAATATCCATGTTTATGAGGAGGCTGTGGCTGATTGTTGCCATGGCGTTGATCGGAGGAGTGATCTCTTTCGCATATTCTCAATACGTAATACAAAAAAAATACACATCCTCAGTGACTCTTTATGTTTATAATCAGTCTAATTTGCAAGCAACAACGCTCACTGCGAATGATTTCGCCCTTTCTGCAAAATTAGTCGAAACCTATCTGGTTATTTTAAAAAGCAATCAGGTCTTAGACGCCGTATCTGCCAGGATCAAGACGCTTGGCCTGAACTATTCGTCAAGTCAGATCAGATCCATGATCAAGGCGGCTGCAGTTTTGGACACGGAAGTATTTGAGGTGTCCGTATCCTCTACCGACAAAGAGCACGCAAAGACAATAGCCGATGCGATCAGTGTGGTTGCGCCGCCGGAAATTATTCGTGTGGTGAAGGCCGGCTCGGTTGAAATTGTTGATAAAGCGGTTGTTCCTACCTCGCACAGCACACCGAATGTGACCCAAAATACAATCCTCGGAATTATATTGGGCATTGCGTTGTCAGCTGGTCTGGTATTTTTGCTGGAGCTGATGAATACCTCTGTAAAAAGCAAAGAGGATTTGGTTGAGATGTACAAGCTGCCTGTTCTGATGGTAATACCAAGCTTGAATTTTGATGAAGGAAAAGCCGATAAATACTCATATTATGATTATCAGTCATACCAAGGAGGATCGAATGAAGCTACTAAATAATTTAATGTTCGAGTCGATGTTCAGAGCTAGACGGAAGATTCATTACAGCAGGGAAACGCATCTTGTTGATGAAAAATCAAGTTTTAACCTGAAGGAATCCTATAAGTCAGGAAGGACAAATACCATTTTCTCATTGCCGCAGGAAAAGTGCAGTGTGATCGTTCTGACAAGTTCATGGCCTATGGAGGGTAAAACCACCAACTGTATCAATTTAGGCATTGCTTTTGCGCAAACAGGGGCGAAAACATTGATTTTGGATGCCGATTTAAGAAAACCACGAGTGGCTAAGGTGTTTAAGCTGCAAACAAAATTTGGCTTGACCAATGCATTAAGAAAGTTTTGCGAAATCAAAGAGGCGATCCATCCGACCCAATATGATAATCTTTTTGTGATGCCGTCGGGGCATATTCCGCCCAATCCTGCGGAGCTTTTGTCTTCGGTTGAGATGAAGGAGCTTTTAGCACAGCTGAAAGAGGAATATCAATATATTTTAGTTGACACACCACCTGTTAATCTGCTTACCGACGCGTTGTTACTGGCAAAAGAGGCGTCGGGCTCTATTGTTGTGGCAAGGCAGGGGATCACAGACCATAAGTCTTTATCCGACGCTTTGGAAAAGCTGAAGTTTTCTGAATCAAAGATTTTGGGCTTTGTTTTGAACGACGCTTCCGAAGAACGAAGCGGATACTATAAGTACCGCAGCGGGTACGGCAAATATAATTATTATAAAAACAAGTATTACGGAAGTTATGAATACACGCAGTCTGAGGCCGAGAAACCGGAAATTGAGAAAAAGCCGAAAGGTAAAAAGTAGATTTTGAGTTTTAGCCTTTAAGAAAGAGGTATTGAGATGAAGCTTATTGATATTCATTCTCATATTTTACAAAATATAGATGACGGCTCTGAAAGTGTTGAAATGGCAATTGAACTTCTGAAAGAGAGCGCGAATCAAAATGTCGGGACAGTTGTGCTTACACCTCATTATTATCCTTCCGAAAAACAAACGGTAGAGAGTTTTTTAAACAACAGACAAAAAGCACTTGAACTGCTGAAAGGGGAGATGGGAAAACAGGAATTTGATTTCCCGCACTTAAAGCTTGGCGCAGAGGTTGCGCTGACTGCCGATTTGTCTAAAGTGCAGGATATTGAAAAGCTGGCAATTGAAGGCAC
>MKRK01000241.1:4269-4828 GCA_001896915.1 Clostridiales bacterium 43-6
ATGTAGGGCCCGGACATGCCGGGCGCCACGTCGGCCGGGTTGGTGTCGTAGGTGAGGCCGGACGTATGGGCGAACAGCTGCCGCAGCGTGATCGGCCGGACCACCCCATCCGGGCTCGCCGGGGTGAAGTAGGGCAGGTACTTGCTCACGGGGTCGTCGAGTTGCAGCAGGCCCGCTTCCATCATCTTGAGCGCGGCGGTCGCGACGATCGGCTTGGTCACCGAGGCCAGGCGCCAGATGGCGTTGCGCTCCAGCCGGCGGTTGGCCTCGCGATCGGCCAAACCGGCCGTGCGGGCATAAATCTCCTTGCCGCCCTGGTTGACCAGAACGACGCAACCGACCATGCGGCTGACCAGCGCGGCGTCGATCGCCGCATCCACTTTAGACTGCAAACTCATGGATCCTCCCCAGATTAGGAAGGACGCTAACGGTTAGGTCGGGAGCTAGGCAAGCCGTCGAAAGGCTTAAGCGACCAGTTCAGGCGACCGCGAAGCTGGTGCCGCAGCCGCAGCCGGCCACTGCGTTCGGGTTCTTGATCTGGAAGCTCTGGCCGATCAGG
>MKRK01000241.1:4857-5257 GCA_001896915.1 Clostridiales bacterium 43-6
TGTCCTTGGCCAGCACCAGGTCGTCGTTGGCGGGCGTTTCCTTGACCAGCTTGTACTCGTACTGGAAGCCCGAACAGCCGCCACCGGCCACCACGATGCGCAGCACCGTGCCCTCACCCTGTTTGGCAAGGATGCGGCCGATCTTCTTGGCGGCGCGGTCTGTCAAAATGACATTGTTCGGTGCTAGAGCAGCTTCAGTCATCACGTACCTTTCGGCCGCCCGGCATGGGGCAGCGCTGGAAACCAAATCTAATATCGTTAGACGACGATGAAAAGGGTCTTGGCCGCATAATGGGTGAACGCGCCGCCTATGCATCGGATCCCTCGCTGAGCCGTGGCCGGCTGTTTGCACCGGGAGCAAGCCCGACCCGCTCGGAGTTCCAGAGGGATCGCGACCGCA
>MKRK01000242.1:0-3134 GCA_001896915.1 Clostridiales bacterium 43-6
CGAGGTTTTTCAGGTTTTCAACAGAAAACTCCACATTCAAAAAAGCATTGACGATCACACAGGGATTGATGACGAATAACAGAAGATTGATGATCTGATCCGTACCGATGTGGTCAATCAGTTTTATTTTTGCCACCAGAACACCCACAAATATCAAAACAAAAAGGATGGATACCTGAAAAGTGACGGTCATGCCATACCCGAAGATTGCGTTCATATGTAAGACAATACCTTTCCTAGAAAACAGAATGTTTTAGGCGGTTTCGGTTAGGATACCGCCTAAAACGGGATTTTATTATTTGCCGGTGTATTTGACAACCTCGGCTTTTTTAATCACAACCGCTGTCAACGGCTTATCATTTGCGCCGGTCTTGACTTCAGCGATGGCGTCTACAATCTTTAAATCATCCAAAAATGCTTGACCAAACACGGTATATTCGCCGTCGAGGAAGCTTGTACCTCCATATTGTTGATACAATTTATCGGCCTCGGCCGATATTCCGCTGCCACTAGTGCTTTTGGACTGGACAATGAAAAACTGACTGCCGTTGGAATTTGGCAAGGAGGAATGGGCCATGGACAAAGCGCCCCTGAAATGTAAGAGGTTTGCGTTTTTCTCAACCCCGAAGCCGCTTCCCCAGACGCTTTCGCCGCCGGTTCCGTTGCCCAGAGGGTCACCCCCCTGAATCATAAAATCTTTGATGACACGGTGAAAAATAATGCCGTCGTAATATCCGCTTTTGACAAGAGTCTTGAAATTGGTAACGGCTATGGGTGCCTCCGTGGGGAATAAGCGCAAGCGAATGGTACCCAGGCTAGTGGTGAAGACCACGATTTCTTCTCCCACAGCCGGTTTATCAAATTGAAATCCCACCGGTTTATTGCTTCTGGGGTTGTTGCTGTCACCGGAATCAGCAGGACGGGAAGGGATGTCAATTTTTTTGGTGGTGTTCTGGGTAATTGCCGCTGTAGTGGCATTGGAGGAGGTACCCGCATTGCCTTTTTTGTCTGTGATTGTGGTTGATCCATTGTTATTGGCAACGCTTCCGCCGATGCCATTGTTATTTTGATCCCCCAGCTCGCCGTTTTTCACAACATAATTCGGCTCCGCCTTTTTACAGGCGCTGATTTGGGTCATGAGCAAAACAAGGCATAGTATGAGCGAAAGAATTTTTACTTTTTTCATAGTATTTCTCCTATTTTCCGTCGTATTTCTCGACCTTGGCGGATTTTAAAACCACGGTTTTAGAGGGTGTGCCGCTTTCTCCGCTTCCCGAAACCTGAAGCTTTGCAATCTCATCCACAGCTTTTAAATCCTCGGCAAAAGCCTGTCCGAACACTGTGTATCCGCCATCCAAGTACGGCTTACCGCCCTTTTCCTTGTACAGAGCCGCTGTTTCTTTGGACAAATTTTTGACATCATCGTCTTTTACAGCTGTTTTCGGGGTCTGAACAATATAGAACTGGCTGCCGTTTGTTTGGTTGGGACCGGAATTGGCCATAGCCAGTGCACCCCGGAAGTTGAGCAGATTTGCATTGGTTTCTAAAATAAAGGGATCTCCCCAAACGCTTTTTCCGCCGGTTCCGTTGCCCAGAGGATCACCTGATTGTATCATAAAATCAGTAATGATTCGATGGAAAATCAAACCGTCATAATAACCGCCTTTTACAAGAGCAAGAAAATTGGCAACAGCAATGGGCGCTTCGTCAGCAAATAAGCGAAGACGGATTTTTCCGTAATCGGTCGTTAGCACAACAATTTCTTCTCCCACAGCCGGCTTTTCGAACTGAAACCCGAGAGGCTTGCTGTTTCTGGAACCATTGGCACCGGGGACGACAAAGTCCGGCATTTCCGGTGCGTCAATATTCAGCACTTTGGTGGTGGCGGTCGTCGCCGCGGCGGTACCGGATGTGGAGGTGGTTTTGGTGTTGCCACCGCAGCCGGTTAAGGAGGCGGCTATCATAACTGCGCTCATGGTCAATGCGGTAAACGTTACACATCTTTTCATTTTGATTTCTGTCCTTTCCGTTATTCTTCGATTACTTCAATGGACAGGATTTTCACATCCTCGTCCGGCTTGTCGTTTCTGCCCACGGGAACCGAGGCGATTTTTGCAACTACATCAAGCCCTTCCACGACCTGGCCGAACACGGTGTGCTTGAAATCCAGCCAGGGGGTTCCGCCCAGCTTTTTGTAGTTTTCCGTGACCTCTGCGGGAAAGCCGTCATCCTTCAGGCTTTCCATCTGTCCCAGCATTTGTGCAGGAACGGTGCTTGCATCCACGATAAAAAACTGGCTTCCGTTGGTGTTGGGACCTGCGTTTGCCATGGATAGCGCGCCTTTGTAGTTGCGAAGCAGCACGGAACATTCGTCTTCAAACTTCGGTCCCCAGATGCTTTCACCACCCATTCCTGTTCCGGTGGGGTCACCACCCTGAATCATAAAGTCCTTAATGACTCTGTGAAAGATCAGACCGTTATAATACCCGTTTTTGCTGTGAGTCAAAAAATTTTCCACGGTTTTGGGTGCTTCGGTGGGGAACAGCTTGATTTTGATATCCCCCAGGGTGGTTTTCATGCTAACGACGGTATCGCCCTTCGCCGGGGCTGCCAATTGAAAATTACTCATTCATCAAAACTTCCTTTTTTTTATTTTTAAATTCTTCTATAACAACCTCATATCGGTCACAGGCTTTTTTCACGGAATCGTCCCATGACAAATACAAAAATTCTGCTGCATTTTCACCGATTTTTTGTAACGCTGCCCGGTCGGCGACCGCTTCTGTGATCACACGGGCGCAGTCCGCCGCATTTTCTTCGCAGAGATAGCCGGTGAAGCCGTCCTCGGCTTCCTCACTGGCACAGCTGCCCCGGACCATCACACTGGGACAGGAACAAGCTGCCGCTTCTTTGACCACAAGTCCGGAGGTATCATAAGTGGAGGGGAACAAAAACAAATCCGCCCGGCTGAAAAATGCCCGGACCTTTTCCCGGTCGCCGATGGCGCCGGCAAAATGCACGCGGTCGGACAAGCCAAGCTTTTCGGTGTATTTTTCAATCTCGCCTTTGTCCGCCCCGTCCCCCACAAAAATCATGCGATAGGCAACGCCGTTATTCTTCACGGTTTTCAGAGA
>MKRK01000242.1:3166-5866 GCA_001896915.1 Clostridiales bacterium 43-6
GCCAATTTGAAACTGCTCGTTGATTTTGTGGATTTCTTCATCGGGAGAAATCCCCTTGGGGAAATCTGTTCCGTTGGGCATCACCACACAGCTGCCTTTATAGCCAAAGTCACGTAAGCTCTTCACAGCACCCTTGCTGACTATCCAGACCTCGTCGGCCTTGTTGATGTTGTTCAGGGCAAACCATTTGACCATTTTGGTAATGGGCTTCATTTTGGCACGTTTGGGGATTTCAATGTCAAATTTGGTATGATAGGTAAAGACCGTGGGAATGCGCTTGTGCCCCTTGCAGATAAAGCTTGCCAGCACAGAGGAGGCAAAGGGGGCGTGGGTATGAATCAAATCAAAATTTTTATTTCGCAGCTCTTTGATCGTAGCGGGGGAAAACGGGTTACCAGCACGGTACCCGATCAGCTGCTCCAATGGCATGGAGCTGTAACGGTAGACTTCAAAATCATAGTCGTCGGATACATTGGGATATTTGGGAGTGACCACACAGCACTCGTGGGGTCCTTTCGCAATGACTCTTGCATAATTGACAACGCAATTGGCAACACCGTCAATGGTCGGCGGAAAGGAATCGTTAAACAAACCGATATTCAGTTTCATAGGTGACCTCCATAGAATTTTTATGCGTCACTTAGCGTAATAATTTTTTCGTCATAACTTGGCACGGCACTCTTGCCGGGGGGAACGATGAGAAAATCCGTCTCGTCCCAATGGCCGGAAAGGAATCGTTGCAGCAGTGAAATGTCACCCTGCTCTTCGGCGTAGCTCCACCCGAGAAATTCGGCACATTCCTTCGTAAATATGCGATAGTCGGGATAAGAGCCGTTGTGGGGTTTGATATAAGCGGCATAGCGGTAATCCCTGTACCAGGCCTGCTCAGTCTCCATGAGAAAGACAGCATTGTCCTCACCGTATGCTTCGGTGTATCGGGACAGAAGCTGATGCTGTCTGTCCTTGCCCGGCATGGGTGTGTTTTCTATCCAGCCGGGGGTGTACCAATAGGCGTGACCGCTGTATTTGGCAAACAGCTCCCTATATCGCTCTTTGGAACCCAACAATAACGTAATACAATCATGTGCACGGGGAATGACAAGCGGATATTTTTTTGAAGAGACCCCGGTCACACCGCCGGAGCAAAGTCCGTAGCCCAGTAAAATAAAATCCGTCCGGGTGTTCTGATGGGACAGAAACGGATCGGGAGCGTCGCCGGCGTCAATTCCGTCGATGGTTTCCTGCAAAATGCGTCGCAGGGTTTCCGGCTCATTGTGATAACCCTGACGGATGAGGGTGAGATCAACGATGTGTTCCGAGGGAGCGGAAAGCTCACACAGCTCTCTGCACAGCACCTTGCAGGCAATCAGCTTCAGCCGCATTCCGTAATCCCTTCCGTCTATCTCAATCTGGATATCTGTATCTATATAAGAATAATATATTTGACTGATAATTGCAATAAAAAAAGTATGAATTTTATGAAGATTCCATTGTTCCCCTGCCGGTATCTGTGCTATAATGACGTTTAAATGAGGTGTTTTGTGATGGTGGAAATACAGGTCGGCTCAATGAAAATACAAGCAGATAAAGGAAAAAATCTGCTGTCTGTGCTGCGTGACAACGGCATATTTGTGGATGCGCCTTGCGGCGGAACCGGTCATTGCGGCAAGTGTAAGGTAAAGATTGCCGGGGAAATTCCGCCTGTAACAGAGACCGAACAAGCTTTGTTAACAAGAAGTGAGATCGTGAGCGGCACTCGCCTTGCCTGCCTGACGGACTGTACCGGCACCATGAGGATTATGCTGCCCGAATACAAAACCGTGTCAAAAGCGGGATTTTTGGAAACCGCACAGGAGATTGACAACGGGTTTTGCCCGGGAGAAACAGGCATTGCGGTGGACATCGGCACCACAACGCTCGCTGTTTATTTTTATGAGCTGAAAAGCGGAAACATGACCGATGTGCGGTCAGGACTGAATTTACAACGGCGTTATGGAGCAGACGTGATTTCCCGTATTTCCGCCTGTGAAGCCGAACAGGATGCACTTCGTAAGATGGGTGACAGTATTGTTTCCCAAATCAACGGATATATCAGGGAATACGGCAAAAAAATCGCATCGGCAGTGATTGTGGGAAACACCACCATGCTGCATTTATTGACAGGGCTGGATCCTTCCGGTATCGCAAAAGCACCCTATCTGGGGCAGTCCCTTTTCGGCGTCATGTATGCCGGTCATCAGCTGGGGCTGCAGGTGGACGGCGAGGTGTATCTGCCACCTTGCATTTCTTCTTATGTGGGGGCGGACATTACAGCAGGATTGATTGCCATGAACCTTGACAGGAGCAAAGAACATGTTTTTTATATCGACATCGGAACCAACGGGGAAATGGCGCTGTGCAAAGGGAATACGATTTTTTGCTGCTCCGTTGCCGCCGGTCCTGCCTTTGAAGGGGCAAAAATAAAGTTCGGCACCGGTTCGGTAGCCGGCGCAATCAATCGGGTGTGGTATGACGGAGGCGTGAAATATACCACCATCGACGACGCACCGCCCGTGGGCATCTGCGGCTCCGGCTTGATTGATGCGGTGGCGGTGATGGTGGAAACCGGCATAGTGGATGAAACCGGCAGGTTTATGGATGACCAGAGCGATGAATTTTTCGTTAGCGAAAGCATATCCATCACCCGCCAGGACATCAGAG
>MKRK01000242.1:6284-7697 GCA_001896915.1 Clostridiales bacterium 43-6
TTAGAATGGATTAGAATAGGTTTTCTTTTTGAAATGCTTGCTTTAAATCCCCGATGATGTCAACGGTGTCTTCCAGCCCGACGCTGAAACGGAAGAAACCCTCATGAAACTCCGGGGGATATAAATATTGCCGCTCGTCCTGTTCTCCGATGAAAACGATGAGGCTTTCATCGTGCCCCAATGAAACAGCGGAGGTGATTATCTGCAAATGGCTGACAAAGCGGTTGTGGGTGTCGTGGTCGCCCAAAAGCCCGAAAGACAGCACACCTCCGTAGCCATGCTCCATCTGGCTTTTGGCAATTGCATGTCCAGGATGGCTCTCCAAGCCGGGATAGGAAACAAAACGGACGCCTTTTATGCCCTGTAAAAACCGTGCAATCTGCAAAGCACTTTCGCTGTGCTGTCTCATCCGAAGGGGTAAGGTGACGGCACCCCGCATGATCAGCCAGGCGTTAAAGGGGCTGATGGCGGCGCCCAGATTGACCTGGGACTGGGAACGAATGATGTCCAGATGCTCTTTTTTGCCAATGATTGCACCGCCCATGGCATCTCCGTGTCCATTGATGTATTTTGTCAGACTCTCTACAGAAAAATCGGCGCCCAATTCAATGGGGCGTTGGTTATACGGAGAGGCAAAGGTGTTGTCCACCGACAGCAGGACTCCGTGATGGCGGGCGATTTCGGAGACAGCACGGATATCGGTGATGCCAATGGTGGGGTTGCTGGGTGATTCAATGTGGATGAGCTTGGTGTTGGGTCGTATCGCTGCTCTGACCGCATCCAGGTCAGAGGTGTCCACCAATGAGGTTTCCACACCAAATTTGTTGTTTAACAGCTCGTTGAGCAAACGGTAAACGGCAATATAGGTCACGGATGAAAAGATAATATGATCACCACTCTGAAGAAGTGCAAAAAACAATCCGGACAGAGCCCCGACACCGCTGGCCAGAACAATGCAGTCCTCCCCGTTTTCAAGGGAAGCCAGCTTTTCCTGCAAATATTGCTGGTTCGAGCCGCCGTTTCTGGTATAAATATTTTTTCCGGCACTGCTCCAGTTCAAATCCGACGGGTCATAGGGCAGCTCATAACTGTTGGCCATGGTGATGGGTCTTCGGATGGCGCCTGTTTCTTTATCAATTTCATTGCCTGCATGCACTGCCCTTGTGCCAAATCCGAGTTTTTGGTCATCTTTATTCATAGTAATTCTTCTCTCGTGTGTAGTTTATCCTATGCATCATAACCGCAGGTGAGAAACACCTGCGGTTATGATGGTTTTTGGAAGAGAAAATGACAGAAATAATCAAATGTTATCCAAAGCGTATTGAAGATCAAACAGGATATCGTCAATATGCTCGGTGCCGACGGAGAGGCGGATGGTGTTTGGTTTGATGCCGGAGTCGAGAAGCTCCGACT
>MKRK01000243.1:0-402 GCA_001896915.1 Clostridiales bacterium 43-6
AATTTATCTAAACAGCACATGCGCTAATGTAAGAATTATAAATAGCGAAGTCACCGGTTGGGGTCGGGTAGGAACCTTGTCTGATGCCGATGGCGCCTATGTTGACGAAACCGGTGAAGTAATTAATAATGATGCTGCTGTTTATTTAAACGGCGTGTTAAATTTGCTGGTTGAACGATGTTATTTCCATGACCCTCGCGGAACAGCAAACTCCTGGCATTACAAAGGCATAGATGTAAGCACCCATCCTAAAGGCCCTAATGCAATGTTTATTAATAGTAAGGGTGGAATTGTTATAAGATATAATGATTTTATCGGGAGTGATGAACATAGATTTAATGACGTAATTGAGGGATTAAATAATAATTATCAATCAGGCGGTTTTAATAAAAATTCTGATAT
>MKRK01000243.1:567-3698 GCA_001896915.1 Clostridiales bacterium 43-6
AAAAACGGCGGAGCACTTAAGTTTCCTGGTGGCAGATCATTCTTTTTTAATAATACATTTTACGTAGGTGGCGCAGGAAGTGATAAAATGTTTGGTGATGGCATTGCATCTGTTGGCTATAATGGCGATTACTACTGGAACGGAACTACAAGAAACAATATACTAATCTGTACAAATCGTACAAAAGCCGGTATTTACCAGATGAAGTCAGTAGGAACTGATGATTTTAATTTTGATTTGTTTGGGAATACTGCACTGGCTGGTGGAATTGGTATTGTTAAGCCGTCAACTGGAAACGAAGCAAACGGAATATTTGGAATGCCAAGCTTTGTAAATATGCAGGAGGGTAATTATAATCTAACACCATCAAGTTTAGGAGTTGACCAGGGCCAATATATACCAAACTTCGCTGAAAATTATAATGGTTCAAGCCCTGATATAGGTGCCTTAGAATCAGGTAATGCGGCTGAAACAGTCCCTATTCGCCCTATTTTATTAACTGCTAATAAATATCAAATAAATCTTACAGGCGAAACTTCTCAAACTATAACAATTAATACAAAAAATCTAACAAGCAGTTATAAAATTTTAAAAAACGATTCTTTTGACTGGCTCTCTATTTTGAATGAGCAAAATAAAACAGAAGGAACATTTTCACCTAATTCCAGTTATACATTTACTATAAAAGCTGACCCGACATTGTTTCCTTCAGGAAAAAATGGAAAAGGTGTATTTTTAATTAGGCTACCTAATGGAATTTCTCTGCCGATTACGGTTTATGCAAATCAATAATTTAGTTTTCTGAGTGTAAAATAAACTGTCCCTAAATGTTATTTGATTGTCTAACATTTAGGGGCAATTTTTATGGCAAAATACAGCAAATAATAAATGTACCTATCAATTCCAATATTGAAGCCCGTTTTTAAGCTTTAATATTGCGTAAAAGAGAATAAGGACTATATGGAACTATACCAGACCAACATAAAAAATACGATTCATATCAGTACGCTATTGGACAAAGACGGTCAACAGGCTTTTGAGGAACTAAGAGAGGAAATATTCAAGCTACACGATTTAGAAACTGACAAAGTATACATACAGGGTTATAAGGATTGTATCAAACTGCTAAAGATACTAAATATACTTTAATTTTTCCCGCTTCATTTTTATAGTGGAGCGGGGTTCATTGCATTTTATGGAAAATTCTAGAAGAGAACAAAAAGGGATCATTTTTAGCCAGTTGTGGTCAAAATTGTGGTCAAAGGTGTTTTTTAGAGGTATTTCACTATAAAGAAAAAACCATCAAAATGCACTGATTTCAATGGTTTTCCGATGGATGAGCCATCCGCGATTCGAACGCGGGACAACTTGATTAAAAGTCAAGTGCTCTACCGGCTGAGCTAATGGCCCTTATTTGGTTTTGGGAAAATGGCTGGGATAGATGGACTCGAACCATCGAATGCAGGAGTCAAAGTCCTGTGCCTTACCGCCTTGGCTATATCCCATCAGTTTAAAATAATAATGGGGTGGATAATCGGATTCGAACCGATGACCCCCAGAGCCACAATCTGGTGCTCTAACCTACTGAGCTATACCCACCGTATATTATTGGCGCGCCTGAAGAGATTCGAACTCCTGGCCTACTGCTTAGAAGGCAGTTGCTCTATCCTACTGAGCTACAGGCGCATAGATTAAATTAGTGGCCCCTTGTAACATATAAGTTGATTTTCCTATCGCACAAAAAAAATGTGTTAACCAGCTTAACAAAATAGGAAATTTCGAAATAGCTAAGTGGAGCGGGTGATGGGAATCGAACCCACACAATCAGCTTGGAAGGCTGAGATTCTACCATTGAACTACACCCGCAGAAAGTCTCTACACTTATATTTCAGCAGCATTCCCTGTATTGCCTCTCGTTAACGCTTGAATATAATAACACAATATTAACCATTTGTCAAGCTTTTTTTAAAAGTTTTTAGATTTTTTTTGAATTTGTTCCTATTTTTATGAGCAAATGCTGCTTTTTATGCAATCGAAAGTGTATACTTTCTGCTTGGGTTTATATACCCCGCTTGGAATAGTGTCCAAAGACATTTTTTTATATGATAAGAACGTACTGTTCACAGTGCTAAGTTTGGTAACCGCAATCAATTTCAATTTTGAGACATTTGTGATGAACATTACTTCTTATGCGATAAACAATTTCTAATAGCAGTATTTTAGCTTTGTAACCGCAATTAGACGATCTTATGACAGATACGGCGAATGTTTTTTAATATAAATTCGGAGAAAATCCTATATTTTTGATTTTCACATCATTCCTCCGCATAGCTTGCGTTATGCAAATCAAAATAAAAGCCTTTTTTGTCCATCAGCTCGGTATGATTGCCTTGTTCCACAATATTCCCGTCTTTCATCACCAAAATGATATCCGCTTCCTTTATGGTGGATAATCTGTGTGCTATAATAAAGCTTGTCCTGCATTCCATTAAATTATTCATTGCTTTTGAAATTAATATTTCGCTTCTGGTATCGACCGAGCTGGTCGCTTCGTCCAATATTAATATTTTAGGGTTTTTCAGGATGGCTCTTGCGATGGTGATCAGCTGTTTTTGACCTGCCGATATATTGTTGGCCTCCTCGTTTAAAATAAAATCATAGGAATTCGGAAGTGTTTTGATAAAAACATCCACCAGCGCCGAATGACAGGCATTATGAAATTCCTCTTCGGTTGCATTTTGGTTGCCAAACATAATATTTTCTCTGATACTACCGTTAAACACCCATGCATCCTGCAACACCATACCAAACAGGTTTCGCAAATCCTTTTTATCATACGCTAAAATATTTTGGTTGTCGATCAGGATGCTGCCGCTGTTGACATCGTAAAAACGCATCAATAAATTGACAATGGTAGTTTTTCCGGCGCCGGTAGGCCCGACTATAGCTACCTTTGAGCCTTTTTTGATATGAGCCGAAAAGTTTTTAATGATCTGTCTTTCCGGATGATAGGAAAAATCAATATTTGAAAAGCGGATGCTTTCTGAAAAATCCTGATGTCTGACTTGTGTTTGGGTTTCGTTTTCGACTTCTTCCTCCAAAAACTCAAAAACCCTTTCTGCCGCCGCAGC
>MKRK01000243.1:3734-5903 GCA_001896915.1 Clostridiales bacterium 43-6
GGATTATTTAACTGCCTTAAATATTGGATAAAAGATTGGATGCCGCCGATGGTCACAATATTTGTCAGCACCAAAAAACCGCCCAGCACACAAACCAATACATAGCCGATATTTCCGATAAACCCGATGGCCGGCATCATAAGGCCTGATAAAAACTGGGATTTTCTTGCTGAATCATAAAGATTGGCGTTATATTTTCTGAATTTTTCAATGGCAATTTCCTGTCCGCCGTATGCCGTGACAACGCTGTGCCCGGAATATATTTCTTCGATATGACCGTTTAGCTGTCCTAATGTCCGTTGCAGATTTTTAAAATATCGCTGGGAAAGCCCCACAACAACTTTAATAAATAAAAAACTTGCGGGCAGGGTCAAAAGCGCGACTAGGGTCATCGGAATGCTGATAGAAATCATCATACACAATATCCCGATCAATGTCACTACCGATGTGATGATGGACGATAGGCTTTGGTTTAGTGTATTTCCGATGGTATCCACATCATTGGTCACCCTGCTTAAAATATCGCCGTAGCTTCTGCTGTCGAAAAATTTAAGCGGCAGTTTATCAAGCTTTTCCACAATATCTTTTCTCATATAGTAGGTCACTTTTTGACTGACACCGGTCATAATATATTGTTGTGTATAATTCAGTAAAAAGCTCAAAATATATAAAATGCCCAAAAAAGTCAGGATAGACGCAATCTTAGCATAATCAATATTGGAATTTTCTACACCTTTTAATAAAATATTGGTGACATCTCCCAGCATTCTGGGCCCCACAACTGCAAAAACAGTGGAAAAACAGGCAAGCAGCACCGATCCTGCGATTGCGATATTATATGGTTTTAAATAGTTGAGCAGTTTTTTTGAGGTGGTGTAAAAATCTTTTGCCTTTTCGCCGCCCTGCGCCAAATTGCGCATTGCGCCTCCGCCGCCACCGCCGCCCATTCTGTTTCTTATATTATTAGACATAGTTCTACCCTTTCAGAATGATGCCAATTTGTATTGCGTTCAAATTTCCTTAGTCCTGCGACTGTTTGATTTCCCTGTAGATCTGGCAAGTCTCCAGCAATTCATTATGTGTGCCCTGCCCGACTATTTTTCCGTTGTCTAAAACGATGATATTGTCAGCATTCATAATAGTATTAATCCGCTGGGATATGATGATCACCATTTCATCCTTTGTGACTTCCTTTAAAGCGCTTCGGAGATTCGAATCGGTTCTATAGTCCAGGGCTGAAAAAGAATCGTCGAAAATATATATTTTAGGCGCTTTGAATATGGCTCTTGCCATTGATAAACGCTGCTTTTGTCCGCCCGAAAGATTGGTTCCGCCTTCTGAAATAACAGAGTCATATTTTTGCAGCATTGCTTCTATAAATTCTTCTGATTGAGAAATTTTCGCAGCGTTTTTCAAGGCTTCGAACGGCTTGTCCTGCATGGTGTAATTAATATTTTCCTCCACGGTGCCTGAAAACAGGACTGACTTTTGAGGAACATAAGCCAATAATTCCCGCAGTTTTTTTTGCGCCATATGTTTGATATTCATGCCGCCGATTTTGATTTCACCTTCTGTGACATCATAAAACCTTGGGATCAGCTTGGCAATGGTGGATTTTCCCGAGCCTGTGCTGCCTATGATGGCAGTTGTTTGACCCAACCGCGCCGTAAATGAAAGTTCTGACACAACCGCATTTGAAGCGCCTTTATACCCAAATGAAACGTTTTTAAACTCAAGATACGGGCAGTTGTCAAGGTCGGGCGTCTGCGTCTGCTTTGGATCTGATATAGAAATCGGGGTATCGCACACTTCCCCGATTCTGTTTAAGGATACCATCGCCTTCGGCAGCATAATGCCCACCATAGAAATCATGGAAAACGAAAAAATAATTTGCAGGGAATATTGCAAAAATGCGATCATATCCCCCACCAAAAGCTCGCCCCTGCCGATAAACCCGCATCCGTAATAAATCACCGCTATGGCGCTTAAATTTTGTATCAATGTGATACCAGGGTGAAAAAAAGACATCACTCTATTGACAAACAGGCTTGTTCTAGTCAACTCGCCGTTGACATCCAAAAACTTCTGCTGCATTTGGGTCTGCGCATTAAACGCCCTGATGACCCGGATGCCCACAATATTTTCCCTGGTCCTTAAATTCAGCTTGTC
>MKRK01000244.1:0-3044 GCA_001896915.1 Clostridiales bacterium 43-6
ATATACGATTCCGTATATTATCGCAAAGACCACCATGGTTGCTGCAGTGCATTTTGCGAAAAGCAATACATTTGTCAGGTTAAAAATCGCCAAGAGTCTTGTAACCATCTTAAATGCAGCTGCGATGTGTATTATAGCCATTATCAGCGGTAGGAAGAACACCTTGATTATCTGACTTTTGATAGAATCCTTAACCTCCTTATGGCTCATTCCAACCTTCTGCATTATATTATAGCGCTCTCTGTCATCGTAGCCCTCGGATATTTGCTTGTAATAAATAATAAGCACCGTAGCTATCAGGAATAAGAAGCCGAGAAATATTCCCAGGAATAAAAATCCTCCATCCAGAGCATAAATTTCATCCTCCACTCTCTGTCTGCTTTCCACATAAAAACGGTAGTTTGGATTATCATCATTATTGTCACCGCTGTATTTTATTGTACTTAATTCATCAAAAATTACATCAGCAAATGCTATTTTCTCATCCTTTGTACCGTCAAAATCGAAAGATACGGAATATTTGATTCCCTGAAAGCTGTTGCTGCTGCCGTATTCAGATGGTGCGCTCATGCTCATGAACTCGTCACTATTTACAACAAAGCAGTATACGGTGCCAAGATATCCCATTCCCTCTACAGGAAAACTGTCCGCATAGTCAATGATATTATATTTTTCTCCGAAAATCTCAAATGAATCATCGAGTCTTCCATGAATGCCATAGGCAACCGCTTCATTTTCCCTCAGGCTTATATTTTTGCCTGTCAACCTTGAGTAATCCTCGTCCGTAATAAACATAAGAGCAAATAATTTCGATTCATTGTAGAAATCCACATTTTCTGTCTCAAATTTATTTCCTTCCAACACTGCCGCAACAGAAATACTGTCATAATATTTCAAGTCAAAAAGTTTTCTTCCCTGACTCTCTGCGGCACTGTTGACAGCTTCAATAACCTTACTTCTCATGTCTTCCTTAAAATCAAAAAATTCAAGGGATATGTCTGTGGGATATCTTGTTTCAAGCTGTTCATCCATGCTGACGTACAGTGCTACCGTTGTTGAAATCATCAGCAATACGGCTGTGGAAAGTATACATATGTTAGCAAGTCCCACCGCATTCTGCTTCATTCTGTAAATCATACCGGAAACAGATGTGAAATTCTTTGTTTTGTAATAATAAGCCTTATTCTTTCGTAAAAACTTAAGAAGTACTATACTACCTGACGTAAACAGACAGTATGTTCCTGCTATTACCAGAAGTACTGCAACAAAAAACAAGCTTATTGCTTTCAAAGGTGATTCAGTTGTTATTGCAATATAGTATCCTGCTCCCAGGGTAATTGCACCCACAAGGGCAATTACAAGCTTTGACTTTGGCTCACGCTCTCCCATGCTGCTGCCCTTTAAAAGGTCTATGGGATTGGTTAGCTTGATTTGCCACAAATTGAAAAGCAGAGCTAAAAAGAATATGCCGAAAAACAGTATGCATGTAACTGCCATTGAAAATCCGCTTATATAAAAGCTCAGAGGTACCTTGAACTGAATCATTTTATATAAAAGAAGAAAAATCAGCTTGCTGAATAAAATCCCTGTTATGAGACCAGCCGCAACGGTACCCGCTCCCGTTATCAGTGTTTCATAAAGCAATATCATTGAAATATGCCTTTTTTCCATGCCCAGTATATTGTAAAGGCCTATTTCCTTTTTTCGCCGCTTCATCAAAAAGCTGTTTGTATAAAATAAAAATATGACTGAAAATATACCTATAACTATAGTGCCGAACATAAGAATAAAAGATACTGCTTCTGCTCCCATCATGGAATTTATTCCTTCGCTGCCGGCAATCATGCACATAATGTAAAACATTCCCGAGGTCAAAACACAGGTGAGCAGATACGGAAAATAAAACTTGCTGTTCTTTTTAATATTTACCAATGCAAGCTTCGGGTAAAACAGGCTATTCATTTTTACCACCGCCCGTTGCAATCAATGTCAGAGTTGTCGATATTTTCTGATACATTTCCTCCGTTGTCTGAGATCCCTTGTAAATTTGATGAAATACCTCTCCGTCCTTTATAAACAGAACCCTCTTGGCATGGCTGGCAGCCTTTGTGCTGTGAGTTACCATCAACACCGTCTGTCCATCTCCGTTCAGCTCGTCAAATAATTTTAGCAAGCCGTCTGCAGCATGTGAATCCAGAGCCCCTGTTGGCTCATCTGCAAGAATAAGCTTGGGTTCTGTAATAAGCGCCCTTGCTACTGCTGTCCTCTGCTTTTGGCCGCCAGACACTTCATATGGAAATTTCTCCAAAATATCCTCAATGCCAAGCTTGTGTGCAATAGGTCCCAGCTTTTCTTCCATTTCTTCATATTTCTTGCCTGATAAAACCAAAGGAAGAAATATATTATCCCTCACCGAGAATGTATCCAGCAAATTGAAATCCTGAAACACAAAACCTAAATTATTTCGCCTGAACGCTGAAATCTCCCTTTCATCTATGGAAACAATATTTTTACCGTTTAAAAGGACATCACCGCTGGTTGGCTTATCTAAGGCTGCAAGTATATTCAGCAGCGTTGTTTTTCCGGAGCCTGATTCACCCATAATTGCCACATACTCGCCCTGTTCAACAGAAAAGCACACATTTGATAAGGCCTGAACATTATTTCCCGCATGCCGTGCCGTATAAATTTTTTTAAGATTATTTACTTCTAAAATCATCATTATTTTTCTCCTATACCGTTTTGTTCAAGTATAGCAAAGTGAAGAAGCATGCTGCCATAGCTTTGGCTTACATTTGTGCCGCTAACCTTACAAAATTGTAAGGTTATTTCGTTTCAATCTTACTCTATTTCAACCCTGACCGTGTCAAAGCAGATTTTAACCTTCGTACCTTTTCCCGCTTGGGATTCTATACTTATGGAATGAGAAAGCTTGTTTAGAATTCTCTTGCAAAGATATAATCCTATTCCTGTAGATTTCTTATCCTTCCTTCCATTATATCCGGTGAACCCGCTTTCAAAAACCCTGGGCAAATCCTCGGATT
>MKRK01000244.1:3067-5468 GCA_001896915.1 Clostridiales bacterium 43-6
TACGTATCTCACCCTCATCCGTATACTTGAGCCCGTTGGACAATATCTGCTCTATGACGAATACAGTCCACTTCTCATCTGTCAGTACACTGCAGTTCAAATCTCTGTAATCAAGCTTTATTTTTTTATGAATAAACAGCTTAGCATACTTCCTGACCGCCTGCCTTACTATGTCATCAAGATCGTATTCTTTGAAAACATAATCGGTGGAGCTGCTGTCAGAGCGGAGATACTGCAGCACCATTTCCACATACTGTTCAATTTTGAACAGCTCCACAGAAAGCTCCTCCATGTGCTCACCCGGTTCATCCTCCGACTGCATCAGCAGTCTCATTGCCGCAATAGGCGTCTTGATCTGATGCACCCACATGGTGAAATAGTCAACCAGCCCGCTCTTTTCATTATCAAATGCAGTTATATTCTTCACCTTATCCTCATGAAGCTTCTTAATAAGAGATGTATACTCTCTTTCAAGGAGATTCCGTGTTTCTGGAAGCTCCTCCGCGGATATGGTAATGCTGCTCTGCATCCTACGGAGAAACTTGATTTTTTTAAAATATGCGAAAAAATCAGCCGCCAATAAAAGCATTCCTATAAACAGACATATGGCAAAGGCATACAAAACAGCCTCCGCAGAAATATTGTGCAAATAAAACACAACCGCGAAAATGACAGAAAACAATATTAAAGCAAGGAATTCTCTCATGTGCTGCCGCAAATACCACAAAAATACGTTAAAGCTCTCATTCTTCATTCAACTATATACCCCATACCTTTTTTAGTTGATATAAAATTCTCCAGTCCCGCAGCCTCTAATTTCTTGCGAAGCCTTGTAATATTTACAGTAAGGGTATTTTCATCAACGTAGCTATCCGTTTCCCACAGCCTGTTCATCAGTACATCGCGCCTTACTATCTTTCCCTTGTTTTCCATGAGAATATTCAGAATTTTAAATTCATTTTTTGTAAGCTCTATCTTTTCGCCATCATAGGTCAGCGAATTATCATTTATATTGAGGATTGCTCTCATATGCTCAATCAGCGTTGTTGACGCTGCAAAATCATAGGTACGCCTAAGCATTGCCTGCACCTTGGCAGTGAGCACATTCAAGTCAAAGGGTTTTACAATGAAGTCGTCTCCGCCCATATTCATTGCCATAACAATGTTCATGTTGTCAGACGCCGAGGATATGAATATTATAGGAACCTTGGATATTTTTCTTATTTCACTGCACCAGTGATATCCGTTAAAAAATGGCAGAGATATATCCATCAAAATCAACTGAGGCTCATATGAAGCAAAAAATGCAATAACATTTTCAAAATCTTTGATGCGTTCCGACTCCCACCCCCATGATTTAATGTGATTTTTCACGGCTGCCGAAATAACCTTGTCATCCTCCACTATTAAAATCTTGTACATATCTGCCTCCTTTTTATTCAGAATATCACAAAAAAATAAATAAGGAAATACAAATAATCTTTACTTCCAAACTATAATGCTTAATTCCAATAAAAAAATTAAAACCTCTTGACAGTTAAATGCTAACATCATATACTATTAATACAGTTAGTTATTATTTCTGTATTATATAGAAAAGTAAGCAGCATTGAATTTATTAATGCTGGACTTAGATTGGAGGTATCATATGTCGATAAAGAACGACGAAAACAATTTGACCTATGCTGATAAAGCATTTATCACTTTCAATAAAATTATGTCAAACAAACAAAAAAATATGATTGATAATGTAAATCGTGCAAACAAAGGAGAGCTTTTTATATTACAGTTCTTATTAATGCACAAAACCGAGGCGCTCCCTTCCGAACTAAGTGCAGCATTGCATGCCAGCACAGCACGAATATCCGCATTGCTGGGCGCGTTGGAAAAGAAGGGACAGATTGTTCGCAACATAGACATAAACAACCGCCGCAATATTCTTGTGACTATTACCGAGGCCGGGCGCATACGTGCCGAAACTGAATTGAAGAAAATGAAAAACAGCATGACTCGGGTATTTACCGATATGGGTGAAGAGGATACGGAAGAATTTATTCGGCTGACAAGTAAATTCTTCGAGCTTTTGCAAAAGCATTCGCCTCAGGAATAAAAGAGGCCTTAATTACTTATGCGGACGTTGTTGTCCGCATAAATACAGGCCTATCGCTAATACAGTTAACTACAAACACAGGTTACATTAAACCCTATATGAATAATTGGAGGAATTAATTTATATGTTAAAAATTTTCAAATATCTCAAGCCTAAGGAATGGCTTATGGCAGGTATAAGCTTAATTTTCATTGCAGTGCAGGTCTGGCTTGACCTGAAAATTCCTGACTACATGTCAAAAATAACCAGGCTGACACAGACACCTGGCAGTGCAATGAGCGACATCTGGCT
>MKRK01000245.1:0-1245 GCA_001896915.1 Clostridiales bacterium 43-6
TGGCAAAAAGCTCAATATGTTCAGCATGGTTGTATGGTCCGGATTAATTCCTCCAATACCCATGCTTATTATGGCGATGTCGCTTAATTCACCTCATGAGCTTCTCAATATAGTTTTGAATTTAAGCGGCACATCCATTTTTGCAATTTTCTACCTTGCCTGTGGTGCAACACTGTTCGGATACGGTGTATGGAACGTACTGCTGGGCAAGTATCCAATAGGAAAGGTAGCACCGCTTCCTCTTATGGTTCCTGCTGTTTCTCTGCTGTCCTCAATGATTGTGCTTAAGGAGCAGCTTTCAATCATGCAGTGGGTAGGTGTGGCCGTTATATTTGCAGGTGTACTCATAACAAATTTGAATCTGAATGAAATTTTTAAACGCACCGTAAAAACACCTACCGAAGAAACTTCTCAATAAGGCACACACAGGTGCCTTTTTATTGTCCCATAACAGTCTAACTTTTCCAAAAATAACACAAAAATTATCTTTACTATATTGAAAATAATGATATAATTATCTCAAAACTTCGCGAACATTTGTTCGTATGATTGGAGGGAGTATGTCTGATATCATTATGCACATAGATGTAAACTCCGCATTTTTGAGCTGGACTGCTGCTTACGAAAAGCAAAGAGGAATTGAGCGAGACATAAGACAGGTGCCTTCTGTAATAGGCGGTAACGAAAAAAGCAGGCACGGTATTGTGCTGGCAAAATCCATTCCTGCAAAAAAATTTAACATAATAACCGGCGAATCACTTTTTGAGGCAAGGCAGAAGTGTCCCGGACTGCTTGTGGTTCCTCCTGATTATTATGTTTATGTGAGAGCAAGCAGGACACTGAGAGAATATCTATACACATTTACCCCCGATATAGATGTGTTCAGCATTGATGAGTGCTTCATGCGCTTTACAGATATAGACCGGACTTCGGCTCGCAGTGTGGCTGATAAAATCAGAATCGGCGTCCATGACAATTTCGGCTATACGGTAAATGTGGGAATATCTGAAAACAAGCTACTTGCCAAAATGGCAGGAGATTTTGAAAAACCCGATAAATGTCATACATGCTTCTATGAAGAAATATCGGAAAAATTGTGGCCACTTCCGGTGGAAAATCTTTTTATGGTTGGTAGCCGTACAAAACCGAAACTTAACAGACTGGGAATCTACACCATAGGTGATTTGGCAAATGCAAATTTAAAGCTTCTGTATAGCTGCCTTAAATCATACGGACATCTGATAC
>MKRK01000245.1:1285-3656 GCA_001896915.1 Clostridiales bacterium 43-6
CTGAAATTTAACTTGGAGGATACCGAGACAGCCCATGCGGTTATACTTAGTCTTGTGGAGACTACAGCCGGGCGACTGAGAGAAACAGGCATGATGTGCCGTGTGGTGAGTGTGGGCATGCGTGACAGCAATTTGGATTACATTTCCCGCCAGAAAAAGCTTTCCTGCTTCACAGACTGCACAAAAGATATATATTCAAATATATGCCAGCTGTTTGACAAGCATTGGGATAAAAGACCTCTGCGTCTGCTGGGAGTATCTGTTTCGGATTTGGAAAGAACTGAATTTCAGCAGCTGAGTATTTTTAAGGATTCGTCATATGAAAATAACGAAAAGCTTGATAAGGTAATTGACAGCATACGGAAAAGATATGGGGACACAGCAATAATAAGAGGCGTGTTTGCGAACTCGGAGCTGAGCCCATTGCTGGGAGGCTATCCCGAAGATGAATATCCTGCCATGAGCAGTCTCTTGTAAAGGAGTAATAGCATGAAAATTCTTAATCAACCCATTAAGGTCATGGCTATTTTTAATACTGATGGCAAAATTGAGCCCGTAAAATTCAGGCTTAATGATAAGGTCATCTTTGTTGAAAAAGTTATTAAAACATACGAGGAAAAAACCGTCGGAAATAAACGGCTTGTTTTCATCTGTCAGCACAACGGCTGTGACATATATGAAATAAAATACGAACTTGATAACAAACTATGGTACCTGTTTAAAAAATAGTCAGTAATTTCTGCTGTTACTTGTCCAAGGGCTTTCCGCAGCCGGGGCAGTAATTGAAGTTTCCTTCTATATCAATTCCACAGTACGGGCATTTTTCGTTCAGGCATATGGACCCTTTTTGCAGGAGCACAATATCCTTGTCCTTCAAAAATACATTATGTCCCTCTCCCCTTTCCATCATAATTCCTTTTTCCTTGTTTTTTATAAGATACAGGCTGTTGCAGCATGTTGTTCTTGCATAAAATTTTTTCCCAAATTTGAAAATTGGTATAAAAAACAGGCTGAGCACATTGTATTCCACAAATGCTTCATACCGTCCGTACTTGCCGCAGCAGCTGCACATAATAGGCTCGTAATAATCCAGTCCTTCTCTTTTAGGATATACTCCTGCAATAAAAAACATATAATCATCCCTTTCAGCTGAGTAGTGTTCTTAGTAGATAAATTAATTATACTAATAAGACTATGTATCCGCAACAGCAAAAAAACGCTGTGTATTTCCACAGCGCTTGCTTTATACTGATTCTATTTTAAAAACATGGGCAAATAATTGCCCTTGACAGAGGAAAGCAGTATATACTAATCCTCTCTGATGGAACTTTTTAATGAGGATTAGTATTACTTTTACTTAAGATATTCAGGAATTACCTCATTGCAGTCATGTGTTCGTAATCTTGTCTTTTAACTATTATTTCAGATTTCCCCTCTTTTACGAGCACTACAGCAGGCAAAGGGGTCTTGTTGTAGTTGCTTGCCATGGTATAATTATATGCACCTGTTGAGAATATTGCAAGGATATCTCCTCTTTCGGGCTCAGCAGTTTTAGCATCCCTGATTAGTACGTCTCCTGATTCACAGCATTTTCCGCATATGGTCACGAGCTCATTTTTTGGCTCATCAGCTTTATTTGCAATGACTCCCTCGTACACTGCCTGGTAGAGTGCAGGTCTTATGTTGTCCGTCATTCCTCCGTCAACAGATACATATTTTCTTATTCCCTTTATATCCTTGATGGTTCCTACAGTATAAAGCGTTATTCCCGCTTCTCCCACAATGCTTCTGCCCGGCTCTATAACTACTTCCGGTCTTGTTATTTTTAATTCTCTGGAAAATTCCCCTATCCTTTCCATCATCGGATCAAGGAAGTATGTATACGGCTTTTTGTCATCTGCATCCGTGTATCTGATTCCAAAACCTCCACCTATATTTAATTCCGGTGTTACATAGTTGTATCTGTCTTTTGTATCCTTTATAAGCTTCAAGGCCGTTTCAAGAGCCTTTAGATGAGATTCATTGTTGTGAAGCTGAGAACCAACATGAAAATGGAATCCCATGAAACTTACATACTCTGAATTCACAGCCTGCTCAACAGCGGGAAATATCACCTCGTCATCAAGAGGTATTCCAAACTTTGAGTCCTTTTTGCCCGTAACTATATAGTCGTGTGAATCACTTTTAACTCCGGGAGTTATTCTGTAAAGTATGTTTACCTTTTTTTCCTTTTCACGGCAAATCTCTTCTATAAGCTTCAGCTCATCGAGACCGTCCACTATTATCCTGCCTATACCGTAATCTATGGCAAGCTCCAGCTCTTCAACAGACTTATTATTTCCGTTTAACTCAATTTTTTCTGCCGGAAAAC
>MKRK01000245.1:3778-4273 GCA_001896915.1 Clostridiales bacterium 43-6
CTTTCATACTTGCTTAAAAATGTTTCCCTGATTTCCCTGCATCTTTCCACTATGGCAGTCTCGCTCATGACATACAGCGGCGTGCCGTATTTTTCCGATAACTCAACAGTATTGCAGTCATCAAAATAAAGTGTGTTGTTTTTTATTTCTGTTATCATATTATATCTCCTACTTTTTTAGTATAGCCATAAAATCCTATGAAAATAGGACTATCGTAACAATTATATTCTTTCATAAATAAAGCAAGCAATTATCATGCCAAGAATATACTATCAATGAGCGGCATTGATTCTGCTTATGAATATGCCTAATTCGTGTGCATTTCATAATTAACGAGACTTAAGTACTTTTTCCTTTTTCCGCATTTACGGACATATTACAAAAAATTCATATAATTGTCAAAAAGTATTCCGCAAAAGCGGAATTTTTTCTGTTTTGCGGAATACTTTAATTAAATTTTTTTCATATCCAAAAGTCGGTATTTCACCGTAAATT
>MKRK01000245.1:4369-4992 GCA_001896915.1 Clostridiales bacterium 43-6
GATTTCCAAAATAGAAATTCCATTTGTCTTTATTTCCGCTTGCATATGCTGAGCCTCCAAAGGACAAGTCCGCGAAAAGCCATCCGTATGGTTCAATATAAAATTGTGCCCAGTCGTGTGGCCCAACATGATAAGGTGTCGCCGCCAACCCTGACTGCCATTTTGCGGGTATGCCGGTATATCTGCACAGAGTTATGAACAACAGTGACTGCACTCCGCAGTCGCCCTTCAAATTAAGTGCGCAATATTCAGGAATATTTGTAATTGTTGAATATGCTCTCATATATGAATATTTAATATTCTGAGTTATGTAATCATATATTTTTCTTGCCTTAATCAGCGGGTTTGTCTCATTTCCGATTATCTCTTCCGCAAGCTCTTTTATATATGGAGTAAATATAATATGTGGTTCAAATTCCTCTGTGTGGAATGAAGGCTGCTTATCTGATACTTCCGAAGGCTCCGGACAATTGTATTTCAGGCTGCTGATGTATGAATATTCCACCGAAAATTCCTGGTTTTCATCTGCTGTAGCTTCAAAATATGCCGTCCTGCTGGGATGGTCCGCGTCTGATATATACTTTGCTTCAGGAATTGTGCTGATTATTTTAATTTCAGATTGC
>MKRK01000245.1:5006-6437 GCA_001896915.1 Clostridiales bacterium 43-6
GCAGATGCACCCTTATGTTTTCACCGGATCTCACCGCATTTTCCTTTAATTTCAAAGAAGCCTTCAGATGCATGAAGTAGGATGCTCCTCCTTCAGCCTTTGTATTCTTGATGTTTTCAATTAAAAAATTTCTATTTTCGTCTTCGGGTTCTTTATTCTTCAGTCTTGCAGCAAGATCCTCTCTCGTTTTCATCAATGACCCGTAGAAACTGTCATTGAAATAAACCTGCCCGTCAACCAATATCCAATCCGCCTGGCTGTCCTCCTGAAGTTCCACAAGCTCTTCTCGCGTAAAGCCTTTCACATTGTCCTGCATTCTTTTCAATGCCTGCTCAAATGTATATGGATATTCACTCTTTATTGTTTTTAATATTTCCTTCTCAAGGATAAGTCTTTTTCTCATGGAATTGGGTATCTGTTTCTCAAGGCGCAAATCTATAAGCCTCTGCGCTCCCTCAAAATCTCCACCGCACTTAAGCTTGAGTATGTCTTCCGGAAGATTTACTTTTAAATATTTTAAATTATCTAACATTGTTTCCCCTCCTATTCCGGGCCACAGCCGTATTATATTATAAAAAGCCTCAAACCTGGGGTTTGAAGCATTTTTTCAATTTAACAGCAACAGGTTATTCTTCATCTCTGACTCTCTTAATCTTAGCGCCAAGATTCATAAATTTGTTTTCGATATGCTCATATCCTCTGTCTATATGCTGTATGTCCGTTACTTCTGTAAGCCCGTCCGCCACAAGCCCCGCAATTATAAGTGCAGCTCCTGCTCTTAAATCGGTAGCTTGTACCACAGTTCCCTTTAACTGGGGATTCCCTATAATCTTTGCCTGCTTCTTTGTAAACTCGATGTTAGCACCCATCTTTTTGATTTCATTCACATACTTGAACCGATCCTCAGATACCCCTTCCACAACCATGCTGTCACCGTTGAGGGCTGAAAGAAGCACTGTCATTGGCTGCTGCAAGTCTGTTGGAAACCCCGGATATGGAAGTGTTTGTATATTCACCGGCGTCAGCTCATGTTCATAAAAAACCCTGATAGAATCACCATATTCCTCAATTCCCATTCCCATTTCCTTAAGTTTAGCAGTGACAGGCTCAAGATGTTTAGGAATTATATCGTCAATTATTATATCTCCCTTTGTTGCAGCAGCGGCAATCATGTATGTTCCTGCCTCTATCTGATCCGGAATAACTCTGTAGGTGCAGCCCATAAGTTCAGCTACCCCATTTATTCGTATGACATCCGTTCCAGCTCCCTTTATATCCGCGCCCATTGAGTTGAGAAAATTGGCCGTATCAACAATATGCGGTTCCTTTGCAGCATTTTCTATTATAGTCCTGCCTTCAGCATACACTGCCGCAAGCATTATATTAATTGTAGCTCCCACACTGACCACATCAAGATATATCTTTGTTCCT
>MKRK01000246.1:0-266 GCA_001896915.1 Clostridiales bacterium 43-6
AAAACGGTTGGATTGTCCAATGTGTCGGGCCGTTTGATCAAGAATCTTTCAAAGGGGTATAAGCAAAGAACAGGCTTAGCCGGCGCTTTGATCGGGGATCCGGAGGTTTTGATTTTAGACGAACCTACAGTAGGTCTTGACTCGCGTCAGATTATCGAGATCAGAAACGTGATCAAGGATTTGGGAAAGGAACGTACCATTATTCTAAGCACGCATATTTTGCAGGAGGTCACTGCTGTATGCGATAGGGTTATTATCATCAACAA
>MKRK01000246.1:283-1717 GCA_001896915.1 Clostridiales bacterium 43-6
AGGATACCCTGCAAAACCTTTCGGAAAACAATATTTCCACAGAATATACACTCAGGCTGATGACGGATGAAGCAAAAGCAAAAAAGGTGTTATCCGGCTATGATTGTTTGGTCCTTGGAAGTAAAGAAGAAAACACAATTGATATAATCGTAAAGGCGGAGGTTGACAGCAGACTGGCATTGTACAATTTGCTGAAGGAAAATGATATTCCGATTTTCATGTTTAAAACCAATGAACTGACCTTGGAGGATATCTTTATCAGCGCCACAAGTAAGGCTGTTGCGCATACTGAGGAAGTTGTGAAAAAAAATAAAAATATCTTTGAGGATTTAAAAGGATTGTTTGTCAAAAAGACTGAAATCCCTGTTGTGCCGGTGCAGGATGCGGCGGAAAGTGCATCTGAAACAATTGAGGACGAAGTTTCTGCGGATACTAAGGAAGAAACGGCGGAACAAGCGGATCAACAAACCATAGAAAACAATGAAAAGGAGGAAGAATAATATGCAGGCCATATTTAAAAAAGAAATGAGAAACTATTTCAGAACCCCCATTGCATATATCTTTATCGCTCCGTTTTTGGCGCTTGCCGCGCTGTTTTTTGTCAGCGGTGTGATCAGCACCCAGCAGGCAAGTGTGGATTATATTTTAGGGCCTATCAATATTATTTGTTTATTTATTGTTCCGGTTTTGACTATGCAGCTTTTCGCGGAGGAACGAAACAAAAAAACTGATCAGCTGCTGATCACTTCTCCGGTTTCGGTTGCGGGAATTGTTGCCGGAAAATATTTTGCGGCGTTTTGTGTATTTTTGATCGCGTTTTTGATTTCCTTGTTGTTTCCGGCTATTCTGTTTATCATCGGAAAGCCTGTTTTATCCGAAATGGTCGGTTCCTATATCGGATTTTTGCTGATTTGGTCTGTTTTTATTTCAATCGGCGTATTTATATCCTCCTTAACGGAAAGTCAGGTTATATCGGCGATTTTGACGTTTGTAATTTTGCTGGTATTGTATACGTTAGACGGCTTTACAAGCGGCATCACCCAGCAATGGCTGAAAACCATTGTTGAGTGGTTTTCGGTATTCAAAAGATTTCAGGACTTTCAGATCGGCGTTATTAAATTTCAGAATGTGTTGTTTTATGCCAGCTTTGTTTTTGTATTTCTTTTCCTTACGGTAAGAAATATCGATAAACGAAGATTTTCTTAAGGGGGTGTGTTGTGATGAAAAATATAAAATACAAATTAAACGCTTGGGTAGTGACCTTAGCGGTAGTCGCGGCAGTGATTTTAATCAACGTCATTATCACAAACCTTTCCCAGAAGATACCAATTAAATTTGACTTAACCAAAGGGAAGCAGTTTTCCATAACGGCAGAAACCAAAAGTGCCATTGCAAAAGTAGACAAGGATATTGCAGTATCGGTTTTGGGTGCGG
>MKRK01000246.1:1770-2421 GCA_001896915.1 Clostridiales bacterium 43-6
TTGCTGCAAAAGTATCAAGCCAAGGGCGAAACGCTTGATCAGGGGGATTTGTTATTTGAGGCAAACGGACAGTATAAAATTGTCAAAGCGGCTCAGCTATATTCTAAAACGGCATCCTTTGAAGAGGGGCAGGATAACTATAGCTTTGAGCTTGAATCAAAAATGACAAATGCGATTGTAACAGTTGCGGGATTAATGGAAGAATCGGTAATTTATTATTTAGAGGGACATGGCGAGCAGCAGGGAAGTAGTTTTCCTGAGGTTATAAAAAATCAAGGGCATAAAACAAGCACAATTTCAATTGTAAATTCGGATATACCGGCTGATGGCAGGCTGTTGATATCCTTTGTGCCAAGCTCGGATTTTTCACAGGCAGAATGTGAAAAAATCGATAAGTTTTTGGAAAACGGCGGCAATTTTTTAGTTGTTTATGCGGTAGGAGCAGGCAAGCTTGAAAGGCTTGACAAATATCTGGAGGAATGGGGCATTGTGCCGGGGCAAAGTGTTGTTTTGGAAAAAGAAAAATCTATGATTGCCCAAAGCGAGGCAGTGTATTATCCTAAAATGCAGGCACACACGATAACAAATAATTTGATTGCCCAAAAATTACCGTTGTTATTTGTTGGAAGTATTGGTTTTGATGTGATTACT
>MKRK01000246.1:2487-5420 GCA_001896915.1 Clostridiales bacterium 43-6
GATTCAAAAGGGACTTTCAATTTAGCTGTGGTGTCTGAAAAAGAATATCCGAAGCCGGCAAGAGTGATGGCCATTGGCTCTGCATATGCACTTGAATTAGAGCAAGTAGGAATTAGAAATCAAGCCAACACAGAATTTTCTTCAAATGTAATTTCCTATTTGACAAATAACAAAGCAAATCTGTCCATCCCGCCAAAGATCGTAACCCAAGGGAAAATCACAGCGCTTTCACAGCTTGGAATGGCGCTTATGTATTACGGATTGGTATGGTTACTGCCGATCATCATTTTAGGCTTTGGCTTGGCGGTATGGCTGAGAAGGAGATATTTGTAATGCAAAATAAGCTGATAAGAAATATTATTTTTAGCGTTGTTGGGCTGTTGATTTTGGGCGGTGCTTATTATTATGTGGAAAAAATTCCGGATAAAAATGAGCAAAAGCCGACTGATACGGCGCAAACCGAAAAGATAGAGATTATCAATATAAAATCCGAAGACATCAAAGAGGTCACTATAAAAAATGAAAACGCGCAGTACACGGTTTACAGAAAAGACAAGGACAATTACGGCATCAAAGAGTTTGGCAATATTGAATTTTCAAATGTGAAGCTGTCCATTGTTTTTTCGGATTTTGCTTCGGTTTCCGCAAAAAAAGAAGTGACCGGCAGCCAGCTCGATTTTGTGTCGAAGGCAACCGCTGATGTTGTGTTAAATGACGGCAGTGTCAAAAGCTTAGCCGTGGGCGACAAAGTCATTGGGGATGACGGCTATTTCCTGAAATACAATGACAAACTGTTTATTATCGACACTTATAAGGCAGACTCTTTCTTAAAAAAGGTAAACAGCTACCGGGATACAAATTTGGCCGCCATTGATAACACCAGCATCAGTAAATTCAGCTTAGCAAACAGCGGTTCACAATTGGTTGAAATCAGAACCGGTGAAGCAAAGGAATTGGAGAAGTTCGGCACAACGGCAAGTTTTGTAATGACCTATCCGAAATATATGTCTGTAAATTCGGAAAAATTCGGAAAAATTTTAGAACAGGCCACAGGCGTTACGGCTATTGATTTTGTGGAGGACAATCCGAAGGATCTTTCAAAATACGGAATCGGAAAGCTGATTTTTACCGTTACGGATAAGGAACATACGCTTACCGTCAAGTATGGCGATAAGGATAAGGACGGCAATGTGTATGCGATGCTTGCGGATAAGAATTTTGTATTTACAACAAATTCAGGCTTGTCCGATACATTGTCCAAAATCGAACCGTTAGGCTTGATTGATACGTTTGCCCATATTGTAAATATCGACAAGGTGAACAGCGTGGTATTTAAGGGGCCGGGTAAAACCTACACGCTTACCATCAAACGGGAAGGTGAAAATACAACCTATTTCATCAATGACGCAGAAATAAAAGAGGATGTGTTTAAGAAAGCTTATCAAGCGGTATTGGGCATATTCACAAACGGATTTTCACAAAAAACCGTCAGCGGGGAACCTGAATATTCGGCTGTATATCACTATACCGACGGCACAAAGGACACCATAGAGTTTGTGAATTATGATGAAAGAAATTATGCGGTTTTCAAAAATGGCGTGTCGGATTATATTATCCTGAAGAAAAGTTTGGCAGCACAAATGACAGAACTTGAGAATACCATCAATCAATAATCTATACCACTATATTTTTCATTTCTTTGAGGAATATAGTGGTATCATTTTTTCTTGGAGCGCTCGGGGCGCAAAGCACAATGCGCAATGCGCAATGAGGCTTTATTTGCGTAAATCGTAGCTCTGTAAGGACAACAAGCACAATAAAGTACGTGGAATATGCAAGCTGTTGCTTATAATTTAAGCGGCTATACGATCATTCTGAACAGCGTTCAGAAATCTTTGTAAAACTTCAAAAAAACGTAGGGAACAGTATACTAAAGTATGTGCCCGGCGTCATTCCGCTGTATTCCAAAATGAAAATTCGGTGGGATGAGGGCATCCCGCCCTACGCTGTGGATGGTGTATTTCGGGTGTTTCCCACTCTGTCATTACTTTTTCGTGCTTTAAGAAGATTTCTCACTTGTGTTTAGAATAATAATGCAATAGAATGTTATTTGCCTTGCAAAAAATGTCGTTTTTCTTTTAAAAAAATTCGTGATACCCCAAATATATGCAGGGTGGTTGCGTATGTATTTGTAGATGGATTTTGAATTTCCTGCTTGTTTATATTAAACCGCACAGCTTTGATATATCAACTGGATACCCCTTTTGTCTCAAAATTTTTACAATCATTCGATTTTGTTTCAAATTTTTACAAATTAGCATTTTATGTGACATAATTTGTAAAAACTAACAATTATTTCATTGTAAAAATAAAGAAAGAACAGAATTTCGAAAAAAAACTATTTACAAAGATTAAGATATATGCTATAATAAAATACAAGTTGACACTGTTATAAGGAGATAATAAGATGCAAACATTTGTTAAACAAAATAAGAAGTTTTTTTTAGTGTTACTGGATGTTTTTGCAATATTTTGTTCTTATGCTTTGGGTGCTTTTTTCAGGTATAATTTTGGTGATATTATCAATCATATGTTTTTAATTATTCAGACAGTGATCGTTATCATACCGCTTTATATTACCTCTCTTTGGGTTGGCGGCATCTATAAAAAAATATGGCCACATTCAAGTCTGCCTGATTATTTAAAAATAGCCATTTTAATTTTTGTAATGTCCTTATCGTATATATTGCCGGCAAGGCTTTTTGATATTGTGATCCCCAGCGTAAAAATGCTTTTACTTTCCGCACTGTTTTCGGTAATTTCAATTGTGGGCATCAGAGTTGTTATTCGGGGGCTAAGCGTTTTATCCAGTCCGGCATACAGCACGATTAAAAACAAGTCGGTTTTGATCATCGGAGCCGGTTTAACCGCAA
>MKRK01000246.1:5505-8026 GCA_001896915.1 Clostridiales bacterium 43-6
GGTACAAGCAGTGACATTGTAAGAATATGCAGCGAGCATGACGTTGAGATTATTTTATTTGCCATTCCTTCGGCAAGCGACGAGGTCAAGCAACGGATCCTGACCATTTGCAGCGAAACAAACTGTGAAATAAAGATTTTGCCGAGTGTTGATCAAATTTTAAAAGACGGCGGCGAAATCCTGAAAAAATTCAAAAAAATTCAAATTGAAGATTTGTTGGAGAGAGAACCTGTAGAACTTGATAATAAGGGCCTGTTGGAAGTCATCCAAGACAAAACCATCCTGGTTTCCGGCGGCGGCGGCTCGATCGGTTCGGAGCTTTGCAGGCAGATTGTGAAATTTTCACCCGGAAAACTTGTGATTTTGGACAATTATGAAAATACCACCTATGAATTGCAAAATGAACTGTTAAGGGCATATCCCGACCTTGATTTAGATATTGTGATCGGGTCTGTTCGGGGCAAGCCAAGGCTGGACGCGGTTTTTAAAGTTTATAAGCCGGCTATGGTATTTCATGCCGCGGCGCATAAGCATGTCCCTTTGATGGAGTTCAGTCCGTCCGAAGCGGTTAAGAACAATGTGTTCGGAACCTATAATATCGCAAGATGCGCGGATGAGTTTGGCGTCAAAAAATTTGTAATGATTTCAACCGATAAGGCGGTGAACCCGACCAATGTAATGGGCGCTACCAAAAGGATCTGCGAAATGATTGTGCAGTCCATGCAGGAAGTGTCCACAACTGAATTTGTGGCGGTTCGGTTTGGAAATGTATTGGGCTCAAACGGCTCTGTGATACCGCTGTTTAAAAAGCAGATCGAAGAGGGCGGACCGGTGACGCTGACCCACAAGGATATCACCAGGTATTTTATGACCATTCCGGAGGCGGCGCAGCTTGTGCTGCAATCGGCAAGCTATGCAAAGGGCGGGGAAATCTTTGTGCTGGATATGGGGAAACCTGTCAGAATATATGATTTGGCTGAAAAATTAATTAAATTATCCGGCTATACGCCTAATGTGGATATGGAAATCAAGACAACCGGACTAAGGCCCGGCGAAAAGCTTTATGAAGAGCTTTTAATGGACGAGGAAGGCCTTACCAAAACAGCGCACAGTAAAATTTTTATCGGAAAACCCATTTTTTGTGATATTGTTTCGCTGACAAAACAATTGGAGCATTTAAGAGAAGTTACTGAAACCATGGACAAGGTCAAAATCAAAGAGGCTGTTGCCGAAATAACAGGAACTTATATTATTGATATGGTTCATTGCTAATAAAATTTTTGTGATTTTTTTTAAAAAATATTCTAAAGTTTGAAAATTTTCGTTTTTTAGCTTTAGAATATTTTTTTGTGAAAATATCATACTATTATTGATACACATTAGAATTTCAACAAATCTAATGGTTATCGGTTAAGTAGTGTTAATCTAAAAAAATCGAACATTATATATTTTATTTGTGAGAGGGCGGATCCTTTAAAAAGGATTGCGGTATTTGTTCGGTTTATACTATAACACTGAAAAATCAAGACGGAAAGAAAAAATATACGCACGATTCATTTTAGGATATCGATCAGTAAAATCTTTCTGTTTGGTAAATTTGGGGAGGGATTTAAGATGAACAGTAATTTTGTGAAAGGCATTCTGACAGGTGTTATTATGGGTGCCGTAGCCGGAATAATTTTAGACCCGATGCGGGGCGGCAAGGACAAATCAAGTATGAAACGAAAAGCCGGAAAAATGTTTAAGACAGCCGGAACAATTATTGAAAACCTGACGGATATTTAGAAGTACAGAGTAAGCGGAATGCAGAGAGCAGGGAAGTCAATACTGTAAAGGTAGCAGCTTATATTTAATAATATCATAGCAACCGTAGGGCTTAACAATGCCCTGTAAAACCATAACAGTAGGGCAGAGCTTTGCTCGTCTGTTTGTGCCCCAAACTTGTAATCTTGCAGGGAACCGGCACAATATCAATTCCACAACCTAATGATACGGAAATGTGTTGATTCATTGTTTTGTAATTTAAATGAAAGTTTTCAAAAGGTTGTATAGAGGGAATTTGGTTATAAAACTGCTTTAACCGCAATTTTCATTCATGCAAAAAATTCTGAATTTTGCATTCAATTATGTTTTAGCGTGATAAAAAAAATACAGGCACATAGAAAAACTATGTGTCTGTATTTATTATAATACTATATCAAAACAGTATTATGGGTTTACTTCAGTGTCGGTTGGCAGTATGACAGCCGCAACGATATAGGCAAGGATTCCCGTACCCACCGCAAAGCAAAGCAATACCCAGCCAATGCGAACCAAACTTGGGTCAATATCAAAATATTCTGCAATTCCGCCGCAAACTCCGGCAATTTTTTTATTGGCAGTTGATTTATATAAGCGTTTCATAATGGCGATCCTCCTAATTCAAAAATAATAATTTTATTTAATAATGCATGATTTCTGTTCAAAAATAAAGCATAGTTGCTTGAAATAACGCAAGGGAAGTGTATTGCGAATCCATAAG
>MKRK01000247.1:0-2775 GCA_001896915.1 Clostridiales bacterium 43-6
GGCTCATTGAATTTACAAACTACTGCAAAAACGACTGTCTGTACTGCGGAATACGGCGCAGCAACAAAAACGCCGACCGCTACCGCTTGTCCAAAGAGCAGATTCTGGAGTGCTGTGCAATCGGTTATGGACTTGGATATCGAACCTTTGTGCTTCAGGGCGGTGAGGACCCGTTTTTTACGGATGAAATTTTGGTGGATATCATCAAGACCATCAAGACAACCTATCCCGAGTGTGCTTTGACCTTATCCATCGGTGAAAAAAGCTATGCATCCTATCAAAAATACCACGATGCAGGAGCAGACAGATATTTACTTCGCCACGAAACAGCCAACGATACACATTATACCCGGCTTCATCCCCCGGAAATGAACCTTTCCACAAGAAAAGACTGTTTGTATCACCTGAAAAAAATCGGGTTTCAGGTGGGTGCGGGTTTCATGGTGGGGTCTCCCCATCAGACCACAGAAACCATAGCGGATGACCTGTTGTTTCTTAAGGATCTGCAGCCGGAAATGGTGGGCATCGGTCCCTTCATTCCCCAAGGCGATACCCCCTTCAAAGACGAAGCCCCGGGAAGCATTGAGCAGACCTTAACCCTCGTCGCTATGGTTCGGCTGCTGTTGCCCACCGCTCTCATCCCCGCTACCACAGCCGTCGGCACACTGGATAAGCTGGGACGGGAAAAGGCCATCAAAGCCGGAGCGAATGTGGTCATGCCCAATCTTTCTCCCATCAATGTGAGAAAAAAATATTTGCTTTATGATAACAAAATCTGTACCGGTGAGGAAGCGGCAGAATGTAAATTCTGTCTGGAAAACCGGATTAAAAAAGCGGGCTTCGTCATGGATTATGCTAAAGGCGACCATATTAACTGGAGGAATGAAGATGTTTATTGACCATGAATATATCGAAAGGCTGTTAGACAATGCCAGAAAATCCACAGCGGCAGAACAGGAGCAAGCCGTCGTCAAAGCCGAACAGGGAGAGCTTCTGACCCATGAAGACATCGCTCTGTTGTTACAGGTGCGGGATACAGCCCTGCTGGATCGTATTTTTGCCGTGGCAGGTGAAATCAAACGAAACATATACGGCAAACGGATCGTGATGTTCGCCCCTCTTTATATCTCCAATTACTGCGTAAACAACTGTGTTTACTGCGGATTTCAACGGTGCAACGAGCTGCCCCGCCGAAAGCTGAACCGGGAGGAAATCCAAGAAGAAATCCGGATCTTAGAAAAAATGGGACACAAGCGGATTGCACTGGAAGCAGGCGAGGACCCTGTGAACTGTCCCCTTGATTATGTGTTGGAGGCGCTGGACGCCATTTATGAAACCAAGCTGGACAACGGCAGCATCCGCCGTGTTAATGTCAATATCGCCGCTACCACGGTGGAAAATTATAAAAAACTCAAAGACAAGGAAATCGGCACCTATATTTTGTTTCAGGAAACCTACCATAAGCCCACTTATGAAAAAATGCATCCGAAATGTGCAAAGGGGAATTATGATTACCATCTGACCGCCTTTGACCGTGCAATGGAAGCCGGCATTGAGGATGTAGGCGCAGGCGCACTCTTCGGGCTTTATGACAGCGATTTTGAGGTGCTGGGGCTCATGCTTCACAACGAGCATCTGGAACAAGAATACGGCGTCGGGTTCCACACCATCTCCATGCCCCGGCTGAAAAAGGCGGAAGGAATGGATCTTGACAAATTCACTTATCTCGTGGATGACGAAACCTTCAAACGCCTGGTGGCGATTATCCGCATTGCCGTCCCTTATACAGGGATTATTATGTCCACCCGTGAAAGCGCCGAAATGAGAAAAGAGTTGTTACACTACGGTGTTTCCCAGGTCAGCGCCGGTTCCTGCACAGGCATCGGGGGCTATAAGGAAGAGGAAATGGGCAGGACCACCGAACAGTTTAAGGTGTCCGATGAACGGAGACCCCTTGAGGTGCTAAAAGAACTGATGGATGACGGCTACATCCCCAGCTACTGCACCGCCTGCTACCGTCAGGGCAGAACCGGTGACCGCTTTATGCAGCTTGCCAAAAGCGGTAATATCGGCTATGTCTGCACCCCCAATGCACTTATGACCCTGTACGAATACATGCTGGATTACGGCGACGATGAGCTGATGAAAAGGGGCGAGAAGCTGATTTTGGAAGAAACAGAAAAAATTGAACGGGAAGATATCAAAAACCTTCTCACGAGAAACCTTGCCCTGATGAAAAACGGAAAAAGAGATTTGTATTTATAATACCAATTTCCAATGAATCCTTGTTATGGGATGAGAGAATCGGCCCCGATGTATTTCGGAGCCGATTTTATTTGCATTTTTCTTGGTTCTTTGATATAATTATACATTATTTACTAATACAACAATCGGAGAAAGCCATGAAATCGTATCTGTATGTTATGAAAGTGAATATTTTGCTGTCCCTGACCTATCGGTTTGAAGTGATATCCACCATGTTTGCCCAGTTTATTGTGATACTGGCAGGTGCGTTTTTGTGGAAGGCCGTGTATCACGGAGGCGGCACCGTGGGTGGTGTCAATGAAAAAGAGATGCTGATTTATTCGGTTATCTCTGTTTTGATGGGCTGTATTTTTATCAGCACAGTGGAAGGCAAAATCCGCTCGGGAATTCGCATGGGGAATGTTGCTCTGGATTATATCAAACCGGTCAATGTTTTTCTTATGTATCTGGCGGAGGATATCGGAAAAGCCGTCAGCGCTATTTTAATCAAATTCCTGCCGGTTTTGATTT
>MKRK01000247.1:2841-3527 GCA_001896915.1 Clostridiales bacterium 43-6
CCTCTGGATCATCGGTGCCATCTTCGGATTGTTTAATTTCTGGGTGATTGACCTGGGTCCTCTGGGTGTGGTCAAGGATATGATCATTGCTTTTCTCTCGGGCAGCACAGTTCCCATCTGGTTCTTCCCCGGCGTTTTCAAAACAATTTTTTCGTTTCTGCCCTTTGTGTACATTTATCAGTTTCCCATCAGCATTTATATCGGAAAAGCCTCGGTTCCGAACGCTCTGGTCGGCCTTTTGATCCAGATATTCTGGGCATTTCTGTTTTTTCTGCTGTTTTTATCTGTCAACAAAAAAGCGAAACGTCACCTGATGATACAGGGCGGGTAACACGATACAACAACCCTGAAAGGAGACCGGACATGAAAACGCTGAAATATTATTTGGATACCGGCTTATATTTCTTAAAACTGAATTTACAAGGTCAGCTTGAATATCCCTCCTTTCTGTTTGGTTGGATATTTTCCAACGCCCTTCAGTTTTTCACCGGGATGGCGGCGCTGTATGTGATGATCTATCAATTCAAAAGCATTGGCGGCTGGGGTTTTGGCGAGCTATCCTTCCTTTACGGACTGGGGGTCATCAGCCATGGTATCTCCATTGTGCTGTTTATTCAGACCTGGTATACGGAATATTTGGTGACAAACGGGGAGTTTGACCGCATGCTGCTTCGTCCCATGAATGT
>MKRK01000247.1:3653-4172 GCA_001896915.1 Clostridiales bacterium 43-6
GGCGGATTTTTTACCATGATTGGTGCCCTGTCCTTTTGGACCCGGCGCAGCAGCTCCCTCATCGGCGTCACTTTGAGCATTGCTTCCAAGACCACCATGTATCCCCTCACGATTTATCCCAAAGCCATTCAGGCGGTTTTCACCTTCCTGTTCCCTTTTGCCTTTATCAGCTTTTATCCGGCTGCTGAGTATCTGGGCAAGGACGGCAGCATTCAGCTCCCGGGCAGCTTTGCCCTTTGGTCTCTGCTGATCGGAATTTTGGTATATGTGATTTCACAGCGTGTTTTTTCAACTGCGCTTCGTTCCTATGAAAGCGCAGGATCCTAATAAGAGAAGGGAAAAGGGTAGTACAATGCCAATGATTGAAGTTCGGAATTTGGCCAAGGAATTCAAATCTGCAAAAAAAGAAAAAGGGCTGTCCGGTGCGGTGAAGGCCCTATTTGTCAGTGATAAAAAGATCATCCGTGCGGTGGACGATATCAGTTTTTCTATTGAACGGGGTGAAATTGTGGGCTACAT
>MKRK01000247.1:4384-7159 GCA_001896915.1 Clostridiales bacterium 43-6
TCTATCAAGATAACCTTGAACGAATGAATGAAATTCTGCAAATAAATGATCTGATGGATAAACCAGTGCGCCATCTTTCCCTGGGGCAAAGAATGCGGGGGGATCTTGCTGCTGCCATGCTCCATTCCCCGCCGATTTTGTTTCTCGATGAGCCCACCATCGGTCTGGATATCGACGCCAAGCATTCTATCCGGAAATTCATCAAGGATATCAACAGAGAATACAAAACCACAATCATTCTTACGACACACGATCTGGATGACATCCAGGAGCTGTGCAGCCGTGTCATCATCATCAACAACGGCAGAATCGTTGAAGATGGTTCGCTGCAGGCATTGATTGATAAAATCGCACCCTACCGTTATCTCATTGTGGATTTTTATGAGGAACAGGAGCTTTCCCCGAACATTCCCGCCGAGGTTGTGAAAACCGAAGGCGGCAGGGTATGGTTGAAATTCGACAAAAAGAAGATAGCTGCTTCCGATCTGATTGCAGAAATCTCAAAGGCGAATAAAATAAAGGACATCTCTCTGGAAGAACCGGACATTGAGGACATCATCAGCAGCGTATACAAAGGCGATCATACATAATGGATACAGCACAAAGTCTCTTCCCAAGAAATCATTCAACACATAAGTCCGCACAATAGCTAGGGCATCCTGACAGTAATCAGGATGCCTCTTTTTCTGATTGTTTTTATGCAATATAGCCAAATAGTTTTCATATGAATAATTTATATTGCAATATATCGTCATATATGATACGATTATCGGCGAATAAAATATGAATAAGGAGGATGCCCATACGATTTTTTTAACTACATATTCCGATATCGAGGGTTAACATCATGAGCCTGTCAATCTATTTTTATGAAGAATATTGGCAGACGAAAACTTTGGAGGAGTTTCGAAATGTTAAAACAAAAGGAAGTCATCGGATATCTGCCGGACGAACGACCGTCCACATGGAAACTGCTGCTGTATGCCATACAGCAGGTTATTGTCATGTTCCCTGCTACGGTTGCTGTGGCACTCATTACCGGCTTTCAGGTATCCACCACCATCTTTGCCAGCGGTCTGGCAACCATCTGCTTTATTTTGATCACCCGCAGACAAATCCCCTTATATTACGGCTCCAGTTTTTCTTATTTGACCGCAGTAGCGGGCTTGATGTCCGGACAGGCAGTAAGGGATTCCATCAGCCCCCAAGCGCTGATTCAACTGGACGCTTGGTCAAAAGGTCTCACAAGCGTTTTGCCTTCCGAGGCAATCTCCTATGCCCAATTCGGCATCATCATGTCCGGTTTTATCTCCATCGGTGCCGGTTTGTTGGTCAGGGCCTTCGGCAGCAAGGCGGTTGAAAAAATTCTGCCTGCTTCTATCACCGGTCCGGTCGCCATGATCATCGGTCTTACCCTGGCCGGTGTCGCATTGTCTGACGCTGCACCGAAGGCTCTGGCAGAGGGAGCAAAGGCCGGCATTGCTAACGGTCCGTTGATTTGGCTGGTCTCTTTGGCAACGCTCTTGTCCACCATTCTTTTTTCAAGGTATTTAAAAGGGTTTTTGGGACAGCTGCCCTTGTTATTGGGTGCGGCAGTGGGCTGTGCAGTAGCAGGCATACTCTACCTGTTTGGTGGAACAGACCTGAATCTGTTCCGTGAAATCCCCAAAGAAGCATTGGCAGGCTCTTTATGGTCAGCCGGCCCCTTTGCCATTCCTGCGTTTTCTCTGCCCAAGGTATCCCTGGCCGCAGTGATTGCAATTATGCCGATTGCGATTGCGACCATCCCGGAATCTACGGCGCATATTTATCAGCTTGATATCTATGTCAATGATCTTGCCAAGAAAAAGAAAGCAAAAAAATACAACCTCGCTGAAAAGCTGCATCTGAATCTCATTGGTGACGGCATTGGTGACATGATTTCCGGCTTTGTGGGCGGACCGGCGGGAACGAATTACGGAGAAAATATCAGCACCATGGCCATTACAAGGGTTTTTTCTGTTCCTGTTTTATTTGCCGCTTCCATCATTGCAATGGTTCTCGCCTTTTTCACACCGCTGGTACAGGGCATTTATGCCATTCCCCAAGCGGTCATCGGCGGGCTGGAAATTTACCTGTTCGGTGCCATTGCCGCACAGGGTGCCGCCATTATGATTGATAAGAAGGTTGATATGTTCAGTCCGAAAAATATTGCTGTAATCGCTACCATCATGGTAATCGGCATCGGCGGTCAATATGCCTTTGGCGGTAACATTCCCTTCGGTGTTGACGTTCCCTTCTTTGGTTCCAGCATACCCTGCATCGCTGCCGCTGCCATCTTCGGCATTTTGCTGAACCTGATTTTAAGCATTGGTGAAAAGAAAAACATTCAGCCGGAACAGGACATAGCAGAAGCGAATCCGCAGGCATAATCATACCGGATACGACGAAACGAGGTGAGTGAACACTCACCTCGTTTTATTTGTCAAATTATACAAATCATATGCGAAATGGTCGAAAACTTCCGTATCATTGTTGTTTACTACGACTGTGTTCTGTAATAAGATAAAGCCATAGCAATTTGTCCATCCTTCCGCACGAAGCATGGTTGCAACTTCTCCGGGAATGAGTGAATTGTTATGTCCGCAGTCAAACCACAAATGATTTAGGGGGTTACCAAATGAAACAAACAGAAACCAAAAAATCTGCCACAAACAAAGAAATCGCCTATCAGCTCATTCAATCCTGCTGCAAAAGTGATGGAGCCGAAGGGGAACCCATCTATGGTGTGGAGGT
>MKRK01000247.1:7191-8651 GCA_001896915.1 Clostridiales bacterium 43-6
TAAAAAAACTCTTACAGATTTTTAAAAAGAAACACATAACCCCAAGCCAGGCAATTTACATCGTAGAAGACTATCTGGAGGAGCTGAACACGAACCGTTCGTATCCTTATCAGCAAGCTCATTAATTTGAGCTTGCTTTTTTTTTTGCAAATACACTGGGATTTGTATATACTGTAATATAGAATAACATCGAGGTGTGCCTGTGTGATTAAAAAATTACTGTTTTTTTTGGAGTTCCCGCAGAATCTCATCGGATTTATTGTGAGCAAGTTATACAGAAAAAGTCCTTATCATTTCTATCGGGACGCCCGTGTCACCTTAATCAAGGGAAGCTGGGGCGCAATCTCATTGTCTAAATACATTTTCACCGACGAAAATTATTACAACACGCCCGTTGAGCTTCATGAATACGGACACACCCTGCAATCCAAAAAGCTGTTGTTTTTGTTCGGGTTCGTCATTGCCATTCCTTCCCTCATTTGGGCAGGTTGTTTTGAACGGTACAGAGAAAAGCATCACGTTTCCTATGATTCCTTTTATACAGAAAAATGGGCGAATGAATTGGGCAACTATCAGGAAGAATGATTGTTTTATATTATTGTGTTTTTGGTTTATACTATAAGAAAACAATGAAACGACGTGATATGCTTGATGAGTCAACACACAAACCGGTTAATCCATGAAACGTCCCCCTACCTGCTGCAGCATGCCCACAACCCTGTGGATTGGTATCCCTGGGGAGAAGAGGCCTTTGCAAAAGCCAAAGCCGAGGACAAGCCTGTCTTTCTGTCCATCGGATACTCCACCTGCCACTGGTGCCATGTGATGGAACGGGAAAGCTTTGAGGACACGGAAGTCGCACAGGTCTTAAACGCTCAATTCGTCTCCATTAAAGTGGACAGAGAGGAACGTCCGGATATTGACCATATTTATATGGCTGTCTGCCAGGCTATGACAGGGCATGGTGGCTGGCCCCTGTCGGTTTTTCTGACGGCTGATAAAAAGCCCTTTTACGCCGGAACCTATTTCCCCAAAAAGCACAGTATGGGCATGTTCGGATTCCTTGATTTATTGAAACGGATTGATGAGCTTTAGAACACCGCCAGAGCGGATCTACTTTCCTCCTGTGAAGAAATTATGGGTGTTCTCACCAATCTGCAAAAGGGGCACACCGAAAAGCCCGATAAAAAAATCCTACGTGAGGCCTTTGAGGAATATCGGGCTGCATTTGATAAAACCTATGGTGGATTTCATACTGCCCCAAAGTTCCCCTCGCCCCACCATCTTTATTTTCTCCTGCGGTATTATTATGCAACGGAAGAGCCTCTTGCCCTGGAAATGGTGACAAAAACACTGGACGGCATGTACCGGGGCGGAATATATGACCACATCGGCGGTGGCTTCTGCCGATATTCCACCGATAAAAAATGGCTGGTTCCCCATTTTGAAAAAATGCTGTA
>MKRK01000247.1:8660-9618 GCA_001896915.1 Clostridiales bacterium 43-6
GCTTATCTGGAAACCTATCAGATTACAAAAGATAAGCGGTTTTCCGGGGTCGCAGAGGAGGTTCTGGCTTATATCCTGCGTGACATGACGGCTCCCCAGGGCGGGTTTTATTCCGCTGAGGATGCGGATTCCGAAGGGGTTGAAGGCAAGTTTTATATTTGGACAAAGCCTGAAATTATCACTGTTTTGGGACAAGGAGACGGCGAAAGGTTTTGCAGGCGATACGATATTACCGAACAGGGCAATTTTGAAGGGAAAAACATCCCCAATCTGATTGCCGGAACACCGGAACCGGAGGATGCTTTTATTCAGACCTGCAAACAAGCATTGTTTGCGGAGCGGGAAAAGCGAATTCATCCCTTTAAGGATAAAAAAATCTTAGTCTCCTGGAACGGACTCATGATTGCCGCCATGGCCAAGGCAGGTAGAATTCTGCACCGGACGGAATATACGGAGGCCGCTGAAAATGCCCTTCGTTTTATTGATCGGAATATGCTTCGGGAAGATGGCCGGCTCCTGTCCAGCTACAGTGACGGAAGTTCAAAAACGCCCGGCTTTGTGGATGATTACGCCTTTCTGATCTGGGGGCTGACCGAGCTTTATGAAACAACCTACCGTCCCGAATATCTGCACAAGGCTCTTGAATGGAACGGAGATCTGATCGCCCGTTTCCGAGACGAAGCCGGCGGGCTTTTTATCAACGGCAGCGACAGCGAACAGCTGATAACCAGACCCAAGGAGTATTATGACGGCGCAATGCCCTCGGGCAATTCCGTAGCAGCCATGAATTTTCTGCGGCTCTCAAGACTGACAGGGCTGCCTGAGCTGGAAGAATACACACAGGAGCAGTTTCGTGTATTCGGAGGCTCTATGTCAAAAATGCCCCTGTCGCAAGCATATCTCTTGTCTGCGTTTTTATACTCCGTGTCAAAAAGCCGTGAAATCGTATTATCCGGTG
>MKRK01000247.1:9820-10062 GCA_001896915.1 Clostridiales bacterium 43-6
TCAGTAATACCTTTCCGATTCTCCCTATAGAATCCGATTTTAGCCCGAATCATAAAAACTCCCTGCCCGGTGACGGGCAGGGAGTTTTTTATTCCACGCTTAATTTCTGCATCATCACATCGTTTTCTTGTAGCGTGTGCAGTGCAATTTTGCCCTGCTTTTTGTATCGTTGCAGGATTTTATTCACCTCATAAAGCCCGATGCCCATATGGTCATCCTTGGTGGTATAGTCCTTTTCATAA
>MKRK01000248.1:0-470 GCA_001896915.1 Clostridiales bacterium 43-6
AGAGTCGAATAAAACCCTGCCGTTCAGCTCAATTCTGCCGCTGTCCGGCTTCGCCAGTCCTGCGATACAGCGTAGGGTCATGCTTTTACCGCTGCCCGATGCACCTAAGAGCCCTGTGACACCGTCACCGGCATCCATGTTCACAGAAAGGCGAAACCCATCCAGTTTATAGGTGATGTTTGCTTTTAAACTCATGTGCTTCACTCCTTTCTGTATCAATCACTATGCCCGGACGATTATTTTTTTGTTTCGGGATAATAAATTGACCAATACCATTGCAAGCAGGGAAATTATGAAAATCGCCAAGACCCAGATATATGCCGCATTATAATTTCCCGATTCTACGGCGAAATAAAGAGCAAGGGGGATGGTCTGGGTTTTCCCGGGAATGTTGCCGGAGACAAACACCGTGGCGCCGAACTCACCCAACGCACGGGCAAAGGACAACACCGTTGCCGCTGCAATGCCCG
>MKRK01000248.1:491-3416 GCA_001896915.1 Clostridiales bacterium 43-6
GAACTTCCCAGTGTTCTGGCGGCGTTTAAGATATTGTGATCAATCTGTTCAAAAGCACCTTTGGCGGTGACATACATCAAAGGAAAGGACACCACCACGGCGGCAATGACTGTTGCCTGCCAGGTGAAAATAATACGGGTGTCCAGCTTGTCCAAAAGATCGCCCAGAGGTCCCTTTTTGCCCACAAAAAACAACACGGCAAAACCGGAAACGATGGGAGGCATCACAAGGGAAAGGGTAAGGAAGCCGTCGATAACGCCTTTTAGCTTGCCTTTGTAGTTGGCCACCTTCCAGGCGGCGAACAGCCCGATGATAAAGGTGAAAACCGTGGAGGTCAGCGAGGTTTTGAGGGATATGATTGCCGGTGTCAGATCAAAGTCCACGGTGTTCACCATCCTTTCGATTGATTAGTTGACGTTTGTAAAACCGTAACGGACAAATATGTTTTTTGCTTGACTGGTGACGAGGAAATTCATAAAAGCAGTAGCGGCGTCTAAGTTCTTGGTGGATTTGATGATAGCGCCGGGGTACAGCACGGGAGTGTGGGATTCTTCCGGAGCGCGGGCTACGATTTTTACCTTGCTGGTGGAGGCTGCGTCGGTTTCATAGACCACACCTGCGTCGGCGTTGCCGGTTTCCACATAAGTAAGCACTGCGCCAACATTGGCACCCCGGACAATCTTGCCTGTGATTTGGTCATACACATTATAGTATTTAAATACTTCTTCTGCATACTGTCCTGCCGGAACAGCGGATGCTTCGCCCAGTGCCAGGGTTCTGATCTGTGATTTTGTCACATCAGCAAAGCTTGAGATACCGGTAATATTGGAGCTGCTGGGAACAATTAATACCAGCTTGTTTCTCCAATAATTTTTGCGGGTGGAATTGATGAGATACCCGCCGTTTTGCAGTGCATCCATTTGTTTTTGTGCTGCTGACAAGAAGATATCTGCCGGTGCACCTTGCTCAATTTGGGTCTGGAGAGTGCCGGAAGCGCCGAAATTGAACTGCAGTGTCACATTGGGCTTGATGGATTTATAAGCGGTTGCGATTTCGTTCATTGCATTGGTCAGGCTGGTTGCGGCCGATATGGTCAGTGTTACCGGGGGTTCGGGTTTTGTGGTAGTGGTCACCTTGGTAGTTGCTTTGGTGGTGACAACAGCACCTTTGGTGGTAGCTTTTGCGGTGGCGCCGACAGCTGTGGTCATACCGGACACAGCTGTTGTTATCGTAGTTGCCTGTGAGCCGGACAGAGTTGTGGTTTCTTCAACGACTCCTTCGTTGAGGGTGATTACTTCTGTAATTGCGGGTTCTGTTCCTGTTGTTGTGTCCGTTGCGATGGTTGTTGAGGATAGCTCTGCCTTGTTGCAGGCGGCGAAGGACAGTATCAGTAAGATTGCCATTCCGGCGAGAAATATTTTTTTGCTGTTTTTCATTTTGACCATTCCTTTCCTGTGTGGCTTTTCTGTCACTGATTTTTATCCACATTCTTTAATAAAAATCAGTATTTAAAAGCAAAACTCAACGGCAAACTCGCCGTTGAGTCATTCCATATGATTTAATGAATTAAATATATTACACACATTATATATTCAATAGGATACAAAATCAATACATCAAATGGTAGGAATGGATAATAAACTCTTGTCGAAATTGTGCAAAATACACAAGAAACGTATAATATCATTTCGTTTCAAATAAATTATTGATGTTATATTGTTGAATATCGTTTTGTTTTGTATCGTTTTGATTAGCTCTGGAATTGAGAATGGTACAGCTCTGCATAAATGCCTTTTTTGGCTATCAGTTCTGTGTGGCTTCCTTGTTCTGCAATGTTTCCGTCTTTTACCACCAAGACGATGTCGGCGTTTTCAATGGTGGATAAACGGTGGGCAATGATGAAACAGGTTTTGTTTTGCATGAGGACCCGCATGGCTTTTTGGATTTCAATTTCTGTGCGGGTATCCACATTGGAGGTAGCTTCGTCCAAAATCAGCATGTTACAATCTGAAAGCATAGCGCGGGCGATGGTAAGAAGCTGCTTTTGCCCTTGTGAGATGTTAATGCCGTCTTCGTTGAGAACGGTTTGATATCCCTCCGGCAGAGTTTCGATGTAATGGTGAATTTTCACTGCTTTAGCAGCCTTGATGACATCCTCCATGGGGATGCTGTCGTTGCCATAGGTCAGATTTTCATAAATTGTGCCATGAAACAGCCAGGTGTCTTGCAGTACCATGGCATAGGCTTGTCGAAGGCTTTTGCGTGTGGCGTCTTTGATGTCTGTTCCGTCCAGTGTGATATGGCCGCTGTTGGGATCGTAAAACCGCATCAAGAGATTGATCAGCGTGGTTTTGCCGGCGCCGGTAGGACCCACAATGGCAATGAGGCTGCCCCGGTCTGCTTTTAAATTAAGGTTTTCCAGCACAATGCGGTCCGGGAGATAACCAAAGCTGATATTGTTCATTTCCACATCCCCGGACACGTCCCGGTATTCCACACTGCCCGGCTTATCCGCCGGTTCCGGCGGTTCGTCCATCAGGCGAAAGACACGCTCCGCCGCCGCAAGGGAGGACTGCAGCTCGCTGATGATATTGGCAAGCTCGTTGATGGGACCGGAGAATTTTCGGGAATAGAGAGTGAAGGAGGTCAGTTTACCCACGGTGATCATTTGATGCAAAAACAAAATCGCACCCAGAAGGCTGATGAGAGAGATGGACAGGTTGTTGATAAAATTGACGGAAGGACCCACGATATTGCCGTAATATTCTGCGTTATAAAAGGCTTGTGTAGCCGCCTGATTTTTTTCCTCAAACCGGGCGATCATGGTTTCTTCCTGATGGTAGGCTTTGATGGTTTTTTGACCGGATATGATTTCCTCCACAAATCCGTTCAGCTCACCCAATTTTTCGGAGCGCTCTCTGAAAA
>MKRK01000248.1:3439-3864 GCA_001896915.1 Clostridiales bacterium 43-6
GGCGAACACAAGCACCATCACGGGTGAGATGAGAAGCATCATGATGAGGGAGCCGAAAACGGTGATGAAGCTTGTGCAGATTTGAATGAGGTCATTGGAAAGGGAAGTATTGACGGTGTCGATATCATAGGTGATTCTGCTGATGATATCGCCGGTCTGGTGTTGATCAAAATAACCGACGGGTAAATCCACCAGCCTTTCAAAGGTATCCTTGCGCATTTTCTGAATGGTTTTCTGGCTGAGATTGATCATGAAAACGGACTGGATATAGGAAAGCAGAGAGGAGACGAGAAAAAAGACAATCATCAGAGCACAGTAATCCAATACCTTGTCAAAGGCTACCCGTCCCTTGCCGGGCTTAATGGCATCAATGGCGAAACCGGACAGCATCGGACCGATGAGTACCAACAGGTTTCCGGCTACCG
>MKRK01000248.1:3894-5947 GCA_001896915.1 Clostridiales bacterium 43-6
TATAGCGGTAAAGATAGTTCCACAGCCGAAGAAGAACCGTGAGCCGTTTGGGAGATGGATTTTTTTGCTTCATACCGGTGACACCCCCATCTGAGACTGGCTGATTTCTTTGTAAACCGGACAGGCGTCCATTAGTTCATTGTGGGTGCCGCTGCCGATGATTTCACCGTCATCCAGCACCAGAATCAGATTGGCATGCTTGATGGAGCTGACCCGTTGTGCGATGATAACGGTGGTAGTGTTTTGATAGTTTTGTGAAATGGAGCTGCGGAGCCTAGCATCTGTTTTATAATCAAGTGCACTGGAGGAGTCGTCTAATATAAGAATCTCCGGGTCGCCTGCCAACGCACGGGAGATCAGAATCCGTTGTTTCTGACCGCCGCTCAGGTTTGTGCCACGGATGGTCAATTCATGTTCCCAGCCGTCGTCGAGGGAGTCAATGAACTCATGGGCCTGGGCAAGGGAGGAAGAACGGAATATTTTGTCTTTTGAAATACCCCGTCCGAAATCGATATTCTCGGCAATGGTATCGGCAAACAACACATCGTTTTGAAACACCACGCCGAACTTGGTGTACAGCTCTTCTTCAGGAATACATTTGATATCCAGCCCGTCAATGCGGACGGTGCCTTCGTCGGCATCATAAAACCGCATGAGAAGCCGGATAATACTGGACTTGCCGCTGCCCGTTGCCCCGATGATACCCAAGGTTTCCCCCTTTTTAAGGCAGAAGCTGACATGCTTGAGGCCATACTGATTTTTATGATAGGAAAAGGATACGTTTTCAAAAGCGATATGACAACCGTTATCTTCGTAATTGCGGGAGCAAAGAGTCAGGTCCTTGGGTGTGGACAGGATCTGATCAATTCGTTTATAAGAGGCGATGCCTTTGGAATACAACACAAAAATACGGGTAATGGAAAGCATGGCGTTTAAGATAATTGTAAAATAAGAAAGAAAGGCTATGATGGTGCCCGGTCCGGCCAGCCCTTCATTGACCCGATAGGCACCTGCAAGAATCACGCAGGTGATACCCACATTTAAAAACAGGTTCATCACAGGGTCGGAAACAGCCATGAGCAGTCCCACTTGTTTTTCCTTTGCCGCCACCTCGTTGTTGATAGCCGAAAAACGAACCTTTTCATAATCAGTCTTGGACAGAGCCTTAATGATCCGTACACCGCTGATGTTTTCCCGCATGATCCGGACCAGCTTGTCAATCGAAACCTGTAAGCCATTATACAGCGGAATCCCTTTTTTCGAAATGATGTAGACGATACCAGTGATAAAGGGAATGACAGCAAGCAAAACCAGGGTGAGCACCGGATCCAGAGTCAGCGTCATGATGATTCCGCCCAAAAGGAGTATGGGGGCACGGATTCCCAGCCGCTGCATTTTACCCACCATGTTATGTACATTGTAGGTGTCTGAGGTCAGACGGGAAATGAGGGAGGGAATGGTGAATTCGTCCAGCTGGCGGCTGGAGAGATAAGAGCTTTTTCGGAACAGATCATAGCGGATTTGCTTTGTGGTGTCTGCTGCCACCCGGTTTGCCATACGGTTGGCGGTGATGTTTGTCACCACTGCAACAACGGAGCAAACGAGCATGATGCCACCCCAAAGAAGGATTTTGGATGTGCTTTTGCCAGGAACGACATGGTCAATCATATAGGCAAGAATCCACGGCAAAAATAAGTCCATGATTGAGCCGGTGAATTTTATCAATATGCTCACCGTCATGTTTAAAAAATGCGGACGGAGGTAGTTGATGAAGCTTTTCAATGGCATCCCTTGATTCTTTACAATATTTTATCCTTTTATTATACAACAAAAAGATGCAAAAAAGTATGGAAAGTTAGCGGATTTATTTATATAAATAGAAAAACGGCTCAAAGCAAATGCCGTAAGCCGTGAATGGATTATTGGTATTTTCCACCGTATTTTTCAATGAGTGTATGGAGCAGTGGGATATCCACACGGCGGACATCAATGTTTTCCCGGCTTGCAATGGAAAGAGCAAGACCGGCGCCTTCTCCCATGCTGCAACAAATCG
>MKRK01000249.1:0-247 GCA_001896915.1 Clostridiales bacterium 43-6
GTTCTGGTATCTTTTTTAAAGAGACTATCCAAGGCTTTAACTAAGACCGCTTTATAGCTCTTTTGTAGTTCGATGATTTCATCGTAAAGGAGGTCACTCATCTATTTTACCTCATCAAAACTCGAAGGGAGCCCGTAAACATCTTTTAGCACATCAATGATCTTACTCATGACACTAACACAATCGTCCCAAATATCTTTCATTTTTTGAACGTTGTCGATGTCGGGAACACAATGATATTGATGAG
>MKRK01000249.1:545-2682 GCA_001896915.1 Clostridiales bacterium 43-6
GTACTCAGTCCAAATATCATCGTGTTCAGATTCATTCTTAATAAGGTACTTAAGAACAATATAGTTTTCAACTAGAATTCTTACAATACTTCTTCCCGCGATTGTTTGATAAAGATCGTGTTCAACTACTTCAAGTATTCGTTTATAAGAATAAGTTGCAATCCCCAATATCACCAACAATTTATTATCCAATGGACGAGCAGCGACTAAGATATCTGTGTAGTATTGTAAAATGCGTTTTATCACTGCAGTATATTTTTCAGTATCATTATGCTCAGGAGAAATGTTTAATGAGAATAATTCACAGCTACTCAATTTGCTTATTCCCTCCCAAAAAATGTCTGAGTATTCTTCTTTACTAGCATCCATCTCTAGTGGCATTATGATCTCCATTGCTCTAACGGTCGGTCTGATCATGCGCATTTTCTCGTCCGAGTGAGGAGTTTTTGGGTATTCAAGCAACATTTCTAAGGTTTCCTGTGGCATATGTAATCTTCCCGCTAGCAATTGATAATAGAGAACAAGAAATCGAATGTCGGTAGAAAACTCTGACTGATGATCGCTTGCTTCATCAACAATTTCGTTAATCACGGCGATTCGCTCTTCGGGGGAAAGTTGGGAGGTGAAGAATGATGAAAAACATGGATACTTAGAATATGTGAAAACTACCGTTAAGGGGGCTAAGGTCTCGATATCAATAGTATCGACAAATGAATTGAATAAGGTTGTTTGGTCATTTTCGGGAAGGGTCAAAACGTCTGAGAATCTAGGTAAAAATAAGGCAGATGTATGCGCTCTCACTTTCCTCAGCAATTGACTGCACTTTATGAGTCCCTCATCACGCCCGTAATACTTTAAAATGAGTGCGAGCCAAATATACTCAGGAAGTCTACCATGAAACCACGATTCCTCTTTGCTTAGTTCTTTCATTATTTTGTTGAATGGTGTGATAAATTTACCTTTGACATATGTGTGATCTGATAGTTTGCTGTGTTGCATAATTGACATATCCTCCAAATACCAAGCTATATCTATTTCGAATCTTTCTGAATATTTAATCAATGCAAGTTGGTAAAGGCTATAGGCAGTATAAGTGAATTGTACACACAAAATGCCTTTAAATACAACTAGCACTTTCTGTAAGATTTCACCTCAAACCGATTCCCTTCATCCGCATCCGCCAGCAGCGGATACATCGGATGCTTGGTGATGTCGTACTTCCGCGAGTAAAACGGATGAACACCCTGCAACTGTAGAATGCATTGGCTACCGGGTATGATGGCCAGCTCGTCGGGCGTCATCAGCGGCTTGCCGAGCTTTTGATAATTCAGCCCGTGACTGCGCTGCTGCCCGCGCGTGTCGCTCTCGCTATAGGTGTCGATCGTCTCCTTGCCCAGCGATTCCGAGATGCTCTTGAGCGTGCTCGGCTCCTTGCCGCCGAGAAAGAGGATAGAGGAGCAGCAGCCGATGATCGTCTCCGCGTGATCCTTATACACGGCGCGCAGTTGGCTCTGCGTCTGCACGAGAATATGCGCCGAGATGTTGCGGCTCCGGATGACGGAGATCAGCCGCTCGAAATTCGGGATCTTCTGGTTCGCAAACTCGTCCAGCAGGCAGGTCACATGCACCGGCAGCCGCCCACCATAGAAGAGCGCCTTGTCGCAAAGGGTATTGAACAACTGCGAATACAGCATGGCGGCGATGAAGTTGAACGTCGGATCGGTGTCGGACACGATGCAAAACAGCACCGTCTTGCGATCGCCCATCTTGTCCAACGCCATCTCGTCGAAGGCCATGAGCTGACGGATTTCCTCGACGTCGAACGGCGCGAGGCGCGAGCCGCAGGTAATCAGGATGCTCTTAATGGTCTTCGCGGCGGAGTGTTTGATCTTCTTGTACTGGCGGGATGCGAAGTGATTCGGCTTATCCTGCGCGAGCTGCTCAAACAGCAGATCGACGGGGGATTGGTAGCTCTCGTCATCCTCGCGCACCTCGCAGGCGTTGACCAGTTCCAGTAGCGTGATGAAATTCCGCTCCTCCTCCGGCGCTTCAAACGCGACGTAGCCAATCAGCGCCATGTAGAGCAGCTCCTCCGCCTGAATCCAGAACTGGTCACCGCTGGTCGTGCCGTCCTTTC
>MKRK01000249.1:2888-3454 GCA_001896915.1 Clostridiales bacterium 43-6
GCCGCCGATGACCAGCACGTTGAGGTTGACGTTTCGCCGTTCGGGATCGGCAATCTGCCCAAGCGTCAGGCGCTCGGTCTGCGTGAGTATGATGTTTTCGGAGAACGTCCGATTGATAAAGGGACGGATGTCTTTCTCCGTCCCCCAGCGCGCGCTGCCGTATTCTTCGCCTTTTCGATATTTTCGAGCGTTCCTGCCTTTCACATACACCGCGAGCCAAACCGTGGCGGCTCCGATCAGCCCAAACAGCAGATCGTTCGGGTGAAAACTGGGCATCCAATTGGCAAACGCGGCGGCAAATCCAGCCGACAGCTTGAGCACTTTTTCGCTGAAATCGGACCCGGGTGTGAGTCGTATCGCTTGACCAACCTTCGAAAACAACAGAAAGAGTAGTAGATAGGGCAACGCTTTCACGACGATCTTTCTCACTCTCATCTGGTCTGCTCCTTGCTCTTCTGTCGCTCACCCTTCTGCGCGGCACTTTGCAGCATCTCCTGAAACTGGCGCAGTTGTGCGAGGATGGAGGGCTTGTTCTCGCGCTTGATCGTCTTTGCCGTGAACTCGCG
>MKRK01000249.1:3517-5878 GCA_001896915.1 Clostridiales bacterium 43-6
TCGCCACCCGTTCAAACGCTTTGATGTTGCTGTCCGTCACCTCAATATTCGTTACGCCCTTGCCCTGGCCAACCAGCTCCTTGACGGTCTGCTTACCGTGCCTAGTGAGATCGGGTTTCGAAGTGTTATTCGCTTTATACTTCTGCTCGGCGAGATACTGCCGAATTGCATCTTGCAAAACGCGCAAGGTGAGCTTACTCGCGCTGATGACCAGCGTAACGGAACGGTTTTCGATTTCTTCTTGCATATATCCTCCAAAAAAAGTAGCGTAGATATTACTACGCTACAAGCTAGAACTTCGAGATTAAATTATAAATACCTTATGATTTATTTAACTATTCTAAGGTCTTTAGGAATTTCGGAAGAAACACGCTGGATTTCGCTATTTAAATCTTTAACATATAGCTCACACGATTCGATAAAAAGTTTGGTTTTGTATCCAGGTTCATGACTGAAAACTACTTTTATACTACCTTTTAGTAACTCATCAAGCAAGACGGAAAACATTTCTTTTATTGTGTTTTGACATTGATCGCTATTCAGATCAATGCTGTAACCTTTTCCTAACTCAAAGAACAGAACGTCTTTTCCGCCGACCTCTTTTAGTATTGCTTGAATCTCGCGAGGTTCATGACTCATAGATGCTTTTCCTGCCATAAAATGCTTCCTTTCCACCTTCTAGTGTATGCATGCTTTCACTTGTCCAACTCTTTTCGTCATTTGCCTCATCAATATTAACCAAACGATCACTAAAGGGATTGCCAGTATATGTGCGATAATTACCATCAGAATGCTCGCGAAAAATTGACATATACGGGAGAGTAAGAACAGCGATATTCGCATTATGTGTGGCAATAATTACTGTTTTTCCACTTTCAGCTAGTTTCATTATTTCTGGAATTACTGAACTCTTAATAAATGAGTTACCCATGCCAATTTCTGGTTCATCGAGGATGTAGATATCAGAAGGTAACCCAAGATGATGTTGTAGTAAGAGAATCCCCTTTTCTCCACTTGATGGCGAATAAGGTGTACCGTCCTCAAAAGTAGTTTCGATTCGCACTCCAATAAACGGAGTTAAATCATGAATCGAGTAATCAGTACAAATTTCGTTAAAGCTTAACAACTTCTCGCCGATTTCCTTATTTAAAAAGCACTTTCTTATTTCACTGATTAATTTCGCAGCTTCTTGAAGCCGCGTTTTTTTGTTTGGAAACTCGCGAGGATATGATTCAGAGCAAATGAAGCGATGCTTCGTACGTAAATATAGATTTCCCTTTCCTTCAATACTACCAAAGAACTCTGTGTTGCTTGTAGATTCTGGAACAGAAAGACTGCTAGCAATCTTGTTTGCAGCTTGATACAGTGCGATTCGGCTAGAAACAAAATCTTCAAAGCCGGTGCCGTTTGGACGTGATTTGGTATTGGTACACCGGTCGGCTTGCTTTCGAATTCCTCGTATAAGGTTATTTGTCAGTTTTACTGCCTCACTACTTCGCCAGTTCTCCAGATAAGCCTTATAAGCGGACTCTTCGACTTTTTGTAGTAGAGTTAAAAATAAATCAAGATCGGCAGTTCCAAGTGCTGGTTGTCGGTTCAGGAAATCCTTAATTGCTTTTACAGAAGAACTTACATTTTTATAATCGTTAGCAACTGTAGTATCGACACTAAGCTTTGACAACAACGTGGTTTGCGTTATTAGTAGTCGTTTTTTTGCCTTGTTCAAACCTTCTGTTTCGCAGTGATCGCTATATTCACGAAAAAGGCAGGGGACTGTATCCTTCCAGTTTTTCAAATTTAAAAATTCTTTACTGCAATCATCAATGTCAAACGCATCAGCACTAACAGGTATTGCAGAAGTATCTTCAAACTCCTTGTAAGACTCGTCTCGCTCAGAACCATAATATGAACTGCAAGAAACACTTTGTGATTTATAGTACTGCTCGATTGATTTGAGTATTTTAGTCTTTCCCGTACCTTTCTGGCCAAACAAAATATTAATATCTTGATATATGGGAAGTGCAATACTAACCCCTTTATATGGAGATGCAGAGATAATAGTTTTTCTTTTTTTCGAAAGCAAGGTATCTACGAGTTGTGCGTTTTTTTGAGCGAGTAGTAGCAGTTGCGAGAACGTCTTGACTGGTAATCTCAAATCTGGAAGCTGAGCCTGCTCATAAACACTCCAGTCGCGAACGTCACTTCCTGCAATGACCGAGTATCCAAAGTTGGTATAAACCCCAAGACTTCTATAAGTCGTTTCTAAGATTACCCGATGCTTTTCAACAACAAGTTCTTTTAGTTCATTGATGTCAGCTTCTTCAAGACATGATTCCTTTTTAAAACTATGAGGAACGAACA
>MKRK01000249.1:6054-6296 GCA_001896915.1 Clostridiales bacterium 43-6
ATTGCAAGGATACCTATATCAGCTTCTTCTATCTTCTCCTGAAACAACTCGACAGATACATTCCTTGTTGCAGGCTCGCCATGCTTTACCTTTTTTGTGTGACAGTGTAAATCAATTTTCATTTCTACATCCTATCTGCACTTCAGCGCTATAGCGACTTAACTAAAAACCATGATATTTCGAATGGGTTATTACTATTATTGTATGTCAGAAACTTTAACGTTTCAATATATCAATGCGAA
>MKRK01000250.1:0-2875 GCA_001896915.1 Clostridiales bacterium 43-6
AGGCATTGTACCTAAAATATGCCGCTATTCAGTTTTCAAGGAGCAAAAAAGGCTTGTAGTAAGCCTTTTTAAGTACTTCAATTCATTGAGGCACTTAAAAAGATGTACTATTGATAGATAAGAAAAACCCCCTCACTTTTACCGTGAAAAAATGAGGGGGTTGTCCGAAACTTTTTTAAAAATTTTTAAATCTTTTTATTTTCTATTAATTCCTTTAGCTTTTTTAGTATTTTCTGTTTGCGATCATTAATTGTCGACTTAGGAATACCAGTGATTTTTTCAAGTTCTCTATCTGTTTTGTTTTCGAAATATATTTGTTTTATAATAAAAGCTTCATCTTCTGTTAATAATTTAAAACATTCCCTTTGCTTTTCAAGCATAATATTCTTTAATACCTGTTCCTCAATATTAACAGATGTATCTGCAATTATTTCTTCGCCTGTCATACCGTTAATGTCTAAATTATGGTATGAGCATAAGCCGTGTGTTTTTTCTAATCTTTTTATGTAGTTCTGATGATTTTCCTCTGAACGATTCTCGTCATAAGTTTTTCGGGAAATTTCAAATTTACTGCCATGTAAATACCAATAATACTTTTCATCCATGATTTTTCCTCCAATTCAAATTTTTGATTTTCAAAATGAATTAGAGGATTTATGGATATCTTGCATAATACCAAAACCATTTGGTAGTTCGTTCCATTAAATAAAAAAAGACCGCACTATCCCAATGGGAAGTACAGTCTTTAGCCATTTGATATAAATTTATAAAATACCAATGCGGAAACATAGTAGTCATAAATATACCTCGTAAGTAAGCAAAAAGCGCCCACGGCTACCCGTTGGCGCTCTTGCAAGTACGAATGATATTTATGCGATACTACTTTATCATTTGGATAAAACCAATTTTATGTACTGTAAAAGAGGGCATCAAAAGTAACCTTGTTTGATGTGTCAAATTCAATATTAAATTGATAATTAAACTGCTCGTCGGAAATTTGTGAATAAACCATTTTTTTGATGCCTCCTATTTTAAAATTTGTTGCTTTTTCAACTATTAAATTTTTTAATCTCGAAAGCTGTAAATATATGTATAATTATAGCATATATCTCGTGCGATTATTGTCAGTTTATGATAGCTAACATATAGAAACTTTCGATTTGTTTTGAGTAAAAAACAAAAAATATACATTTATTCTATGTTATATTTTATTATTCGATTTAAACGCAAAAAACCGAAGGTATAATTTCTTTACCTTCGGTTTACTATTTCATTCACATATTTAATATTTCAGATGTATATAACTACAAGTGTATTGCATTGGATCATGATTAGAACATTCACTAATCTGAAACATAAGATTAGTGATTTTTTCTTCTATTGTTCTTATAATGCTCTGCATTACACGTTCTTTCAAATTTATCGTTTTAATCTTCGCTTTCAGTACCAACTACGCATTTGCCGTCAACTCGCATGGATAGACGTTTTTTGCAACGTTCTATTTCGTTTACCATTTTATCCTCGGGTATGGTCAATACCGCTTTTTTTACCATGTCCTCAAAATAGCCAGTGCTACCGCAGTAGTGATAAAAAGTCCATTTACCTTCTTTTTTCTCATACACGAGTCCCGCTTTTTTTAAAATCTTCAAGTGTTTTGAAACATTGTACTGGTTCTCACACAGCACATCAATAATTTCTGACACACAAATTTTAGAATCAATGGACAAGAGAAGCCACATGATTTTTAAACGAGTCACATCAGAGAGAGCTTTAAAAATATCTGTGTAATGTTCAAATGGATTTAATTTCTGTTCACTCACCAAAATCATACCTCCTTAACGTTGAAAACATGCTTTCTATTAATTTCTATTATAAATTAAATATTTTAATATGTCAATACAGATATGATAAAATATGCTTATGATTGCATATGATATAGTTAATCTAATTTGTGATTTAAAGACACATATTATGTGTTTTGTTACTATTGACAAGTAAATTAAAATAGTGTATAATATTTCATATGCCATTATATGCATATGAAATTATACTAAAGGAGAAAAAAATGAAATTAAAAAAAAGTAAACTATACGAGATACTAACTCTCGCAATCTGGCCGCTCGGCGTGCTTGCACTTATTTTAGCAAGCTATTTTCTTGACAAAGCTCATATTTTATCACCATATCTTGGTGCAGTACTAGCACTTGCAGCTACCTTTCTCGGTGGTTGGTGGAGGTTTTGGTACGGCATAAAGGCTCTGTTTCACCGACAAATAACGGTCAATGTTTTTGTAACTGTATCTTTAACAGCAACAATACTTGTTGGAAATTTTTTAGCGGCTGCTATCGTTCTATTTATTATGACACTGGCAGAAGCCGTCGAGGAATATACCCTTGATAAAAGCAGAAGTGGTATTCAAGGGTTACTTGATCTAGCACCTCAAATTGCACTTGTAATTAGAGATGGTGTAGAAAAAACAATTCCTGTAATTGAAGTGCAAATTAACGATACCGTTATCGTAAAACCCGGTGAAAGAATCCCTGTAGATGGAGTGGTTACCGCAGGCAGTGCCAGTGTTAATCAAGCGGCTATTACAGGTGAACCTTTACCTTCAATGAAAACTGTAGGCTCGGAATTGTTTGCAGGAACGCTTAATGAAACAGGCCGACTGGAGTTTACTGCCACTAAGGTGGGAGAGGACACAACGCTTGCCAAGATTGTACATCGTGTAGAAGAAGCCCATGAACTCAAAGCGCCTATCCAACACATTGCTGACAGATTTACGGCGTTGTTTTTGCCCATCGTTCGTGTTCCGGCTGCAATTGGATATTTTGTTACTCGTAACATCCATTCAGCAGTATCTATTTTACTTGTT
>MKRK01000250.1:2884-3329 GCA_001896915.1 Clostridiales bacterium 43-6
TTATTAAAGGTGGATTATATTTTGAAGCTGGAGGGAAAATTGATGCACTCTTAATCGACAAAACAGGTACTTTCACTATTGGTCACCCAACAGTACAAGAGATCGTTGCTTTTTCAGGGTTCACAAATGACGAGGTTCTTCGTATGTCTGCTATTGCTGAAAAGCATTCGGAGCATCCTTTATCAAAGGCTGTATTGTCTTATGCAGAAGAAAATAATTTAATTATAAAAGACCCTGACGAGTTTCTAAGTGAAGTGGGACTTGGTGTTACCGTTATTTCAGACGGAAAATCCATTTCTGTTGGTCGCCCCTCTTTTATTACCAGCAAAGGAAAAGCTCTGTCACCCGAAATAAAAAAAGCACTGGATAAGCAAGATAAATTAGGACGTACAAAAATTTTGGTTTCATGCGATGATACCATTATTGGACTTATTGCTATCGCAGA
>MKRK01000250.1:3471-5431 GCA_001896915.1 Clostridiales bacterium 43-6
ATAAACAGGCTTATGTTCTTAGATTACAGGAACAAGGGTTAAAGGTTGCCATGATTGGTGATGGTATAAACGATGCTCCCGCACTGGCTTCAGCTGACGTAGGAATTGCAATGGGTTCCAGTGGTACAGATGTTGCCATTGAAACGGCTGATGTAGCACTTATGAACGATGACCTCACAAAAGTTGCTGAATTTATTGAGATTTCCCGTGCCGTTATTCGCCGCATAAAAATCAATATCTTTTTTGCAATGGTTTATAATTTTATTGGTATCATCCTTGGAAACTTGGGCTTGCTCAATCCAGTTATTGCAATTCTATTTCAAGAAGCAGGTACAGTAACCGTTATTATCAGTTCTACACTTTTGCTGTGGGTAAAACCAAAATTTCATAAAAACAAGGCTATGAAACAAATACCGAACGAAAGAATCGAAAGTGTCAATGCTGCGTAAGTTTTTAAAGTATGAGATTTGCGTACCAAAATGGTTTGCTTATTTACAACGCTGTATCCATGTATCATTTGAATAATTTTATGAATATAATAATCCATATTAACAACAAAGGATCAAGCCATTATTTGTGTTTTGCTCTTTTGTTGTTAATTGCGATTTTCTTGACTTTAATGTAAGTTGTTTTATTTTGTTTATTCGTCGTTATAATGTTAACAGCTTAATCAAACTACTTATACTTTTATTTTTTTAACAATAGTTCAAAAATCCCTTTCTTAATTAATGTACTCATTGAAACTACTTCATCATTCAATGTAACTAAAGGTAAAATACCAAAACCAAAAGTGTTAATTTCAAAACAGGAATGATGCACACAAATAAATATGGCTTTCGCCATTACACATAGCACCAAATCTAACACCCAACCAATCATTAAATGATTGGTTGGGTGTTAATAAAATTTTATATTAATAGCTCTTTTAGCTTATCACCCTTGATTTCATATGCACTCCAAGCGATGACAGCGAACTTACCATCTGCATGTGCATCGATCTTGTTTATCCATTCAATTTCATTGCTTGCTTTTGCAGATAACATTTTATTTGTAGTACCCGTGCGATATAGCGATGAGTTTATAACCCACCATTTTGTTGCAATCTTCGCACGTTTTAAATCGTCTTCAAGGCGCATTGCTTCGTATACGGGTGTTGCTTCAGCAAGTGTAACAATGATAACCTCTGTTTCATCAGCATTGTGAAGTCTCGGCAATAGCTTTTTCGCAGATTCTGGGATATCGCCCTGTGACCGCTTGATTTCTTGGTTATAGCTTTGGGTGGAGTCGAGCAACAGGAGAGTGTGTCCAGTTGGTGCGGTATCAATGACAACTACTTGATCTTCTGCCTTCTCTACAATCTCTGCAAAAGCACGGAATACTGCAATTTCCTGTGTGCAGGGGGAACGTAAATCCTCCTCGACATAAGCAATATCCTCTTCGGACATGGTTTCTCTCGCTTTGGAAAGCACTTCTTCCTGATATTTTTTGAGTTCAGCGTGCTCATCAATATGGCTCATGGTGATGCCACTGTTTTCTTTTATTACAAATTTCAGATGCTCAGCGGGATCGGTAGTTGTTAGGTGCACCTTCTTACCTTTTTTTGAAAGGCCTAAAGCTATTGCTGCCGCAATAGTGGTTTTTCCAACGCCGGCCTTACCCATAGTGAAGATGACTTTTTTATTGCTTTTATATAGGTCATCAATAACATCTTTTAGGTGAGGAATTGTCTTGGCATTTAACTTTTCATCACTGACAATATAATGATCATTGGTAAGCAAGGCTCTTACATTGTCCATCCCTGTGATGTTATAGGCTCTGAGCGGTATCATATAGGTGGTAAGTTTCTGTAAACCCTGAGGCATTTCCGCAAGTGCTTTTTGTTGCTTTTTATACAGGCTTTCAGAAACACTGTCATCGAAAGACGTCAGCACGCCATTAATTATCATTGTATCATTGTTTG
>MKRK01000251.1 GCA_001896915.1 Clostridiales bacterium 43-6
TACATTGCTTACCAACGCCTGCTTGTTGGACTGACGGAAGGGTTGGGATTTGAACAGACCGATCCCGTCAAACAAGGCGGTGATGTCTTTTTTTATAAAAAAGATCTACATACTAATCCTAAAATTATAAATAAGGCATTTATAATAATGTATGTACTCATCTTAATATTTGCTCTCGTGTATGTATATCTGTTCAAGACAATTATGGTTAAAAAACATATAACTGGTATAATAAAACCTACAGGAATAAAAAGTTCCCCATCGGGATTATTAACTTTCCCTTTTGTTGTATTCGTCACTAACAGAACTGAAAACTTAAAAATATCATAAGATAATAAGCCAAAAACCAAATTGGTAAAAAAGGATATACACAAAATAATATATTTTTTCATAGTTAACATCTCATTTATAATTTAATGGTTTTAGTATTTTAAAATTAGATTCACAAAACAGCTTCTCTAAATATTGATCAAAATAGTCTATATTAGCTTCTTGATTTCCTTTATAGATATTTTCATAAAAGTATACAACAAATCTTGAATACACCATGTATTCTCTATATATTTCATACCATATTTTTCGATTGTATTCATCTCTTTTTATTCCAAGAGAGTCAAAAAACTGCTCATTCAATAAATTATTATGAATCGCATCCGCATCCCCTTCTTCAATTTTATTGCTATTATTTATGTCTGCTTCCAACATTTTTTCTGACATTTCTTTTTCCGTGACGACTATACCATATTTTTTCGCATCAGAAATCATTAATCTTCTTTTTGCAATATATTTTATTATATCTTTTTCGTCAACAGGATTAAACTCATTTATTTTTTTTAAGCTATCTGAATTGAGTTTACTATTGTCAATATTAGATAATATAATTTTATTCCTATATTTTCTAAATTGCACATCATTATAATATATAGGATCTTTATTAATTTCAGCAACAACCGTATCTTTTTGGTTAATTACCTTTTTTATATCCTCTCCAACATCAGATGGATTAATTTTAAAATCAAATGACTGTGATTCTTTCTTAATAATATTATACTTGTTTACAAATGAATTAAATATCAATACTCCAAACAAAAATACACTTAATATGCACACAACTGTAAATATAGTTTTTTTCATATTATTACCTTATTTCTTATTATAATTATTAAATATCTTAAAGTACTCATAACATTCATTTCCATAATTTATCGCGCCAGTGCCAGTACCGTTATATCTTGCTAATATTGATCTATATTGTGTTTCAGTATATGCAAAGTAATTTGTTGATAAGGCTTTTTGATTCGCAGCTCTTATTAGAACTACTGTAATCATATCAATGTTATATTGATTATTACTTTTTAATAAACACCACATATCATACATATCATTCCAATTATTACTGTCATATATTTTCCCGGTTTTAATCTTTGACTGAATTGCGTAGTTATTAGAATCGATTGCTGTTGCAGCAAAAATTTGACCTAATCCAGTACTAGAGTCAGTTTTTATTATTGCTGGTGTATTAGGATAGGGTGTTATTGCTTGTTGCCAAGGCTCCATATTATACCATTTATCTTCAAGAATTTTAAATGCATAATATTGCACTACGAAATTATCGGCAACATCATCGCTTGCATTAACACACCAAAGTTCTCGCAATAATATTGTCTGGATAAGCGCTTTTGGCATTTTATAATAATTACTGATTTGTGTAATATAGGAATCATATGAAATAATTATATTAACAGCTTGTTCAGTATTATAATGATAGCCTACACCCTTACCGCTTCCTATAGTGTTTATTATATCTGCTTTCAACCCGTTTATATATTGTGTTTTAAAAGGCTTATTTGCACTTTCAGTCCCTATATTAGTAAAAAACGACAGTCTACTACTTCCACCCCATATAGCGATATCATAAATAGCACCGGGAGACAACCCTGTAAATGTGTATGAACTTGTGTTTGCTGCACAATTGATTGTCTTATATGCTGTGCCCCATTGACCCTGTTTATACAATACAAGCTTCTTCCCGCTGGGCTGCGGTACATTTATGGCTATCTCCGTTGTGCTTATCCTGGTGATATTAAACGCCTTAAACACCCACTGTTGCTTTGTCACATCGTAGCCCTGTGCATTGTATGCCCATGTCGTCATGTTACACACCGAAGTTCCCGGTGCCGTCAGGGCTTGTTCATTATAGCTGTTTGCCGACAAAATGGAATATGTATTCTCCCCGACCTTACAAATACTCCAAAACGAAAACGGCCATGGATATTTGCTTTCAGGATTATCCCCATAGATACCGATTACGGCGTTTCCCGTTCTTCTTTCATCATTAATGTCCAAATGCTTTGTAGGTGCATGCATCGGGTTCAGTGTGTATAGCCCATCCTTCGGATACCAGACTATTTTCCATATTTGATTCTGCAGACCGGTATATGCATACTGACCGACCGTTGCAGAATCCTGTGTTTCATTCCTCAATACATCAAGATACGCTCCGCTTTTTTTATTCTGAATATAGTATGCAGTTCCATTCACCAGTCCGTCAGCCTGTGGCGGAAACCAATTCTGATCCTTTTGGAACAAGCTATACCAAGTTGCTCTGTCAACCTTCCCCCTGTTTTCACCAAGTCCTAGTATCCCTTGAAACACCGATACGATAGATTCCGTTCTCGAGTCATAAGTCCCACTTATTATGGTTCTTTTTGGTATCTTCCAATTCAATACACATAGTCCTTCATGATATCCTATCACTCCTCTATCATTATTCAGGTATATCTGAACTTTCATTACATCCGCGCGTTTGTTCTGAATATTTCCGACAGACATGATATATCCCGGATACGCATAATACAAGTCGTAACCGCTCGGGTCGCTTTCCATGACCGGGTTGTTTTCGCAGTAAGCAAAGAGGTTTTTGGCTAATAACTCCGTATCCTTCCCCTTCAGCATATCTGTATCATCCGCATTGAGGAACCTGCCTGTTGTCGGGTCATAGTACCGGCTTTGGAGATAATAGAAGCCGGTTTCGTTGTCGTAATAATATCCTTTGTATCGGAAGGGGTTCACATTACCGAGAAACGCCCCGTCCGCAGTTTTGTCTGTGCCTTCCCCGTCGGTGATCTTACCGATGTTGCCCCATGCATCATAGGAATAGTTTACCACAAGGGTGCCGGTATAGTCAAGAATTCCTGTGATGATGCCTTGTACATTATACAGATAATAATACATCGTTCCGCCGGATAAAAACGCGGTGAGCCTGCCGTTTTTATCGTAGAAGAAATGCAGCTTTTCTGTGCCGTTGTCCGATGAGGTGATCAGGTCGTCAATCCATGTGTATCGGGTGGTGACTGCCCCCGCGGTTTTGGTGACACGGTAGCCTTTTTCATCATAGGAATAGGACACAGTTGGCGTTGCCGAACCGATTCCCACGGTGTTCAGCTGTCTGCCGTTCTGCACATAAAAACCACCCCCGGGGTAGATACTACCCCGGGGGTGGTGTCAAGCAAATGCTTCGTCCCCGTGCTTCTCAATTATTCTTGTATTTTTTCAGTTGATGTTACCCATTTCATTTTTTTCTCATCAAAGCGCTCTTGTTTTTTGGTTTCTTTGAGTGAAATTCTAACAGTATCGATATAATGTGATTCGAAGTCCTGACCGGTCAAATATATATAGTCATCCGTTATATCAATTGCTTCTATATAAGAAACAGAGGATCCTTTATATATCAATTTACTGGTCTTATTGTCGATATTATAACAATATATATCATAGAAAACATACTTTTCAAAGCCTTCAAATGAATAATATATATTGTTATTAAATAAGTTAAATCTACCACTCCCACTAACTTTTTCAATCAACAATTCTGATTTTCCACTTTGTATATTTTGCCGACAAATATTGGCATAAGGAGTATTGTTTATGCTTTTTGTATAATATATCCAACCCGCGTTTATATACCCGATTTCAAGTTTTGTTTTTGTTAGATTTGTACCGTCTAAATTTATATAAGAAACATATTCATCATTGCCCATGCTTAAATATATCCTATCATTTTCTATATAAAATTTAGAAACAGGTTTTTCTCCTTTCTCACCATCTATTAGTGTCATCTTATTATTGCCATCAACACCAATCCGACATAAGCTATAGTCAGTATTGGTTACATAATAGATATAACCATTATACAGAATATATGTGTATATATTTTCACAGACTAAGCTTCTTTTTGAACCATCCAATTTGGTTTTGTATAAGATCGATGGTTCGCTCCAATCAGGTTTATATTCGATATAATAGATCCAATCATCATTAATTGTAATATTTCTATATCTAATATCAGGATTCGCCGAAGAAATAAGAGATTCCAGCCTATCACTTCCCGGCTTTTGATAATATATTTGCTTCAGTGCTGTATATTGATAATTATCTTTTTTGCATACAATCCCGCTACCTAAATAATTATTCGCCATATACTCGTTTAATTTTTTATCCGACAAATTCGTGGTTACCATTTGTGTCGATTTTTCTTCTATTGTCTGTGTTGTCAGCTTTACTTCTGTCTTCTGTGTTGGCGTTTTATATGAATTTTTATTTTGATTGTAGACTGAAAATATGATAACTAAAATTAAAACTATGCATATAGCGCCTGTTACATATGCTATTCTTTTCATTTTTTCCTCCATCAATTAATATTATTCTAACGATACAATGGGACGGTTTTGTCCTCCCATTGTATCGTTATGTAATGCATTTTTACTAGCAATAGAAATACTATTTTAATAGCGATTAAGTATTATCTCGCCATATTATTTATTATATCTTTTATAACATCGATATATTTTGTTTCATAGCCTTTTGCCTTTATGTCCCCCCATTTTGCCACATCTACGGGGAATTCAAATAAACAAGATTCATAACCATTCACATTCGCCCATCTGGAAACAAAACCTATTGCATTATCTTCTAATGTGTTTTTATTTGCAAATTTACCACTATTAAATTTTAATCTGAATTTTGATCTTAGCGGCTCTGAATTTGTAAAAATTTGCTGTAGCCATCCATGATTATCAATAAATATCTTCCTTCCACTTTTATTTTTACATTTTTGTATTAAATCATTGAGTGCCAGCGCCTCTCTTGCCATCATAGCATTGGGACCCGTCTGATATCTCCCTGTATTTTGCGCAAACCCACCACTTACATTATACGGAAAACACCGATTCAAATCGACATGATCATTTGCTCCACTATAAATTACACCATTTTTGAGCATTGTTGTTGTATGCCTTCCTTTCCCATTACTATCACCGGTAAGAGGTCCCCCGGTATAAAGGATACCATCCGGATTGGATGTTGGTATTACATAAACACACCAGTTTTTAGCATTTATTGTTTGACTGTAATTATTCAAACTGATTGTCAAGTTAAGT
>MKRK01000252.1:0-1422 GCA_001896915.1 Clostridiales bacterium 43-6
CAAGGTTGTATGTTGGTTTGGATTCCATATATTCTTCCAGTTATTTGAACGGGCCAGATACGTATTATAATCACTGGTGTAGCCAAGACCTTTGGCCATTTGCGCAACCGCCCAATCGTTATAGGCAAAAGCAGCGGTGGCAGAGCCTGATCTAAACCTGCCGGAGTATTTTATACCGTTTTGTCCTGACGGTGGAAATTCTTCTGCCGGTGCATATCCCTTGGTGATATAAGATGGTGTCCGCAGAGCCTGGGAATCTCCCTTTATGACATTATAAGCCGTCGTCCAGTTGACTCCCGATATGCCCTTCATATAGGCGTCGGCTATGATGTTTTCGATATCATTGCCGCCTTGCCCCACGTTCCATTCCAGTCCGCCGATATACGCGTCGGTGATATACCCGCTTTCGTTATATCGGTTGATGAAGGAATTGATGTTTTGAGCGACTACCTCAGGGGCAATCAGGTTCAGAAGCGGGAATTCGGATTTCCATGAATCCCAAATGGTATAGTAATCATCCCAGTTGCCATGATCGGAAACACGGTTACGGGGTTGAACATTGGCATGATACATGGCCGTGTAAAATCTTGTTTTTTCTGCGGCAGAAATGCTGCTGCCCAGCTCGATTTTACCCAGTGCCTGGTTCCAGGCATTGGCGCCTGCTGTTCTGACTGCGTCAAAATCCCATGCGGGGATTTGGCTGTTCAATAAGGTTGTCGCTTTGGCGGCACTGTCAAAGGAGATGGCAATCTTTACATTTACCACTTCATTGGCAGTGGTGGCAAATTTCAAATACGCACCCATGTGGGAGGTGTTTTCCGTGCTGCCGCCGACGGTCTTACTTAAGACCCCGTTTTGCAAGGAGCCATCCTGCCAGACGCCGATCTCAGAAGGTGTTTTATCATATTTCATAGCGAAATACAGCGGAAAATCCATTTCCGTTCCGTAATACCAGTTGGGATCGCTGGGATCTCCATGATTCTGATCATTCCAGTTTTTGTGAAATGTTCCGCCACCTGTAATCAATTTATTGGTTGTATCAATATTAACAGATCCGGACTTCATAGCAACATCACCGGCAATTTTTCTGCTGGCATCCAGCACGATGGAGGAGCTGCTGTTGGCGGGATAAGTGAACCGATACAATGCCGCGTTTTGAGTGGGGGTCACTTCGGCTTTGATGCCGTAGCTGTTCAGTGTCAGTGCATGATAATTGGGTTTTGCGGTTTGTGCCGAAATGGCCGAAGAATGACCGGAGTCAGTTGTTTGAATTGCCCCGGTTTGGGGAGATAGAAGGAAATTGCCATAAGATTTTTCTCCGCCGGTTCCCTGAGCATAAATTTGACCAAAACCGATGACGGAATTTCCTGAGATATATCCGCCGTTTGCTGTTCCGGAAGTTCCTTTGGTTTCCGGGCTGGG
>MKRK01000252.1:1548-8119 GCA_001896915.1 Clostridiales bacterium 43-6
TCGCAAAAACAATGATGATGCTTAAAAATTTTTTTCTCTCGTTCCTCATAATAACCCTCCATTTTTTCTTTGACCAAATCATATTGCAAAAAAACGCTGTTGTTCACGGGTATTGTTAAGGTTTGTCTTTTTATCGTTGCATGACTGCAACAATTTATCCAACAATAACTCCAGCACCTCCCAATTTTATATTTCCTCTTCCTTTTTACATAAACCTTTCCCATTCTCCATAAATCAATTTTATTTTATCAGTTATATTATACAAATAAAATTGTATTAATTGCTTGAAAACTAATCAAAATTGCTGTATTATAATATTTGAGGTGAATGGTGTGAGTGACAACAACAAAAATGTAACAATTATCAATCTCCCACTGGAGGACATACAGGTTCTCCATCGTATAAAACCATATCTTGAGAAAAGTTTCGAGAGTCATGATTTGTATGAAATTTATATTTTTTTAAATGGAAATGCCAAATATTACATTGAGGAGAATATCTATGAACTGGTGCCGGGGGATGTATTGCTGATCCCTCCGGGTGATATGCATCGTATCGATATGCAAAATCAGGCGCGGGATTATGAGCGAATCATTTTTTATATCCGTATTGAGTATCTGAAGCTATTGGAAACCACTGCCTGTCCCTTGATAGAAAAGCTGGATGAAATTGCAAAGCAAAATCATCTCATTCATTTTGAGAAAGATGACTTCGATGAGCTGATTGGGCAATTGAATAAACTAATGACAATCACAGCCGGCGATGATTTTGGGAAAGAGCTTTTGATCCGGTCCTATTCAACCAATATTGTGATTTCGTTTATACAAAATGTCTTGTCAAACAAAAACCATAGCAAACAAGGACAAAAAACAGACCTGATTTCCAAGGTCATCACCTATATCAACGATCATATCAATGAGGATTTGGGGCTTGACTTTTTGGCACAGACCTTTTATATCAGCAAATACCATCTGCTTCGTAAATTTAAAAACCACACCCATTCCACTATTTATGAATACATCGTTTCTAAACGGATTATCAATGCGAAAAGATTGCTGCGGGAGGGCTATACCGCCATTGAGGCAAGTAAGCTTTGCGGCTTTAAAGATTATCCGAACTTTTACAAAGCCTTTGTGAGCCGGACGGGTATCACGCCAAAGGAATATAAAACCTTGTGTAAATAAGTTTGACGATCCATCTTTTTGACACTGCATGCATGCGAAGTCATAGCGATACATTGCTTGGGTAGCAGACGCATACTAAAATGAGCATAATCAGATACACCCTTTTGGTGGGACAATCCCAGCCACAAAAGGGAATATCGGATATGCTCATTTTGTGTTATATCTCATGAAACATTGATTCCTCCTATTGATATTTCTTTTATTCACTGCTCTGCTGTTCCAAAAAAATCGTCAGGGTCTTTGACAAAACAAGAGCAGGTTTTTTATGCTGATACATAAAAAACCTGCTCTTGTTATTTCTTTAGTTTTGGTTGATAAACTCTATTTTCAGTAAGTGTCTCTTCATTGCCAGCAAATCGAAGACATCAATACTGCCATCCTTTTGCACACTGCAATCCGCTGCTATGGCTTCATATTCATTCAATGTAAGCGGCATTTTGAGTAGCTTTTTCTTAATTTTCAGCATATCAATGGCAGTAATTTTGCCGTCACTGTCCACATCGCCGTATAAAATCACATGATACATTGATGAAACATTTCCGTTGGTGAAAATCACTTTTATCCCTGTACCAATTTTTGTTTCCGTATCAGTTATCGGAGTTACCCCATCTCGACCGATTATTGAAACTACGGAAGATGTTTGAATTCCTGAATTAAACTCAACACAACCAATCCTTACACCAAAATCCCGGATATATCCCCCTTTAAAAATAAAATTTGTCGAGATAACATTCCTTGCTTTCCACGGCGATACATCATAGCCGTGAGAGCCAAATGGTACTAGTACATTAGCGGACATCGGGACACTCGATAAAACAGAAGTTATTTTCGCATCTGCGGGTGCATTCATCCACAAAACAGTAAAGTTCTTAATATTCATATCGGCTGTAAAGCAGTCCGTGCCAAACGAAGTAACGCTTTCCGGTATTTTGACATCAGTCAGGGAAGAACATCGAGCAAACGCTGCCTTGCCAAGCGTGGTCACACTCCTTGGCAGATCAATTTTCCCAAGAGAGCTACACCCAACAAAAGAATAATCACCAATGGATATTAAATTGTCCGAGAATTCAACATTAATGAGTGATGTGCATTTCTCAAATGCACCGCCAAAGGATCCTATGAAAGAACCATTTTCGATGGTTTTTATACTATCAGGCATTGCAACATTCTTCAAATTAGCACAATTACTGAATACCCCAGCAGCAAGACTTGTCAAACCGTTAGGGAGCTTTACATCTGTCAGCCCTGCACAGCTCATAAATGCACACTCTGAAATGGAAGTAGCCGTTTCCGGTAATTTCAAGTTGGTAATTCTTATGCAATTTAAGAATGCGTATTTCCCTATGCTTATATCATTTCCCTCTAACGATACACTTGTCAAATTATAGCATCCGGAGAAAGCATAGTCTCCTATGCTTTTAATATTGTACGGACTTATTATTTCCGTAAGGCCTGTGCAATTTTCAAACTCATAATTTGATATTGGTGTTGCATTGTCAGAAAACGTGACATTCTCTATTTGAGTGCATCCAGAAAATATTCCTATGCCCATTGTTTTGCTGCTTGGCTGAACCACACTGGTTAATCCAGTACATCCCGAAAAAGCATAATCTCCTATGCTTATCACAGTGTCAGGTATTTCAATACCTGTCAAACCAGTACATCCGATAAATGCGTATTTACCGATAGCTGTTATATTCCGTGAGATTGTATATTCGGACAAGCCAATACAACCACGAAACATTCCTTCGGGGATTGTTGTTAAGTGATTGGGTAAAGTAACGCCCTTCAAATTTGTACAATAAGATAAAAATCCACCGTCTATGTTTGTTACCGTGTTTGGTACATAAAAGCTAGTTATCCCGGTGCATCGAGAGAAAGCGCCGTAACCAATGGTTGTTATGTTGCTTGGAATTGTAAAATCTGTAATGCTGATACATCCGGAAAAAGCACCTGCTCCTATTGTAACAAAGCTCGTCGGAAAGGTTATGTTTTTAAGCTTTATACAATCATTGAACGTACTTATTCCGGTATTTACACTGCCTTCTAAAAACACAACGTCCGTAAGATTCTTGCACGAAGCAAATGATTCTCTCTCTATGTTCGCTTTTGGGATACTTATATTTTCAAAACCGCAATTGTAGAACGCTTTCTCCCCAATGTATGGCGTTGTTGATGGTAAGTTTATATTTTTGAGGGAAGAACAGTTATAAAACGCGTAATCAAAGATTGTAACAATAGTTGTGGGCAATTGAATCGATTCCAAACTGGCACAATCCATAAAGGCAGAAGCAGTGATATCTTTTACACCCTCTGGGATGATAACAGTTTTTAATGAAGAACAATTCTGAAACAAATAACTGGTGACCTGGTCCAATTGATTGGGCATGGAAATACTTTCAAGACTTGTGCAGTATGAAAACGCAGAGGAATTTAAAGCCTTTATGCTGTCAGGCAAATTTATTTTTTTTAAACTTGTGGCACCAGCAAATGCACCCTCGTTGATTATTTCAATGCCATCCTGCAGATTAACCGTTGTCAGATTTGCACAATTTTTAAAAGCTTGAACTCCGATTTTCTTAGCATAACCGGGTATGCAGATGGTGTTTAATTTTACACAACCTATAAACATATTATCTCTAACTTCAGTCAAACCTGTACATTGCGATATATCAATGTTGCTCAGCAAGTTATATCTTGACATGTTGGCGATATATGTGCTATCAGCTAAGCTAAAATCAGCATCACCATTGATCACAATATCCGTTATGTTAGCTGGTGTAATACCCTCGGCAGCGGCCATCATATTAATTTCTAATGTTAAGTTATTCACAACAGAATGTGTCACATACAACTTAATATTTTCAGCGCTTACTTGTATTCCTCCCATAAAAAGCAGATTAAAAACCATACTAACAACTAAAACGACACTGGCAAATGCTCTATTCATATTAATTATTCCTTTCATGATTAAAAACAGATTTTTTGTTGAATTATTTACCAACAGTATAGATTACAAAATTTTATATGTCAATATTAGTTACAAAACTGTAATTACTTTTTGTATGTGTAGCATTTAAACATTGATTCTTCCTATGGATATTTCTTTTATTCACTGCTCTGCTGTTCCAAAAAAATCGTCAAGGTCTTTGACAAAACAAGAGCAGGGTTTTTATGCTGATACATAAAAAACCTGCTCTTGTTATTTCTTTAGTTTTGGTTGATAAACTCTATTTTCAGTAAGTGTCTCTTCATTGCCAGCAAATCGAAGACATCAATACTGCCATCCTTTTGCACACTGCAATCCGCTGCTATGGCTTCATATTCATTCAATGTAAGCGGCATTTTGAGTAGCTTTTTCTTAATTTTCAGCATATCAATGGCAGTAATTTTGCCGTCACTGTCCACATCGCCGTATAAAATCACTGTATACTCGCTGATTTGAGCATCATTTTCATAAATTTGCACCTTGGTGCTGGTGCCGACAGACCCATCCCTGTTCAGGTTTCCTTTCTTGTCATAGAGTCGAATCTCTATGCCCGACTGAGGTTGAAAGGAACTTCGGAATACTGCTGCATCATTTCCTCTGTGATTGATCCCCCACAAAAGCCCATTGTTGGTTTGATAAGGAATCGTGTATTTATGGTCAGATGTGGTCAAGTCTGTCGTGGTCTGTTGTGACAATGCGGTAGATAGCGAAGTTGATTGCGTGGTAGTGACAGTTGTCGTTGTGGTTGCTGTCGTGGTTGTCGGAACCGTCATCGAGGTCGTTGTTGTGGCGGTTGTTGTTGAAGTTGTAGTCGGTGTGGTTATCGTTGTCAATGTCGTGTTGCTTGTACTCAATGTGGCAATGATATCGTCAAGATAAGCAATATCGCCGCTGGTCGTTTGATAAAACCAGATGCTTACCGTAGTTGCCGTGGCGAGATCTTCTGCGGTTTTATTTTTATCTGCCCAATTGACATTGTACCAGCCACCTGTCGAAGTAACATTTAAGCTATACTGAATCCCGTTACTGAATCTGACTTCAGCAGTTTGGGAAGCCCTGCTGGTTCCAAGCCACAGCTTCAACCCGGTTGTATCGGTTGCCCATCCCGCGGGTAAGGTGATATGAAACTGAGTTTTATCCGAATAGGTAACCGCCCAGGTACCTTTGAGACCCACCGTACTTCCCGGCGCTGAATTCGGAATTGCTGTTGCCAAAAAGCTTGTATTCCATATGGAAGTATCTCCGTTGTCCAAACCTGAAATCCCTTTTCCTGTTTTTCCGTTCTGAGCTTCCCAGTCATATACAACTCTTGTAGAACCGGTATTGGCAGCGGTGGATGGAGTTGACGCAGTTGTAGTAATTGAAGTTACTGTGGAAGAGGTTGAGGAAGCCGCCTGTGATGAGGAGGCTGAAGTGGTTGCAGTGGGATCCTGTGCCCATGAGGACGGTGCGCTTCCCATGTTAAATACCAATGTCCCGCCATTTTTGATTTCATCATAGGTGATGTAGGAACGGTTCAAGGGCTGACCGTTCAACGTGGCGGACTGGACATAGAAATTATTGGCACCCGTATTGTTGCCGATGATGGTAAACTGCTTGTTGCCTGCCAGATTATATGTGATCTCAGGCAGTCTTGCACCGTGCAGATAATAATTGTTGGTACAGGAGAAGGGCATAAAACCGGAGTTTAAGAAAATATACATGGAGGACATGGCACCGTTGTCTTCGTCGCCGGGATAAGTGGTGTCGGTGTATTTCTTATAAAACTCATTGGCCCATTTGGATGCCAAATCCGGTCTTCCTACCTCTGGAGTGGCAAAGGTCCAGGGAATTTGAAATGCCGGCTCATTCGTAAAGTTGATCAGGCTGCCAGTGTTCCAGTAGGGTGCTTTGTAGCAAGGCTTATCAAAGGCATATTCCAGTCGTTCGACATATTGTTCCCTGCCGCCCATCAGCGAAATCAGGGTCGCCATATCGTAGGTGTTGGTATAGGAACCCTCATGCATGTTTGCTTCATAAAAGTATTTATCCGAACCGGTGGTATTGGCGCCGGTCACAAAGCTGCCATCACTTTTTCTGTTCATCAAGAACCCGGCATAGTCCTTTGTTTCCCATGCCAGGGAGGTGTGTTGCTCCGGGTTCCAGATATTCTGCCAGTTTCGTGAACGACCAAGAAAGGTGTTATAATCCGCAGTATAGCCAAGCCCCTTTGCGATTTGAGCAATCGCCCAGTCATTGTAGGCAAAGGCAGCCGTGGCGGAACCTGCCCTGAATCTGCCGGTATATTTCACACCGTTTTGTGCAGAAGCCGGAAACTCCTCAGACGGAACATAGCCTTTGGATATGTAGGAGGGTGTCCGCAGTGCCTGGGAATTGCCTTTCACCACATTATAAGCAG
>MKRK01000253.1:0-295 GCA_001896915.1 Clostridiales bacterium 43-6
AAGAGGTCACAGCACCAGCAGGGTACACAAAAGCAGCCGCTCAAAGCGTGCAGGTAAACGCTGGTCATTCCCCTACCTCTCCAGCTACCGTCACTATGGCGGACTCGCCTTTAACAATCCGTTTCACGAAACTCGACGCACTGACAGGCGATCCGATAGATGGCGCACAGTTCAGCCTGTATTCTGATGAAACGTTGATCAAGCTGCGCAAAATCTCGGACGGGGTTTATTCACCAGACGACTCCGGCGGCACTACCTTCACAACGCAAAATGGCGTTGCGTTGATCGCACCAGT
>MKRK01000253.1:633-978 GCA_001896915.1 Clostridiales bacterium 43-6
GAAACTATAACCGCCGTTGTCGGCAGCTACAACTCCTACACCTCCCCCGCCACGGTGACCATCAAAAACGAGCCGCTCGCAATGTTGCTGGACAAGGTGGATGCATCGGATAAATCGCCGCTTGAGAGCGTGGTGTTTCGCATTAAGGATGCGGAGGGTACCTATCTTCGCTTTGTTTCACAAGACAATGAAACCTATCACGTTACCAAAAGCGGCGCAGATTCATTCAAAACAGGAGGTAACGGAAAGGCAAAGATTCTCTACATCCCTGTCGGCATGTATATTCTTGAAGAACAACAGCACTCCGGATTCGCGCCAACCGCCGCGCAGGAATTCTCCGTCACT
>MKRK01000253.1:1054-2985 GCA_001896915.1 Clostridiales bacterium 43-6
ATAAACTCGATGGCAGACCCTTGGCGAACGTATTTTTCAAGGTTCTAGATCATTCCGGCGTTCCACTCAAATTCACCCAACAGGAGGATGGCCGCTATATAGTCACAGCCAACGGGAGCGAATTCGTCAAATCCGATACGAACGGGAAGATATTGGTCACCCATATCCCCGCAGGAGAATATCAACTGGTTGAGCAGAAATTCGACGGCTATAGCCAACATACTCCAATCGCGGTTACGGTAAGCAACGCAAACACGGAAGAAACTCCTGCAACGGTATCCGTCGAAAATTGTCCGGCTGAGTTCAGTCTGACAAAGATTAACGCTGACACTCGTGAGCCACTTTCAGGGGTTTCTTTCACACTTCTTGACTCCTCGAGTAATGCTATATCATTCGCCTTGATGCTCGATGGAACCTATCGTCCAGCATCCACCGTCGTTAACTCAGAAGAAGTAGTGACAATGACAGCCGCGATTGCGACAGACGCAGCCGGCAAGATTACCATCCGATATCTCCCGCATGGCACTTATACCTTGAACGAAAAACAGGTAGATGGCTACGCGCCTTTAACGCAAATCCCGTTTGAAATCACATCTGCTCATTCCACGGAAGCGCCCTTAACCATGACCGTCGAGAACACGCCGGCATCCTTATCCATCACAAAGATCAATGCCGTGACGAACGAGCCTTTATCCGGAACCAAATTCAGTTTACTGGATGAAAACGGCGCGTTAGTCAAACTGACTCTCCAAAATGATGGCACTTATCGACCTGCCAGCGGTTCAGAAACCGGAATCGCTGAGTTGGAGACTGGTGTTGATGGATCCGCTACGATTCGCTACATCACCGGCAAGATAACAATTCACGAATCAAGTGCCCCATCTGGCTTTGCCTATGCCGATGATCAGATTGTTGAAGTCGGCACCACCCCCATTGTCGTTGGTGGCGACGGTTCGTCGGCAGAAGCGCATGTTACGATTGCCGATTTGCCCCTCATGCTGAAAATCAGTAAAGTCCACGCAAAGACGCTAAAGCCTCTCAATGGAGCAGCATTCCAAATCTTGGCAGAAACCGATGCCTCATCTCCACTTTCATTTATACTCAAAGATGGCGTTTATTGGCACGCCCCAACCGGCACGATAACGACGATAACCCTCGATAGCAATGCACAAGCATATGTGTGTGGTTTGCCTGCGGGAAAGTACCGGCTCGTCGAATCCGTCGTTCCAAGCGGATTTTTTCCTTCTCCGGCAAAAGAATTCACGTTGCACGTTGCCGATACGTCTGAGAATCCATTGGAAATCACGGTAACCAATACGCCTGAAGTTAAGCTAGGACTGGATTCTGACAAGTGGGACGATGTGCTCCTGATTGGTGGCGCAGTGCTTACTGCGACTGGTTCCGCCGCTTTCTTCAACCTACGCAAAAAGAAACAAACGCACTAAAGCAACTGCGCGGGAGGCCATTTGGCCTCCCGCGTTTTGTATGAAAGGAACTTTATGAGAAATGTAGTTTTATGTGTCTTTGCGCTACTAGCGATCTTGTTTGGAACAGTTTTAGGTGTACTTTATCCGCCGAGAACCTTATTAGTGAACGCCAAGAATGATGACCCTATTCCATTCGCATCGCAAAATCAACCATCGTTATTAACGAGTACTCCAAGCATGGATGATATTGAGGAGGGTGCCACTTTAAATTCATCTAGCGATGAGGTGATTGGCTTAAATTCGCCGCTTCCTTACGAACCTCTTACTTACTCATCTGAGTCTGACGAAAAGCCTGAGAAAACCGCTGGTGAAGTTCTTGGTCAATTGATTGTCCATAACCAGAGCATAAATATCTACAACGGCATTGACGAAGAGACACTCAAAAACGGCCCTGGGTGCATGCCGGAAAGCACACTGACTGGGGACGAAGGAATGAGCGTTATC
>MKRK01000253.1:3028-5816 GCA_001896915.1 Clostridiales bacterium 43-6
CGAACTGTTTCGTATAGCATAACTGATGTTCAGATTTTCGAAAACTCAGCAGATTGGGTGCTGCCGCAACCAGATGGAAACATGCTGGTCATCGTAACGTGTTATCCTTTTCGGTATAGCGGAAGTGCACCGGGGAAGTTTATGTTAATGTGCAAGTGCTTGAGGTAAAGACTTTTCGTTTGCTTAAACGGACTCTATGCATAAGAGATGTTAATCTTGCTTATGCATGCACCAATCGTTATTTTACACCGGTGTTTATTTGGCCTCCGGGCGCCAAAGTAATAGGATCAGTGTAGTAAATTTGAGGCTCTGGCATTACTTCTAAGACTCAGCGTATGTAAGGTGCTGAAATTCTAGTTGTTCTCGTTTTTCAAGTACGCAATTGTTGCTCTAAAATTATCCTCGACCGTTCTCATACATTTATGGCATAATGCCAATTCTCTAGTTTCATTATCACAGGCTCTGACGACCTGGTTTGGCAAGTAAAGCCTTCCATCTGTATCCGCAACAAGAATCGTATATTTTGCCTCTTTACCACAGCATTCACATTTCCTGCTATTCTCCATTGATTTACTCCTTTAATTTCTTCCAACCGCTTCTAATGGAATATAAGCATCCCTTAGAGCAGCTGCAATGTTTAGCGGTTATTAATGCATTGATTCATAGATATTATACCACAATACTAAATACAAGCTTAAATAAGTACTTTTTCGTTTTATATCTCGCGAGACGTTATCCCTAAGTAACGATCTTAATTCACAGTTAAGCCCTAAGCAATTCGCGATGCAGAATTTAGAAAGCCCTATTTTTGTGTCTGCTTATTCTTGACCGTTTCGTCATTTACTCATACCTTGGTGTCCAGATTCACTTGGCACTCCTAACATAAAGTTCATCATGCTGTCTAAATCTTTGGTACAATTCATTCTTGCCGCTTATCATAATGATTGTCTGCCAATAAACTGGCTGACTATATTCATTATTAATCAATACAAGTTTACACGATTCGAGCATTCGTCGCCTAGTGTCTTTGGTGTGTGTTAACTTCACGATCTATTTAGCTTTCCTGATTATAAACGATTAGAAGTTCCTAAATTAGCTCAACGATTGCATAACTTGAAAGATCGCGCTTAAGCAATTCCCAAGTAGTCAAGATCCGGGTTTTGTAGTATATCGATACTTTATCCTCAAACGATAACTCATCATTAGAATTAAAACCGGAATGATTTCTCATCTGATCAATTTTCGCCTCATTCTCATGGTATATCTGTGCAATAGTGAGATATAAATCGTCAATTTGCATGCAGTATTTTGACAAACAATTGTCATGGTTTTTTACAATATAGTCCCTAAACGATGTAAGTATTAGGTCTAGCCTGTATTGTCGCGGTAGATAGTAAGCACTCGAAAAGTTATCACTATCAATTCCATCATTATCAAGTAGTAAGAAAACGAGTGATATCGCTGTAATAAACATTTCAAATATTACTTTCGTTTTGTCGCAGCTTGTTTCTAAGAAATCTAGTTTAAAGTATAGATCCAAGCCTGTAATAATTTTGTTCAACAACGCATTTATGGCATATACGTCGGCATGGGCTTCCATGCTTTGAATAATCACATTGTCAATTTGATTCAAGTTTTCACTTTTCTGCGCCTGAAGATATGTGATTCCGTAAACTTTACTAAGATATTTAGTGTGTCCGAGTATATGATGTCCTAATTCGTGGAATACCAAAAAATCATGCGCCATCGACGTTATCATTGTTGCCAGAGTTTGCCTTGAGACATCATCTGTTCCTGAATAGAATTCAATTTCCCAAAGCCCTGCTTCCCCATTTGAAATCTGCGGAAACCCATAATCAGATATCTTCACCGTGTTTGCGCATTCTTCTAAATCGCCGATACTAGGGAAAAAGTCGTTTCGCATTGTTAACAGTAAAGAATAGTGGAATATATTCAACAAGCACCCAATATTGATGCATATTAACGGGGTTGTCTCAAAATATGTAGCAAGGGCATTTACAGTATTATCATTCACAAATTCAATATAAATATCAGTATTCGGTAAACCATGCTTCGACGCAACTTCTCTATAATACTCAACGCCAACTTCTTTTAACAGCTTAATAAAATGCTCTTCTCCAAAAAATTCCAAATCGAAAACAAAGCCTTGTAAGGCTTCTGGATTCCCATATAAGCGGTTTATATAAGTATGTAGCTTCTTATTGTACATTTGTGCCCCAAAAACAAAAGAATGTTTTCTTGTCCTGTCAGTAGATCTGCATCTGGTGACTTGTACTTTTATAAGCTATAATTTCGAATAACAGAGATGATATTACCAAGTCATTTCAGCACTAGTGTAATTTCTCATACTCTGAATCTGTTTTGAATTAATCTTCATCACATAAAAGAATAGCTCATATCAGCATGCCATTGCTATTGTGATTTAGTCGAACAATGTAGCTAAAATACTTCATCTTTTTCTGGATTTATACATATCCAGTCTGCTGGATATTGCATCTTCCATCAATGTGTTTAACATGGAGAACGCTTTTTATGACATCCTCATAAACTCCCCAATTTAATTTACCGCTGCTGAAAACGTCATCCATATCACCTGTGTTAACGTATTTATACAATCCTTCCTCAATGTCATGTAGAATCAACACAATGCTACCAATGTTTTGCGCACTAAAAAGCATCTCATTGTTATCAACCCAAACGAAAAGGCAAATAACAGCATCATTGACTTTAATCATGCAAAGAGGTGGTTTTGAAATCTCCTTATCTC
>MKRK01000254.1:0-365 GCA_001896915.1 Clostridiales bacterium 43-6
AAAAAACCAAGGCCAGGGTCAAATCAGCCGTCAAGGATATGGCAAAGCAGCTGATTGCCCTCTATGCCGAACGCATGAAAATCAAGGGCTATGCCTTTTCTGAAGACACCGACCTCCAAAGCGATTTTGAACGGCGGTTTGAATACGACGAGACGGACGACCAGCTGCGCTGTACCGAGGAAATCAAACGGGATATGCAAAAAGAAATTCCCATGGACAGACTGCTTTGCGGGGACGTGGGCTTTGGAAAAACCGAGGTTGCCCTCCGGGCGGCATTCAAATGCATCGCAGAGGGGAAGCAGTGTGCGCTGCTGGTGCCAACCACGATACTGGCATGGCAGCATTATCAGACTGTTTTAAAACGA
>MKRK01000254.1:395-18726 GCA_001896915.1 Clostridiales bacterium 43-6
ATTTCACGCTTTCGGACAACGCAACAGCAGGAAGCAATTTTAAGAGAGCTGAAACGGGGTAATATCGATCTCATCGTGGGGACACATCGTCTGATTTCCAAGGACATTGTGTTCCGGGATCTGGGATTGCTGATTATTGACGAGGAGCAGCGGTTCGGCGTTGCCCAAAAGGAAAGGCTAAAAGAACTGTTCCCTGTGATTGATGTGCTGACCCTGTCGGCAACACCCATCCCCAGAACCCTGAACATGGCCATGTCAGGGCTTCGGGATATGTCTGTCATTGAGGAGTCTCCCGGAGACAGACACCCGGTCCAGACCTATGTTCTGGAGTATGACAGAGGCATCATTACCGATGCGATCCGAAAAGAGCTGCGCCGTGGCGGTCAGGCTTATTATATCCACAACCGGGTGGAAACTATCGAACGGGTGGCGGCTCGGCTGAAAGCGGATCTGCCGGACGCAAACATTGCGGTTGCTCACGGAAAAATGTCAGAGGAAGAGCTCTCAGAGGTCTGGAAACGGCTGATCGACGGGGAAATCAATGTACTTGTCTGCACCACCATCATCGAAACCGGCGTGGATGTGTCAAACTGCAATACGTTGATTATTGAGGATTCCGATCGGTTCGGACTGTCCCAGCTCCATCAGCTCAGAGGACGGGTGGGTCGCTCCTCCCGGCGTGCCTATGCCTATATGACCTTCCGAACCGGCAGGATTCTGACCGATATCGCTTACAAAAGGCTGGAGGCCATCCGGGAATTTACGGAGTTCGGGTCCGGGTTTAAAATCGCCATGCGGGATCTTGAAATCAGAGGAGCAGGCAATATTTTAGGGGCAAAACAGCACGGTCATCTGGAAGCCGTGGGTTATGATATGTATTTAAAAATGCTGTCGGATGCGGTCCGGGAGGAAAAGGGCGAAGCACCCGTCAGCGAGGTGGAATGTACCGTTGATTTGCAGATTGACGCCCATATTCCGGTAAAATATATTGAGAGCTTACCCCAGCGACTGTCTATATATCGCCGCATTGCGGAAATCCGCAGCGCTGAGGATCAAGAAGATGTGCTGGATGAATTGATCGACCGTTTCGGGGAACCGCCGAAGGCAGTAAGGGGCTTAATTGAGCTTGCGTTATTACGAAACCGTGCGGCAGGAGCGGGCATAACAGAAATTGCCCAAAGAGGAACCAGTCTCAATTTTTATCCGAAAACACTGGACTTGCAACGGGTTTCCATCATTGGCGCCCTTCTCAAAAACCGTGTTAAGCTAACCGCCAGCGAAAAGCCTTATGTGGCAGTAAAAATGTTGCCCAAGCAGTCCCCTGTGGACACGTTAACAGAAATGCTTCCATATTTTGAAGGGGAAGTCACAAAGTAAAAAAGGCAGCAGCACCAATCCAGGGTGTTGCTGCCTAAATTGATTGAGGGAAATACAAGCAGGTTACATATAGCGGGAGTGCTGGAATCGATTATATACAAAAAGCGATAGAAAACAACGGCTCAATCCTTGCCGACATTACGCGTAAAGTGCACAAAAAACTTGTATCCGTCCCCTTCTTTGTAGGTAAGGGTTCCCATATCATCTTTTTCAATGGTAGCATAGCTGTCATGAATCACCTGAAAGTTTTTTCTGTCTCCGTCAGGCATTTCGAAAGTAATATAAAAAATCGAACCGGTGGAATACCTGTCCCCAACTGTCTTTTTACTTTTTGACACAACCTTTACTTGTGCGGTTTGTTCCGGGAGCGTAAGAAAAGCATTTTTGGCGGCGGTTTTTCTTGACATACGTCTGAAGAAAAACACAACCAAAGCAATTGCGAGGATAAGCGACAGGATTTCCAAGATAAGAAACTGTATTGCACCATTCGAAAATCCTTCAAGCGTTATTCCCCAAACCACAAAGCAAGTAAATAAAGCGTAGAATAGTGAAACAGACAAAACTAAAATAAACCCGCCCCGATTATGATACTTTTTCATTAAAATTACTCCTTTTGATATACATTGAGTTAAACACCGTTTTTGGTGGCAGGATACAACCTGAGTAGGCAGCGACTCACTGAAAGTCGCTGTTGATATCCTTGGTATTGTCAGATGATTTTGAGCAGGTTTGGCCATCGGGAATGATTCTTGCCCTCACCGACACATTGCTGTGTTGTGGAAAGACACTTGGAACACCATCAGTTAACCGTGATTGAGAAGGAAGCGTTTTCTGTCAAAGAAGCGGCGGAGCTCACGGTGATTTTATCCACCTTCCGATATACAAAATCATTGAAATTCACAGTCATTTTGTAACTGCTTCCGTTCAGGCTTTCGGCGGCGTAACGTTTATTTAAAACCGTGTCGCTGATAGCGGCAGTGAATGTATTGTCCGCTTTTTTATCGTTGTTCAGATTTAAAATCGTGTTATAGACCGATTCCTTCACGTCACGTTTCAACAGCGGACTGTTCAGATTGATCGTGGCATCCACGCTGCGGATGGTTCCTTTTGTGGTTACATTGACCGCCAACTTATAAAAATTCAGGTGAAACAGCTTTTTGCTGATAGCTTTTGTTTTTATGGTGTATTTTGTTTTGTCATATTCCACGGAAAACCGCTCGGGAATACCCAGAGAAACAGAAAGCGTTTTTTCGTCGCTTTGATAGGGGATCGCGATCACATCCATGATCCTGAGCCGCTGATCTATGTTGGGACGATAAAGCATCGTCAGACAAAGATATCCGCCCCGGTCATATAAAATAGGTTTCGCCGACGAAATTTGATCGTCATCCAGTGTCAGCAGTTCAGCGATATAAGGGTATTTTTTGGCAAAATCAATGTCCTGCACCAGTGTGGATTTCATCAGGGCGTCATTGAAAACGAGAAATTCATTTTCTGTTCTGTCCTGTTTTTCCGAAAAGCTGTGAGAGGGGCTTGTTTGGGTGGGAAAGGCGGTCCGGATGGTTTGCGGCGAGCGGAAGATTGCCCAACCCAGAAAGAAAATAATCCAGACCGAGCTGACGACAACAATAATACGGGACCGGATTTTTTTGCCCCGGGTTATGGTTTCATCGTCCCTGTTATAGTCCATGTATTCCATTGTGATCCCCCTTACAGGTTATGATAAATCGCTTCAAAATCCGACAGGCTCAGCTCCTCTGCCCTTGCGGTGAGCTGGATGCCGGAGGCTTCCAAGGCCGACAAAACCGCTTCCTTCGGTAACGATAAGCCGGAGGACAGGGAGTTGGCGACGGTTTTTCGCCGCTGGGAAAAAGAAGCTCTGACAATCTTAAAAAATCGGGCAACATCCGCCACATCCACCGGCGGCGTGGCACGCAAATCCATTTTAATGACGGCGCTGTCCACGTTGGGAGCAGGCAAAAAGGAGCCGCGGGAAACATCAAACAGCTTTTTGGCGGTTGCGTAATAGTTGACCGCTACGGTAACAGAGCCGGACTGGCGTGTTCCTACCGGAGCACAGAGCCGGTCTGCTGCTTCTTTTTGCACCATAACGGTGATGGATTTTACAGGGATGCGGTTTTCTAATAAATGCATGAGAATCGGGGAAGTGATATAATAGGGCAAATTGGCGCAGAGGACGATATCCTCCCCGTTAAAATGCTCTGTTATGATTTGCAGCAGATCAAGCTTCAATACATCGCCAAAGAGAACGGTCACATTCCCGCAGTCCTTTAGTGTTTCCGAAAGAACGGGTTTTAACCGTTCGTCCAGCTCGATGGCGACCACCTTTTTGGCAGCCCGGGAAAGCTCTGCCGTCAGGACCCCGATGCCGGGGCCGATTTCCAGGACGGAGGTGCTGCTGTCGGCGCCGCACTCGCTTGCCATCCGGGGACAGACAGAGGGGTTGATGAGAAAATTCTGTCCCAGCTTTTTTGAAAAGCTGAAACCGTATTTGTTCAGAAGTCCTTTTATGGTGCCAATATTGGATAAATTCATAGCAAAGCCAGCCGTTCTTTTTTGATTGGGTTTATTATAGCACAGAAAAGTCTGAAATAATAGAGAAAAACGGTTGCATATTATCCGCAAATAATTTAATATATAGATATGGCTTATCTATGAGTTCGGCTATCATTGAATACTATATATTGTGGAAGGATGGTTTCTTTGGGAACAATGACAAGGAAAGATAAGGACAACTATTATTTGTCGATTGCAGAAACGGTGCTGGAACGAGGGACGTGTCTTCGTCGCAATTACGGTGCGATTATCGTGAAATTTGACCAGATTGTCTCCACGGGTTATTCGGGCGCACCCAGAGGCAGAAAAAACTGCATTGATTTGGGTACCTGTATCAGAGAAAGCCTGAATATTCCCCGGGGAGAACGATATGAAATGTGCCGCTCGGTTCATGCAGAGGCAAATTGTATCATTTCCGCCTCCCGCTCCGATATGATCGGCGGCACGCTGTATCTGGTGGGCAGAGACATGAAAACCGGTCAACTGATCCCGGATGCCAGTTCCTGTGCCATGTGCAAGCGTATGATCATCAATGCCGGGATTGACCGCATTGTAATCAGAAACACGCCCACAGAGCATACGGATATCATTGTCCGTGACTGGGTCTTTAACGACGATACCCTCAGCGGCGAATTTGGTTATTGAGTGAGTTTTGATACATAAAATTAAGGTGAAAGGATAGAAGGGTTAAGAATGGCATTTGAACAAGGCAGCTGGAACAGATTTGTGGATGTGCGTGATTTTATCATGCGTAATTTCACCCCATACGACGGGGATGAGAGCTTTCTCATGCCGCCGTCCTCCAAAACGGTTCAGCTTTGGGACAAGGTAAAGGACGTCATCAACGAAGAAAGAGTCCGGGGGGGCGTGTATGATATCGATACCGATGTCATTTCTACCATTACCTCCCACAACGCAGGATATATCGATCAGGAGCTGGAAGCCATCGTGGGGCTGCAAACAGACGAAGCGCTGAAGCGTTCGGTGATGCCCTTTGGCGGAATCCGCTTGGTCAGAAACGCACTGAAAGCATACGGAAGAAAGCTTTCTCCTGAGATCGAAAAGGTATTTAAGTACCGAAAGACCCACAACGACGGCGTCTTTGACGCGTACACCGAAGAAATGAGAAAGGCAAGAAGCTCCGGGATCATCACAGGTCTGCCCGATGCCTACGGCAGAGGACGCATCATCGGTGATTACCGTCGTGTTCCCTTGTACGGCGTGGATTTTTTGCTTGCTGCCAAGGAACAGTCCATCAAATCACTGACCTATGAATCCATGGACGACGAGGCCATCCGTCAAAGAGAGGAGCTGTCTGAGCAAAGACGGTCTCTGATTGCGCTGAAGGAAATGGGGGCTTCCTACGGATTTGATATTTCCCGTCCTGCCGAAGATACCAAGGAAGCCATACAATGGCTTTATTTTGCTTATCTTGCAGCCATCAAGGAACAAAACGGAGCTGCCATGTCACTGGGCAGAACCTCCACCTTTCTTGATATCTATGCCGAAAATGATTTACGGGAAGGACGCTATACCGAAAGCGAAATACAGGAAATGGTGGATCATTTCATCATGAAGCTGCGCCTCGTCCGCTTTTTGCGCACCCCGTCTTATGATGAATTGTTTTCCGGGGATCCCACATGGGTCACGGAAGCCCTGGGGGGCATTGCCTCCGACGGACGACATATGGTCACCAAAATGTCCTACCGGTTTTTGCATACCCTGACCAATCTGGGTGCCGCGCCGGAACCGAACATGACGGTGCTGTGGTCCTTTCGGCTGCCGGAAAACTTTAAAAAATACTGTGCGCAGCTGTCTGTGGAAACCTCGTCCATTCAGTATGAGAGCGACGAGCTGATGCGGAAAAAGTTCGGGGACGATTATGCCATCGCCTGCTGTGTCAGCGCCATGCGAATCGGCAAGCAGATGCAATATTTCGGCGCCCGTGCCAATCTTGCCAAGGCGTTATTATACGCCATCAACGGCGGACGTGACGAAATTTCCGGGGAACAGATCGCTCCGGAATTGTTGGGAGTTCGGGGCAGCGTGCTTGATTATGACGATGTGATGAAAAAGTTTGAGTATGTGTGTGACTGGCTGTCAAAGCTGTATATCAACACCTTGAACGTCATTCATTATATGCATGATAAATATTGTTACGAAAGCATTCAGATGGCACTTCATGATGACGAGGTGCTTCGCACCCAGGCCTGCGGGATCGCTGGACTGTCTGTGGTGGCCGATTCTCTTTCTGCTATCAAATATGCCAAGGTTACCCCCATTCGCGACGAAAGAGAAATCGTTGTTGATTATAAAATCGAAGGGGATTATCCGAAGTTCGGCAACAATGACCCGAGAGCGGACGACATTGCCGTGGACGTGGTCAAGATGTTTATGCAGAAGGTTGCACGCCAGCGCACCTATCGATCTGCAAAGCCCACCATGTCGATTCTGACCATCACCTCCAATGTCATTTACGGAAAATACACCGGCTCCACTCCCGACGGCCGCCATCACGGCGAGCCCTTTGCCCCCGGTGCCAACCCCATGCACGGCAGGGACACCCATGGCTGTATCGCTTCCATGATGTCCGTTGCCCGTTTGCCCTATGACTATTGTGAGGACGGCATTTCTTATACCTTCAGCATTGTTCCGGATGCGCTGGGCAGAAACGAGGAGGACAAGCTGACCAATCTGTTGGGTCTGATGGACGGATATTTCAACGAGGGCGGGCATCACATCAATGTCAATGTGCTGAACAAAGAAATTCTGCTCCATGCCATGGATCATCCGGAGCTGTATCCACAGCTGACCATTCGGGTATCGGGCTATGCGGTCAATTTCATCAAGCTGACCAGAGAACAGCAGCTGGATGTGATCAACCGCACCTTCCATTCAAAGTTCTGATTTTTGAGGTGTACTATGGACGCTAAGGGTCGCATTCATTCCGTGGAATCCTTTGGCGCACTGGACGGACCGGGTATCCGCTTTGTGGTGTTTTTTCAGGGCTGTCCGCTGCGTTGTTTATACTGTCACAACCCCGATACCTGGGACAGCGCTGACGGCACGGAATATACGGTAAACGAGCTTGTTGAAAAGATAAAAAAATACGGAAGCTTTCTTGCAAAAGGCGGTGTCACCCTTTCGGGCGGTGAGCCGCTTTTGCAGTATGAATTTGTGTATGCGCTGCTCAAGGAGCTGAAGCGTCAGGGCATTCATACCGCCATTGATACCTCCGGTGCGGTTCCCCTTGCAAAATGCGGTCCTGCCGTGCAGACGGCGGACATGATTATTTTGGACATCAAGGCGATTTCCGAAGAGTTATGCAGAAGAGTCACAGGGGCGGACAACCGCCACGCGCTGCGGCTACTGGATTTTTGCGAAGAAATCGGCAAGCCGGTGTGGATCCGCCATGTGCTGGTGCCTGATTTGACAATGGATTACCGGGAGCTTGAGCAGATGGCAGACTACTTAAAGGGCTATCGCTGTATTTCAAGAATCGAGCTGTTGCCCTTTCATAAAATGGGGGAATACAAATGGGAGGCCATGAATTCTCCCTATACTCTCACCCTGACCCGGGAACCCACGGAGGAGGAAATCGAGCGGGCAAAGAAAATTTTTGCCGATCGGGGTCTTACCATCAAATAAGTGGCAAGCCGGCCTATTGTCAAACCTGCGGTTTTATGGTATTATCGGAATGCATATGTGCATATTTAGGAGGAAACAACATGTCGGGACACTCAAAATGGAGTACCATCAAAAGAAAAAAAGAAAAGACGGACGCAGGCAGAGCGAAGATTTTTACAAAAATCGGCCGTGAAATGACGCTGGCAGTGCGCAGTGGCGGCACCGACCCGGCATCCAACACAAAGCTGAGGGACTGCATTGCAAAAGCAAAGGCAAACAATGTGCCCAACGATAATATTGACCGTATCATTAAAAAAGCAGCAGGGGAAGGGGACACCAGCAATTACGAGGAAATTGTATATGAAGGCTATGGTCCCGGCGGCGTCGCTGTGATCGTGGAAACCCTGACCGATAACCGCAACCGTACCGCCGCAGATATCCGCCATCATTTTGACAAATACGGCGGAAATCTGGGTCTGCCCGGTTCTGTGATGTTTCTGTTTCAGAGGCAGGGTATCCTTATCATTGATGCAGAGGGCAAAAACGAGGACAATGTGCTGGAGGCGGCATTGGACAGCGGCGCCGAGGATTTTGTGAATTCCGGCGATGTGTTTGAAGTCATCACCGACCCGAACGGTCTGGGCGGAGTCAGAGAATCCTTGGAGGCAAAGGGCTATTCCTTCTTGTCCGCCGAGGTGGAATATGTTCCCTCCACCACCGCCAAGCTGGATGCGGAGGGAACCCTTAAAATGCAGAAACTCCTTGAGCTTCTGGACGACAACGACGATGTGCAGGACGTCTGGCACAACTGGGACAGCCCCGAAGAGGAATAATGGAACAGCAGCCCCGGCGCAGACAATCCCCGGGGCTGCTGGAAACGCTGACAAAATAACACCCTTTTTCACGCAACGATATTTGTGCAGAAAAAGGGTGTTATTGTTTGTTTCTTCGCTGAGGGAATGTTTAAAAATTCGCTATTGTTTTTATATTTGTTTTATGGTATATATATTTAGTATATTTATTTTTGTCAAATCATACAAAAAATGGTTACAGTTTTGTAACAAGCATTGAGAATTTCTGAATTTCTGATATAATAGGGGAGTAAAAAATGAAGGATCAGTCGCTTTGGGAAATCACGATTGGCGCACAGATGGACAAAATGGCAAATGAATTCGGCGGGCAAGAGGCGATCAAATACACAGACCGGGATTACCGCCGGACATGGAAAGAATTCAACGACGAGTGCGACAGGGTAGCAAAGGGATTTCTCTCACTGGGTGTGAAAAAAGGCGATCATATTGCGGTATGGGCGACCAATGTGCCGGAATGGATCATCACGTTTTTTGCTGCCATCAAAATTGGTGCGGTTCTTGTCACCGTCAACACTTCATATAAAATAGTAGAGCTGGAATATCTGCTCCACCAGTCGGACAGCAAGGTTCTTGTGATGATTGAAGGGTTCAAAGAGAACAATTACGTAGAAACCATCCATCATCTCTGTCCTGAGCTGAAAACCTCCGACCCTTACAATTTAAATCTCGAAAAGCTTCCGAGACTCAAAAACATTTTCTATGCCGGCGAGGATACACCGGACGGTATGCTGAATTTCAAGGTGCTGGAGGAAATGGGGAAATGTATTTCCGACGAGGAATACAAAGCCCTGACCAATTCCTTACACTGTGATGAAGTCATCAACATGCAGTACACCTCAGGAACCACCGGGTTCCCCAAGGGTGTAATGCTGACCCATAAAAACATATTAAACAACGGCCGCTATATTGGCGACAACATGAAGTTTACAGAGAAAGATAAGCTTTGTATCACCGTTCCCTTCTTCCACTGCTTTGGCATGGTGCTTGCCATCATGGCATGTATCACCCACGGCACCTCTATGGTTCCCATTGAATATTACAGCCCCGTCAAGGTGATGGCGGCACTGCAGGACGAAGAATGCACTGCGGTGCACGGTGTTCCCACCATGTTTATTGCCATGCTGGAGCATAAGAATTTTGCCGATTATCGTTTTTCGAAGCTGCGCACCGGCATCATGGCCGGCTCCCCCTGTCCCATCAAAACCATGCGGGACGTGGTGGATAAAATGGGCATGCAGGATATCACCATCGTGTTCGGACAAACCGAAGCCTCCCCGGGTTGCACCATGACCTCGGTGGACGATGCCTTGGAGCTGCGTGTCAGCACCGTGGGTCGGGATTTGCCCGGCTGCGAAAACAAAATCATCGATATTGTGACCGGCGAAACACTGGGTCCCCACCAGCCGGGTGAGTTTTGCACCCGGGGCTATCATATTATGAAAGGGTATTATAACATGCCCGATGCAACGGCACTGGCCATCGACGGGGACGGCTGGCTACATACGGGCGATATCGCAACCGTTGACGAAAACGGATATTATAAAATCACGGGCCGTTTGAAGGATATGATCATCCGGGGCGGCGAAAATATCTATCCCAAGGAAATTGAAGATTTTCTGTATCATCATCCGAACATCAAGGATGTACAGGTCATCGGCGTCCCCTCAAAACAATACGGGGAAGAAATCATGGCTTGTGTCATTCTCAGAGAAGGCGCCGCACTGACCGAGGGGGAGGTCAAGGCTTATGTGAAAGAGAACATGGCAAGACACAAAACCCCCAGCTTTGTTCGTTTTATGACCGAGTTTCCCTTAACCGCCAGCGGCAAGATCCAAAAATTCAAGCTGCGGCAGCAGGCGATTGAACAACTGAACCTGAAAGAGGCCAGTGAAATAGAAACCGCATAAAACTCCGTTTCCTTCTTCTTTGGAAGATTGGATAGGACCAGAAAGGACGGATACCCAAAATGGCAAATTCTGAACTTTTATGTATGAACTGTATGTTTGAAAGAGAGAATACAGGCGATTGTCCCCATTGCGGATATGAGGAAAACACCCCAAACGATCATCCCTATCTACCCATGCGAAAAAAGCTGCAGAACCGGTATATCATCGGCAGGCTCATCAGCGCAAACGGGGAAGGAGCAACCTACACGGGCTATGACAGCGAACAGAATTCGGTGGTTCGCATCCGGGAGTTTTTACCCGAGGGATTGTTTGAACGGGCACAGGGGTCGGCGAAAATCAGAGTGATATCCGGCAGTGAATTCAGCTTCAATAACGGACTGGTTTCCTTTTTGTCCCTTGCCAGAGCGCTGGCCAGAATGCGGGACCTGACGGCGATTTTACCGGTCTATGATATTTTTGAGGAAAACGGGACTGCTTATTATATTTCAGAAACCATTGAATCGGTATCCCTTCGGGATTATCTTCTGCGCACCAACGGAACCCTGTCCTTCGAGCAAATCCGTCCGCTGTTCATGCCGCTGTTATCCACATTAAACTCGCTGCACGCCGTTGACATCATTCATCGGGGTATTTCCCCGGAAACACTGCTCATCGGCAAGGACGGAAAGCTAAGACTGACGGATTTCTGTATCGCCGAGGTACGTACCGCAAGAACGGATTTAAGCCCGGAGCTGTTTAAGGGCTTCGCCGCCATTGAACAATACGGCTTTGACGGGCAGCAAGGACCATGGACGGACATTTACGGGCTGGCCGCCACCATTTACAGAGTATTGGTGGGCAATCCGCCGCCGGAAGCTACCGCAAGAGTTACCAATGATAAAATGATGATTCCCGCTTCGGTTGCAGAAACCCTGCCGGCTTATGTGATGACGGCACTGGCCAACGCGTTGCAGATTTTGCCGGAGGACAGAACAAGAGATATTGAAACCTTCCGGGAAGAGTTTTCGGCTTCTCCCACGGTGGTTAACCGGCAACAGCAAAAAAACGCTGTGAAGAAAGAACCTGTGAAGGGGAAAAAGTCAAAGCGCAATACCAAGGGTATTATGTTTGTTTCCCTTTTATTTACCTGCATTGCGGTTGTCCTCATCGGCGCTGTCATCTATTTTGTGATCTCAGGCAACAAGGCCGGTAAAGGCAGCACCGAGGAAACCACACGACCCACCATGGAGACCACTTATAAAACCGCAGACCCGGGAGCCACTACCGAGGTTGGCACGGAAGGTGCGCCGTCTCTCAAGGGCTTTGTATACAGCGACTTTCTGACCTCACCGGAAAAACAGCTCATCGAGCTCCGTGCCAAATATAAATTTGAAGTGGTGGATAAAAAGTTCAGTGACCAAAAACGAGGAACCATTTTAGAACAAACGCCGGCGGCAGGAACCCCCATTAAACGGGGCGACACCATCAAGCTTGTGCTCAGTATGGGCACAAATGCCGTGGGTATGCCGAACTTGGTGGGTATGGATTATAAGGATGCCTATATTACGCTGTTGGAAATGGGATTTTCAAAAGATAATATCATCAAGACGGATATCATCGATTCCACCATGGCACCAAACTCAATTGTAAAAACGGATCCAAAAGCATCGTCACAGGTGAGTATTGATTCGGTGATTACCATTTATGTGAATACCTATGTCCCGACCACCACACCCGCACCCACCACCGATCCGTATTACTACTATGAATAGGAGACAATCCAAGATGCATTGGTCCAAGGACCGATGCATCTATCCTTTTGTCTGGCTGCAAAGGTCAGGCAAGGTCAAGAATCTTAACAAATAATTCACAATTTATCCCTTGACAAAATGAAATCAGAGTGGTAAATTATAGACAGTTAGCACTCGAACAGTGTGAGTGCTAATATCATACGGGAAAGAAACCACAAGGAATGCTTTGAACAGATCAAAGCGAGGCGAAAGGTAAGCTGGTAAATATGACACTGAATGAAAGAAAGTTAAATATTTTAGCGGCGATTGTTAAAAACTATATTGAAACCGGCGAACCCGTCGGGTCTAAGATGCTTTGCGATATGGAAAATATGAATTTATCTTCGGCTACCATCCGTAACGAGATGAGCGAATTATCGGAGCTGAAACTGTTGGAACAGCCTCATACCTCAGCGGGCAGAATTCCCACATTGGAAGGGTATCGGTTGTATGTAGACAAATTGATGAACCGCTACGCGTTGTCCGAGGAGGACAAAAGACATATTGATTCTATGCTGCCGGATTTTGTGGATGATCCCTTCCGGTTTATGGACGAAGCAGGGAACGCCCTGTCTGAGCTGACCCGATGTGCGGTAATTTCCACCACCGTCGCCGACAAGAACGGCGTAATAAAAAAAATAGATTTTTTCACGTTGAACCGCCGCACGGTAATGATTGTGCTGGTCACCTCCAGCGGCATTGTAAAAAGCCGTAATTCAAGAAGCGATTTTGACATTACCGATACGGTAATTGACCATTTTTCCGAACTATTGCAAGCAACGGTATACAATATGCCCCTTTCTGAGTTTACCTCTGCCCTTGTGCAAAGCCTGGCGGCCGCCGCCGGCGACACCGTTCTCATCATCAGTCCCATGCTGTATACCATCTATGAACTGGTGAAGGACGCTTGTGAAACCGAGCTTCTTTTAAAAGGTGAGCTGAATTTGCTGCAGCACCGGGAGTTTTCCGGCGACAGGGCCAAGGAGCTGTTTACATTATTGAACAAACGGCGTTCGATTTTGTCGCTGCTGGATACGAACGACAAGGAGCTTGCGGTTTTTCTCGGGCTGGAAACAGAAAAGAGCGGGCTGGTTCCCTCAAGCCTGGTGGTGGCAAGATACAATACCGGTAAAAAAGAGACCGGCAGCATCGGCGTGATTGGTCCTTATCGAATGGACTATGAACATATAATCCCCAGCATTGAATATTTTGCGGAAAGCATCGGCAGACTACTTTCAGAAACCCTGTCGGAATGAGCGAATGATTTTTGCAAAGAACCCAACATAAGGAAGGATGAACACGATGCCCAAAAAGGCGGCAGAGCATACAGAGGAAAAAGAAGTGAAACAGCCAAAGGCACAGACAGAGGGCAGTGCAGAGCTGGAACAGGCACAAAAGGAGCTGGAGGAGCAAAAAAACCTGCTGCTTCGCACCGCAGCGGAATTTGACAATTACAAAAAGCGGACAGAACGGGAGCGGGAAGCCCTGACGGAATATGTCAAGGGACAGACCATCAAATCCCTGATCCCGTCCATCGATAATCTCTTACGGGCGGCCGGCGCCGAAAATACCGGCGAGGAATATGCAAAGGGCGTCGCTATGACCATCAAAGGACTGGTGGACGCACTGACCGGAATGGGGCTAGAAGAAATCGACCCCCAAGGAGAAGCCTTTGATCCGGTCTATCATTCCGCCGTCAACCATGTGGAGGACGAAACCGTGGGAGAAAACACGGTGGTACAGGTCTATCAGAAGGGTTATAAAATCAAAGACATGGTGCTTCGTCACGCCATGGTAGTTGTAGCAAACTAAAACAATCAAATTTATAGAATCATTTTGGAGGAAATTTTTATGGGAAAAATCATAGGTATCGACTTAGGTACAACCAATTCATGTGTAGCAGTCATGGAAGGCGGCGAGCCGACCGTTATCGCAAACGCTGAAGGCGCACGTACCACACCATCCGTGGTTGCGTTCAGCAAAACCGGAGAAAGAATGATCGGTCAGGTGGCAAAACGCCAGGCCATTACCAATCCGGACCGCACCATTTCATCCATCAAAAGAGAAATGGGTACCGGTCACACCGTCAAAATTGACGACAAAAACTATACCCCCCAGGAGATTTCGGCGCTCATTCTGCAAAAACTGAAAACAGACGCAGAAAGCTATCTTGGCGGTACGGTTTCCCAGGCTGTTATCACCGTTCCGGCTTATTTTACCGATGCACAAAGACAGGCGACCAAGGACGCAGGCAAAATCGCCGGTCTTGAGGTTCTGCGTATCATCAACGAGCCGACAGCGGCTGCACTGGCTTATGGCATTGACAAGGAACAGGACCAGAAGGTTATGGTTTATGACCTCGGCGGCGGTACCTTTGACGTTTCCATCATCGAAATGGGTGACGGCGTGCAGGAGGTTCTGGCAACCGCGGGCAACAACCGTCTGGGCGGTGACGATTTTGACCAGAGAGTGATGGATTATGTTGTCAGCGAATTTAAAAAAGAAAACGGCATTGACTTAAAATCTGACAAAATGGCAATGCAGCGCATCAAGGAAGCGGCGGAAAAGGCAAAGATCGATCTGTCCGGCGTAACCTCTGCGGATATCAATCTGCCCTTCATCACAGCGGATGCAAACGGACCGAAGCACTTTGAAATGACATTGTCCAGAGCAAAATTCAACGAGCTGACAGCAGATTTGGTGGAAAGCACCATGGGTCCTGTCCGTCAGGCGCTGAAGGATTCCGGCTTGTCAGCGGATAAGCTTGATAAGGTTCTCATGGTCGGCGGCTCCAGCCGTATTCCGGCTGTTGTGGAAGCCATCAAAAACTTCACGGGAAAAGAACCCTTCAAGGGCATCAACCCTGACGAATGTGTCGCTGTGGGTGCAGCGATTCAGGCCGGCGTATTGGGCGGCGATGTCAAAGGACTGTTACTGCTGGACGTTACTCCTCTTTCCCTGGGCATCGAGACCATGGGCGGCGTCAGCACAAAGGTCATTGAGCGCAACACCACGATCCCTACCAAAAAGAGTCAGATTTTCTCCACTGCGGCAGACGGTCAGACCTCTGTTGAGGTTCACGTGCTGCAGGGTGAAAGAGAATTTGCCCGTGACAACAAGACCCTCGGCAATTTCCACCTGGACGGTATCGCACCGGCACCCAGAGGAATTCCTCAGATCGAGGTTACCTTTAATATAGATGCCAACGGCATTGTTCACGTTTCCGCAAAGGATTTGGGAACCGGCAAGGAACAAGCCATCACCATTACCTCCAGCACCAATATGTCCAAAGACGACATCGAAGCGGCGGTGAAGGAATCCGAGCGTTTTGCAGCGGAAGATAAAAAACGCCGTGAAGAAATTGACATCAGAAACGGTGCTGACCAGATGGTATATCAGAGCGAAAAAACCCTCAAGGAGCATGCCGACAAAATTTCGGAGGACGAAAAGAAATCCATCACCGACGGGGCGGAAGCCTTGAAGGAAGCGTTGAAGGGCGAAGACATTGAAGCAATCAAAGCAAAGCAGGAAGAACTGCAAAAAGCTGTTTTCGCCGTCAGTGAAAAAATCTACAAGGCGGCAGCCGAAGCACAGCAGGCCGCCGGCGGAGCCCAAGGGGAACCCCAGGGCGAAGCTCCCAAGGAAAATGTATACGATGCGGACTTCACCGATGTGAACGACGAAAAGAAATAAAAACTCTAATCTTTCCGGAACCAGTGGGAATAGGCGGCCGTTTTCGGCCGCCTATCAAGGATTAAAAGCCGTACAAAGATCGAAGCTGCTACATAGAATGGATAGAATTGTTCGGCAAACATGAAATAAACCGTAAAAGGGTGCATTAAATGGCAGACAAACGAGATTACTATGAGGTGCTGGGAGTTGACCGCGGCGCCGATGAACAACAAATCAAAAAAGCATACCGCCAGGCGGCAAAAAAATATCACCCCGATGTCAATGCGGATGATCCCACAGCCGAAGCAAAGTTCAAAGAGGCAAGCGAGGCCTATGAGGTATTGTCCGACCAGCAGAAACGGGGACGGTATGACCAGTTCGGACACGCCGGTGTTGATCCGAACTACGGCGCAGGGGGCGGAAGTCCCTTTGGCGGCGGCTTTGAAGGAGATTTTGGGGATCTGGGTGATATTTTCTCCAGCTTTTTCGGCGGCGGCTTCGGTTCCCAGCGTGCAAACCCCAATGCACCCAGAAGAGGTGCCGACACCTCGGCCACCATTACTCTGTCCTTTGAGGAAGCAGCAAAGGGCTGCACCAAAACCCTGAATTTGACCAATATCAAGACCTGTTCCGATTGTACCGGCAGCGGAGCGGAAAAGGGCACCAGCCCCAAAACCTGTTCCGCCTGTAACGGCTCGGGACAGATCCGGGTGGGACAAAGAACGCCCTTCGGCACCATCCAGACCCAAAAGGTCTGTGACCAGTGCGGCGGAACGGGCAAGAAGATTGAAAAACCCTGCCGGACGTGTGGCGGAAAAGGACGGGTGCGCAGCGCCCACGATCAGGAAATCAACATCCCGGCAGGCATTGATGAAGGGCAGATTTTACAGGTTCGCGGTCAGGGCGATGCCGGTGTAAACGGCGGTCCCTCCGGCGATTTGCATATCAACATCAACATCCGCCCCCATCCGATTTTTGAGCGGAGGGGTTATAATGTTCATTGTGATGTGCCGATCACCTTTTCCCAGGCGGCGTTGGGCGCAGACATCACGGTTCCCACCCTGGACGGCAAGGTAAAATTCACGGTGCATGAAGGAACCCAGCCCGGGGATGAGTTCAAGCTCAAGGGCAAGGGAATCCAACGGCTCCACGGCGGCGGAAAAGGCGACGAGTTTGTAAAAATCGTCATTGAGGTGCCGAAGGATCTGAGCGACAAGCAAAAGGAAATCCTCAAGGAATTCGAAGCCACCACCAGCGATACAAACTACAAAAAACGCCACAGCTTTTTCAATAAATTCAAATCCTTGTTCGGCGACGAGAATTAATGAGTCAAGACACCCATATACGGTTTTGTATATGGGTGTCTTTTTTACTGATATAGAAGAGAATTCAATAAATTTCAAATTAACCCTTGACATATGTGCGCTCATAAGTTATTATATTAGTGCGTACAAAAGTGAGGTGAGCAAATGACGCAAAAAAGGATGGGTCGTCCGCCGTCCGGTGAAGCATCCATGAAGGACAGGATATTCATTCGGGTTGACAAGGAAACGAAAGAAAAAATCCGAAAATGCAGGGAAGCGTTGAACATGACAACCTCCGACCTTGTCCGAAATGGGATTGACAGGATTTATGACGAGCTCGACAAATAAAAAAGGAAACGGCTCTTCCCAACGAAAGCAAGAAGCCGAATCCCCAACGCCAATCACCGAAAGGATGATCAACATAAATACTATACCATATGTTGCATTTTCTTTCAAGTGGCAGGCGACAATAACGAAAGGAAATAAAAGAATATGGAAAACATCATCAAGGAACTATACTGGGGCAACATTCATCCGGTGGAAAAGCCCGTGGACAAAGGGTCGGAATACGCGGTCTGCCAACACAAAATCAATCAGATATACGACGAGCTGAATAGCTGCATGGGAGCGGAAGAACAAAAGAAGTTTTCCCGAATAACAGAGCTGCAAATGGATTCAGAAGCCCTGGCGGCAAGAGAAAGCTTTGTGGAAGGGTTTCGTCTGGGCGCAAAAATCACGGCGGCAGTTTATATCGGTTATGGCGACGACAATGTATATGAGTACAAAAGGGATGAGAGATAACGAAGAATAAGGGGTTTCCCGTTGCAGAGTGGGAAACGGATTGCCGCACCGATTCTGCGGAACGGTTCGCAACGACGCCAAGTGGTACATGGCATGGCTAAAATAAGCCATCGTAAGATCGTACACCTTGTAGCGTATTGCATACACCTCGTCTCCTTATATCATGTGTTGCGTTTACCCACATAGAACAAAACACCGATTGCAGAAAAACTGCAATCGGTGTTTGCGTGTACTGATATTACCTGTCTCCGATGGGGGTGTATTCCTTGTGCTTTGCGACGCTCTTATAGGCCGGGCGGATGATTTTTCCGGCACTGATGAGTTCTTCAATGCGGTGGGCGCTCCAGCCGCTGATACGTGCCACTGCGAAAATGGGGGTATACAGCTCCAGGGGCAGACCCAGCATGCTATACACAAATCCGCTG
>MKRK01000254.1:18837-19079 GCA_001896915.1 Clostridiales bacterium 43-6
TTTTCCTCGGACAGCCTTTCCACAAAATTTTTGAAGATATTGGCCCGAGGGTCCGAGAGTGAATAAACCGCGTGTCCCATGCCATAAATGAGTCCCGCCTTATCAAACGCCTCCCTGTGCAAAAGCTTTGTCAAATAATCTGTCACCTGGCCCTCATCGGTCCAGTCTGAAATATTTGCCTTCATATCCTCAAACATCTGTACTACCTTGATGTTAGCACCGCCATGCTTGGGTCCTTTCAG
>MKRK01000254.1:19132-19859 GCA_001896915.1 Clostridiales bacterium 43-6
CCACACGGTTGGTAAAAGTTGAATTATTACCGCCCCCATGCTCCGCGTGAAGCACCAGCGCGATATCTAAAATTTTAGCTTCCAGCTCCGTATAGCTACAGTCACAGCGCAGCATGCACAAGATATTTTCCGCAGTAGACAACTCCGGACGCGGCGAATGGATAAACAGGCTCTGTCCGTCATGATAGTGGCTGTAAGCCTGATAGCCGTACACCGACAAAAGCGGAAACAGTGCAACCAGCTGTAATGACTGGCGCAGCACATTTGGAACGGATATATCGTTTGCATTCCGGTCATAGGAATACAGCGTCAACACACTGCGGGCAAGCGTGTTCATCATATCCTGGCTCGGAGCCTTCATAATAATATCGCGTACAAAACTGGTAGGCAGCGTGCGGTAATTCGCTAATATACTTTTAAAACTATCCAATTCATCGAGAGTCGGCATCTCTCCAAATAACAAAAGATAAGTCACTTCCTCAAATCCGAACCGCTTGTCTTTAATAAAGCCTGCGACAATCTGTTCGATATCAAGACCTCGATAATATAGCTTTCCTTCGCAAGGGATCATTTCGCTATCCACAACTGTATAGGAACGCACCTCAGAAATTTCGGTCAAGCCTGCGAGCACGCCCTTTCCGTTAATATCACGAAGGCCTCTTTTTACCTCATATTTACTGTATAGTTCCGGGTTAATAGCATCATTTTTCATGCATTTGTCCGCAAG
>MKRK01000255.1:0-2777 GCA_001896915.1 Clostridiales bacterium 43-6
CCCTCTGTCAGCGTAACCGCACCGGTATATACTTTTGCATCCGGTGAATAACGGGGATCAGAACCGTCAAGGGTATAAAAAACCGTAGCACCGGCAGTCGCACAAGTCACAGTAACCGTGTTGCCTCCCGCGGTCATAACCGGCTTTGCAACCTTAGCCACGCTGGCAACCGCCGCATAAACGCCGGCCGAAAGCGTACCAATCACAAAAGCATCATACACCACACGTCCTTCCAGAAGCACACCGGAAATCCCCTGTGGTGCATTGTTATATTTCGCATCATTGATCTGGAAGGGCAGAATAACACTCTTCTTCTGCCAGCATAGGAAATAGCAGTTTTCCGGCAGCCTGGACATAGAAGCCTGAATGATTTTCAAAGTACCAACCTGACCGATCACTCCCTTTTCTACCGCTTTGTTGGCCAAATCATTGGTTCCGGTAAACTCCGGAGCCAATCGAACCAGCTTATAAACATCGGGTCGAATGACACAATAACGGTTTTCATAAGGCACACCGGCCTCATTGAAAGCAACCTCAGCATCCATCAGCATTTCTACGATGGTACTCTTGGTGGGAGCCGCTACAGCGGCAACCTTGCCGGCCAGGAGCGCATATCTCTGTAGCGCTCTCTTGTCAGTCATCGGGACAATCTTGGTCTCGATAATCTCCCGGAGCATCTTGCCCGGCGTTTTCACATTATCCTGCTGCAAAGCATTGCCCTTATCAATGGAAGCACTGAAGCCCTTATCCTGTGTCACCTTCATTTCCTGAACAGTATCACCGATTTCAACGGTATTTCCATATCGGTTGATGCCGGTTCTGCTGTAATCCACCAAGTCCGCCACCACAGGGGTCATCACCTTAATGGTCTCCGCACCGATGAAATCAAATTCCTCCGAGGTCTTTCCGGCCACAATAGAAGTCGCTCTGAACTTCTCCACCATGTTTTTTGCATATTTCGTTACTAAATTTAATGTAGACATATTAAACTCTTTCCCTCTTTCACATTTTTTATTGAAGGGCATTGAGAATCAATACCGCCCGCCCTTCCCATGCGGCATCTTTTGTTTTCCAAACATTTCATCAGCCGAACAAAGCCGACAAAAATCCGTCGCTGTGATTCGGTCCGTCCGTCAGGGCAGACCCCATTGCTCTTTTCCTGCTTTCTTTGTTCTGATGAACCATTTGCAGCTTCTCACTGAGCTGTCTGTTTTGATAATCCAGATAAGCGCCGACCAAATCCTCCCCCTGCAAATGCCTCTCCCAAACCTGCCCGGGAATCTCCTCGGGCTTCACATCGGGAAACCGCTGTACAAAGGATAAATACATCTTCTGCGTTTGCTCTGTCTTTTCCATTTCATGTAACGCATTTTGCATTCTCTCGTTCTGCTCCTTACGCTTGCTTTGAACAATCCCGTAAGCGTCCTCTGAGGAAAACCCCTGCTGCAGCATACTCTCATATTCCATCGTGTCCACGTCGTTTTGCAGGCTTTCCATATAAGCATTCAGAGGCATCCCGTTCATATTTGCAGCACCCTGCAACAGCGAAATTGCAGGTGACGCCTTCAACGCCGCATTTTCGGTCTTGATATGGTCATAATTCAATCCCTTCTGGAAATTGGTGCGTATCACCTCCGGCGGATACTCCGTGAGCTTGGTGGTCTTTCCGTTATAGACGATTTCCAGATCACTTAACTGAAACGGTGGATTTTCTTCAGCCTCAGCCAGCTCAGCTTGGTTTTGCTCCCCGTCTTCACTGAACAAATCGTCACCGCAATCCTCAATTTCATCATTTTCCACATCGTCATCTTCACCCGAATCCACAGTATCGATCAAGTCGATATCCTCCCGGTATCCGTCGACATTTCCCTCACCCTCCATCGACTGCGCTATGCTTGTTTGATTGGTTTCTTCAAACATGTTTTTGCTCCTTCCGGCTGGTTTAGCCATAAAATATATAAAAAATAAGAACGCACTGCATCTGCAGGCGTTCAAATTTTTCTATATTAATAATAATGCATACGAAGCGGACATTCAACGACACGTATAAAATTCGAGAAAAACATCAAAGCCGCTTGTTTTATAAAATGTTAATCAAAACTTAATCGCATATAACAAACCATTTAACAGTACTCCGGTATGATCATTGAAATAAAGAAATATAGGCATAGAGAAACAATAGGAGGAAACAAAATGAAATTAAAAAAAAGAATCATTGCCATTGCCCTTGTTGCGGCATTCATCTGCGCTTCACTCCCCTTCACCGTAGGTGCAGTGGCAGAGAAAACACTGAAAATGACCATTGCAGGCAGTCAGTACACTGCCGATATCACCAACCTACCTGTCTTGGTAAAACTAACCCCTGACAGGATCAATTACGTAACCGCAAACCAAAATAGTCTGCATTTTTATCTGCAGGGCAAAGAAACAGACTCTCTGAAATACGAGGTTGAGAAATGGGATACAAGCGGAGAAAGTCTCATTTGGGTCAATGTTCCCTCCGTCGAGGCAGGAAAAGATACGGTTCTCTTCATGGAACAAGGAGGAACAAAATCGAACGAACCCATCTACTCATCCGACTATAAATTAGTGGAGCATTTTGAAGAAACCACCGGCAACATTACCGACAGCACCGGGAGTGCCTATGTGGGAACCTGCCGTGACGTCAACTATGCCGCGGAAGGCATCGCAGGCAACGGTCTCGGCTTTGACGGCACAAAAAAATCACAAGTACTTTATCAGAACGGCTTTATCGCTGATGGATTTACAGCCCTGAC
>MKRK01000255.1:3001-3525 GCA_001896915.1 Clostridiales bacterium 43-6
GCCGCCTTGCCACCACAGGCGCACTCATCAACGGCACCGACCTAACCAAACTGACACTGGGTTCCTATTACGGAGACTACGGCTATCTGACAGGCATACTGGACGAATTGGTAATTTCCAATCAATCCTTCTCCGCTGATAAACTAAAAGCCATGTATCTCTCCGCCACAGACCAATTGTTGACCTACGAGCCAATGGAACAAAACAGTGACTGGGCAGAAAGCAACTGTGACAAACGTGTCAAAATTCTAATTACCAACGATAATGCGGAAGCCTTCACAAGCGCACCCGTCCTCATTAAAATCCCTGCCAATCTTGTCCAAAACAAAAACTCCATCCACTTCTACACCGAGGACAACAAAACAGAGCTTCCCTTCGAAATCGAGGAATGGAACGAAACCTCAGAAAGCTATCTCTGGCTGAAAACCGATGTGAAAAGCAGTGTCCAAACTGCTGTATGGCTGTATTTCGGTACCACAAATTCCCCAAGCCAGACCCAAAGCGTCTATACAAGCGACTATTTA
>MKRK01000255.1:3560-4281 GCA_001896915.1 Clostridiales bacterium 43-6
CAAAGATACCACAGGTGCAAACACCGCTATAGTAACAGGAACAGCAGCCTATACAAAAGCCAACATTGGAACCGGCTTTGCCTTCAACGGCACAACAAAGCTGACCTACGGCAATGTAGCACAAAATGCCGCCGGACTAACCGTGAGTGCCATTGTAGATCCCTCCAGCATCAGTGGCTGGGTTTGCTTTGCCGGCAGAGATTTATATGGCGGCACAGCGGCAGGCGAAGCCTATTTCTTAGGCAGCGACGGAAGCTCCGTCTATGCCCGCATCTTCACAGACAAGCAGTACAGCATCAGCGCACCTCTCTCTGCCGGCAGTCATCTCACCACCCTCAGCTATGACGGCACAAAATTAAGGCTCATCATCGACGGTGTAGATAAAGCGTCCTCAAATGTCACCGGCTCAATCCCGGCTTCTGTGAACAATGATGTCCCCCTCACCCTGGGCGCATACTCCAACACAGGCTTATCGGGCGCATACAAAGGAAATCTCGATGAAATCATCATCAAAAACTCTGCCAATACAGTAGCCTTCGAAAAATTCAGAACCGATAATATCTATGGCAATATCATCACTCTTCTCCCCGCAGAAACCAAAGACGGATCCACCGTTGTCCATATTTCCAATATTAAAAACAATGACACATTAGAAGCCGGCAGCATAGAGGTACAAGGCTATATCAGCAAAGATGCCGCCTTGACCTACAGCATCAACAAC
>MKRK01000255.1:4338-5322 GCA_001896915.1 Clostridiales bacterium 43-6
ACATAAAGGCAGACGGGTTTGAAACAACAGTCTCCTTTGTGGTAACAGATACCACGCCGCCAACCCCGCCTGCTGCCCTGTCCCCGGCAAACAACAGCGAAATTAACGATAGCGCCGCAACCCTCACCGCACAAATAAATCAAAATGACAACGAAACCCTCACCGAACGATTCTATCAAAATAATGTCTCAACCGCAAACACAGCCGACTATAAAATATACAGCGGTGAAACAACAGAAACCCTGCCCGATGCAATTCCCGCAGACACCAATCAGCTAACAGACATCACCGAAGGAAATCTCTCCAAGATCGCCTCAAAAGACAATGCCTCCATTTCATCCGTTTCCACAACCAAAAACCCGTATCAGGTATATGAGGTCAAAATCCCGGAGAATCAACTGCAAGCTGAAAAATTCAACCTGTCCTGGAGCGGCAACGCAAACCGTGAAGTTTCCGTCTATGTCAGGAATACTTCAACAAATAAATGGCAGTTTGTAAAAAGCGGTTATGATACCAGCGAAAACATCTCCATCAACGTATCCATCGACAACAAGAATATTTTAACAGGCAACAAAATCACGCTACTGCTTTGGAGAGGTATGACAGAATCCATTGCAAACAGAAGCACCTATATCCCCTCCGACGGACAATATGATTTTAGTGTACTATGGACGACCGACCCCCAATTCTATGCAGAACGGGAATCCGATTATCCCCTCATCACAAATCAATTTCAGTGGATTACCAATAACGTTACAAAAGAAAAAGCAAAGCTTTTAATCAACACAGGTGATATCGTAAATGTCTGGAACTCCGACATTCAATGGCAGCGCATGGACAATGCCTATAAAATTCTTGACAATGCGAATATTCCCTACACCATGATCACTGGCAATCACGATGTCAACGATGGAAACTACAGCTACTTCAATCAGTATTTCCCCACCTCCCGCATGAACAAAAGCAAATATTTCGGTGGTGAAA
>MKRK01000256.1:0-858 GCA_001896915.1 Clostridiales bacterium 43-6
TATGTTATTTAAATATTAAAACTAAATATTTATTTTTATATACTTTTGAATGAAGTATCTTACTTTTATACTCAATCGGAACCTTGTCAATACCATCAATATCACAATATAATTCTTTTAAGTTAGGATAATAGCATATTTTTGAAAACTTATTATTATACATTTCAATGTATTGTAATGAATTCATATGATTCGGAATTCTGATCAATTTATTATTTCTACACAATAAATCTTTTAAATTTGGACAGTCCTTAATTTTAGTTATACAATTAAACGAACAGTCAAGATAAACTAATTCTTTATAGGAATTTATTTCATCCAAACTATTATTTTTACAAACAAGTTTTTTTAGTTTAGGATATTCTCCCAAGAATTTGAGATTATTTTCTGAACAAATTAAAGTTTCGAGATTAGTAAACTCCTCTAGATATTCTAATTTATTAGAAGTACAATCAAGTATTTTTAAACTATGACTAGAAAGAATTTTTACTATAAAGTTGTATTTACAACAAAATTCTCTAATATTTTTAGGCAAGTAGTCTACTTCAGTTAAAAAATTATTACTGATATCTAATACATGTATGTTAGTGAATTGTTCTATATTTTTTAAAGTAGTGATATTATTGTTATTTAAAAATAAATATTTTATTATTTTTGTAATTTTAGAAGGTAATATAGGTATTTCCTTTAAATTAAGATGACTTAAATCTAAAAATTCAAAATTATTTTTTTCACACTCTTCCATTCTATAGTCTATCGTATCTAAATTTTGATTATAATATATACTTTCTAAACTATCACAATTCCATTCTATTTTTTCTGGATTTAAATTTCTTAAATCTTTAAATTTTAAATCAT
>MKRK01000256.1:984-2761 GCA_001896915.1 Clostridiales bacterium 43-6
ACATTTTGTTAACATTAAGTTAAAATGATAACAATCAAGACGATTGTAAAATAAGTTGTAATAACAAGAAGAAAGCCACAATTACAATATAATTGTTAATTATCTGTAATTTATCGGTTCTCAAAATTGTTATTAAAAAGATTATTGTCTGAAACTGTCTTGCAATATTCTGAACTCTAAATATGATTAAAAAGAGAAGAAAAAAATTTTTGCTTAAAATTCTGGTGCGGGGGTATAATTTAGTCATAATTAATTATATAAATATAGGAGGCTTACATGAAAATATATGATTTTATAGTTAAGGATACAGAAAACAAGGATGTAGCTCTATCAGAATATAAGGGAAAGGTGTTATTGATAGTCAACGGCGCCACAGGCTGCGGCTTTACTCCTCAATATGACGGCTTGCAAAAGCTGTACGAAAAGTATCAGCCTGACGGATTTGAAATATTGGATTTTCCGAGCAACCAATTCCTTGAGCAGGCTCCCGGTACAAACGAAGAGATTGTTGGATTCTGCAGATTGAACTTTGGAGTGGATTTCAAGCAATTTTCAAAAATAGACGTAAACGGAGCAAATGAAGAACCACTGTACAATTATTTAAAGACTACAGCCGAGGAATACAGAAACAAAGAAACAGCAGAGCTTTACAAAAAACTTAAGCAATATACACCGGACATCAAGGACAATGATATAAGATGGAACTTCACAAAATTCCTTATAGACAGAGAAGGAACAGTTGTTGCAAGATTTTCACCCAATATTACTCCCGAAGAAATCGACCAGCATATTGCAAAGCTTATAAACGACGAAGAAGTTGAGATAGTATGCCATCCGGATTTCTCAAACGGATGCCTGTAAATAGCTTATAAAAAAATGATTATAGCAAGGAGGCCTATGGCCTCCTTGTTTTTTCTATGGTTACTTTCCCCTCAGAAAGTGTTATAATTTTTTCTGCGATTTCGTCTACGAATGCATTGTCGTGAGTTACTATTATTATTGCCATCCCTTGTGATGAAAGCTTTCTTATAATTTTTGAAATCTGGCCTCTGGTGCTTTCGTCCAGAGCCGATGTAGGCTCGTCAAAGCAAAGAATGGATGGATTGAGCATGCATGCCCGTGCTATGGCGACTCTTTGCTTCTGCCCTCCGGAAAGCTGGTAGGGGTAGCTGTGTTCCTTGCCCTCAAGCTCCAGCTGTTCTAATAATTCGAGAGCTCTTTCTTTCGCTTTATCCGATGACATCTTTTTTAAGAATACAGGGGCTTCAATGAGATTTTCCATTACGTTCATGTGTGGAAACAAATTAAAGTTCTGAAAAACAAGCCCTATTTCCTGGTGTATGGACTGAAGCTCGGACTTTGAGGCGTGCTTGACTTGTCCGCTTTCTTCCTTATATAAGTATAAGCTATTTATTTCTATGGAGCCTCTGTCCGGAAATTCAAGATTGTTTATGCATCTGAGCAGGGTTGTCTTACCTTCTCCCGATTTGCCGCGTATACATACTATTTCTCCTGCAGCTGCAGAAAAGGAGATGTCTTCAAACACATTTTGTCCGTTGAAGCTTTTGCTTAAGTTATTAACCTTCAATACCATATGAATCTCCTATCTGTAATAGTTGTATTTGTTTTCGATTTTAGCCAGAGCCTTGGTCAGCACTGCGGTAATTGCGAGATAGACAAATCCCACAAATATATATGGGCTGAATGCTGAATATCTGTTTGATACAGATTTCGCGGCCTTTAGAATGTCGCTTGCGCCTAAAATATAAACAAGTGA
>MKRK01000256.1:2863-5268 GCA_001896915.1 Clostridiales bacterium 43-6
AGCCTCATATTGTCCGATATCTATTGAATTTATACCGCCTCTGAATATTTCGGCAAAGTATGCCGTATAGTTCAGTATGAAGGCTATGAATATAGCCTGTGTCCTGCTGAACGCATATCCGATGTAAGGAACAAATACAAATCCGAAGAAAATAAACATGAGCTGTAAAAGCAGCGGCGTTCCTCTCATTATATAAATGTAGATTCCTGTTAAAGAAGAAACTATTTTATTTCTTGACATCCTCATCTTTGCGACTAAGATTGATAGAGGCAAGGATGTGGCAAGCGTCACCGCAAACACTCCTATGGTGGACTTAAGTCCCTCTAATGTCATAGGTACAAGCATTTCTAAAACTTTTGATTCCATATGTTCCTCACATCCGTAAATTAATTTTCAGAAAACCATTTTGCGTAAATTTTTTCGTATGTTCCGTCACTTCTCATCTGGTCAAATGCATCATTAAGCTTTTTCAGCAGCTCAGTGTCAGATTTTCTTACGCCTACCGCGTATTCTTCATCTCCGAAGTTTTCTTCAAGGACGCGATATTTTTCTTGTCCTTTCTGCTTCATGTAGTACCTTGCCAGAACCTCGTCAACAACCAATGCTTCGGATCTTCCTGCTTCAACATCCATGAATGCTTCATTGTTTGTTGAGAATTCAACCAGCTCCTTCAGAGATGACACGAAGTCTGGATCTGTGTTTACAGCATCCAATGCGCTTGATTCTGCTTGTACAGCAACACTTTTTCCTGCAAGCTCAGCTTTTGTTTTAACATCAGAGCCTGCCAGCACAACGATTATCTGACTGTTTTCAAGGTAAGTCTGAGAAAAATTTACCTTTTCTTTTCTGCTGTCTGTTATGGTGTATCCGTTCCATATGAAGTCAATATTTCCTGCGTTTAATTCGGTTTCCTTCATAGTCCAGTCTATGGGCTGGAAGTTGATGGTTACGCCCATTCTTTTTGCAGCCTCGTTTGCAAGGTCAATGTCAAATCCCGCAAGATTACCCTTTTCATCTCTGAAACCCATGGGTGCAAATGTATCATCCAGCCCCATAGTGTAGGAGGTTTTTTCTGCGGATTCCTTGCCCGGCGAAGCGGTCTTGCTGTCGGCACACCCTGATGCCATTGTCAATACTGTCAGTAGTAATACTAATAATTTCATTGCTTTGAATTTTTTCATTGTTTTCTCTCCTCTTTATTTTATTGGCGATATATAAGCGTAAAATAACAAAACCCGCCCTCTGGACTTGCCAGAGGACGGGAGTATTAGTCACGTGGTTCCACCTCTTTTTATTGATGCCTCACGACATCAAACTCATAAAGTACATTCATACTTTTGCACTGTAACGGGTGCGAGTGCCCGGATTAAACTACTGCCCGAAGGGGTTCATCAATCAGCTCGAAGATGTGTTCAGCATAGGCTAATGTGCATTCTCACCGACCATGCACTCTCTGAAAAAAGTAACTATACCTACTGATTCCTGTCATCGCTTATATATTTAGCTTTTACACAAGATACCACATATCATTTTAATTGTAAAGAGTTTTTTTAAAAAAATTTATTTATATACATCATCAAATTCGGGATGCTTTTCAAACCAGTCAACAGCATATGAGCAAGATGCCACTGCCTTCCTGTTGTTTTTCTTCAAGTCATGAGCCAATGCAGTAAGGAGCTTATCGGCCACCCCTTGACCTCTCAGAGACTTGTCAACATATGTATGGTTAACATTAACCTTGTTTTCCGAAACCTTGGGGAAGGTTACTTCCGCAATACATTCGCCTTTTTCATTCTCAAGATATATTCTGTCGTTTTCATATTTAAAGTCCATACTTCCTCCTGTTTGTTATATTTAAATGTAGTTTAACTAAACAATACATTAATTATTCTGAACTGTCAACATTATTGCACTGTAAAAGGAATCAAAAAATAAATATAAAAAGTTTTTAAAAATGTAACATATGTTACAGAAAATGAAGAGAGTTTAATATATTATGTACCCATGAAGAGCAAACAATTAAATTAAAATAAAAATAAATTAAATTTTGGAGGATGTTAAATGGAAAATGCAATGTTTTGTTATCAATGTCAGGAGACTGCGGGCTGCACAGGCTGCACAAAGGTAGGCGTTTGCGGTAAAACTCCTGAAACAGCAAGAATGCAGGATTTACTTGTATATACATCAAAGGGATTGTCAGAAATTACAACAAGATTGAGAAGCGAAGGGAAAGAAGTTTCTGCTGATGTTGATAACCTTGTAACTTTAAACTTATTTACAACTATTACAAATGCGAATTTTGACATAGACGTATTCTATGACAGAGTGAGAATGACTCTGAAGTTTAAAAATGATTTAATAAACAAATTGTCAAACAAAGAAAAATTATCTGAAGCAGCTTTATG
>MKRK01000257.1:0-2199 GCA_001896915.1 Clostridiales bacterium 43-6
TTGCACGATATACCGTATTACTTTACGGAGACCTGGATGGTGACGGCTCTATAAACATAATTGATATGGTTCATTTAAAGAAGCATCTTCTGAAAATCAAGCTTCTCACCGATATAAAATTAACCGCCGCCAATATAGACAAAAGTGCCGATGGAGTAGCCAACATTTTTGATATGGTAATTATGAAAAAGCAAGTTTTAAAAATATCCGATATCAATCAAAAATAAAGGAATTACAAATATGACTGCGGTGTCAACATCGCAGTCATTTGTTTTGTTCAGATAGAGCATTTATTTCGGATAGGCTGAAATAATTTATGTAGTTTACCTATTTTAATATAGTACAATTTATGATAAAATAAGCTATCAGAAGATTAAGGTGGGTTTTGTTTGGTAAGACGTTTGTTTGTTGAAAAAAAACAGGGCTTTGATATTGAAGCCAGGCATCAGTTATCCGATTTGAAGGAGAGCCTCGGCTTGAATCCCGATTGTGTGCTGAGACTTTTTAACCGCTATGATGTGGAAGGGCTCAGTGACGCCGAATATGACCGGGCAAAATTCACGATTTTTTCAGAGCCCAATGTGGACGATGTATTTGAAGAAACACTGCCCTTGGATCCCGGATTTTGTATCTTTGCTACCGAATACCTCCCGGGTCAATACGACCAGCGGGCAGATTCGGCCGCCCAGTGCGTCCAGCTGCAAACCGAAGGCGAACGACCCTTAGTAGCTACTGCAAAGGTGTTTGCATTGAAGGGCACAATCAGCACGGAACAGTTTATAAAAATTAAAAGCTATGTGGTAAATCCTGTTGAATCCCGACTGGCATCAAACGAAAAACCGCACAGCTTACTTATGACAAGCGAAGTTCCCGCAGATATATTGAGAATCACCGGCTTTACAGACAAAACCGATGAGGAAATCATAGCCTACCACAAGGAAATGGAATTTGCCATGACAGCGGCAGACTTACAATTTTGCCGTGACTATTTCAAAAGCGAAAACCGTGACCCGTCCGTCACTGAGCTGCGGGTCATCGACACTTATTGGTCCGATCATTGCAGACACACCACCTTCTCCACGGTGCTCACTGACATCGAGGTGGAACAAAGCCCTCTTTCCGCAGTCATCGAAAAGGCACTGGCAGCATATTTCGCTGCTCGCAAGGAGGTTTATGGTGACAGGGACAAGCCTGTAACGCTCATGGATATCGCAACCATGGGCATGCGCACCCTGAAAAAAAGAGGAATGATTCCCGACCTTGACGAGTCCGATGAAATCAATGCGTGTTCCATTGAAGTACCCGTGGAAATCGAAGGGAAAACAGAGCAATGGCTGGTTCAGTTTAAAAATGAAACCCATAACCATCCCACCGAAATAGAACCCTTCGGCGGTGCCGCCACTTGTCTGGGCGGTGCCATTCGAGACCCCCTTTCCGGTCGTGCTTATGTATATCAGGCTATGCGTGTTACCGGCAGCGGCGACCCCACTGTCCCTTTTTCTGAAACGCTCCCCTCAAAGCTTCCCCAGCGTAAAATCACCGTAGGAGCAGCACACGGGTATTCCTCTTACGGTAATCAGATCGGTCTTTCCACAGGGCAGGTCGTGGAGCTGTATGATGCCGGTTATGTAGCAAAGAGAATGGAAATCGGTGCGGTGATCGGTGCTTCTCCCAAAGAAAACGTAGTCAGAGAGGTTCCCTCACCCGGTGATATCATTGTTTTGTTGGGCGGCCGCACCGGACGTGACGGCTGCGGCGGTGCAACAGGTTCTTCGAAGGCCCACGATTCCAATTCTGTAGAAACCTGCGGTGCCCAAGTGCAAAAGGGCAATCCGCCCACCGAACGGAAAATTCAGCGTTTGTTCCGAAACCCCGAGGTTTCCAGAATGATCAAACGCTGCAATGATTTTGGTGCCGGCGGTGTGTGTGTTGCCATCGGCGAGCTGGCCGATGCGCTAAGAATTGACCTTGATCAGGTTCCAAAGAAATATGAAGGACTGGACGGGACCGAGCTTGCCATTTCGGAATCCCAGGAAAGAATGGCAGTTGTATTGAACCGTTGTGATGTAGATAAGTTTATCGCTCTTTCCGGCAGCGAAAATCTGGAGGCTGTTCCGGTTGCCACAGTTATGGACGATAACAGACTGATCATGAACTGGCGGGGAGATGAAATCGTCAACCTTTCCCGTGACTTTTTAA
>MKRK01000257.1:2288-2605 GCA_001896915.1 Clostridiales bacterium 43-6
TTTACGGTAAACCTAAACCGCCTTGAAGTCGCTTCCCAAAAGGGCCTTTCTGAGCGGTTTGACGCAAGCATTGGGGCAGGCACGGTGCTGATGCCCTTTGGTGGTCTGTATCAAATGACACCGGAAGAAGCAATGGTCGCCAAGATCCCTGTACTAGAAGGCAAAACAGACACGGCAACCGCCATGAGTTATGGCTTCATCCCCAAAGTGACAAGTGAAAGCCCTTTCCATGGTTCTGCCTTTGCGGTAATGGAAAGTCTGTCAAAGCTTGCCGCAGTAGGTGCCGATCCGTCAACGGCAAGACTTACGTTTCAGGA
>MKRK01000257.1:2663-4282 GCA_001896915.1 Clostridiales bacterium 43-6
TTGGGTTCCTTTCTCGCACAGATGGAAATGGGGATTCCCTCCATCGGCGGCAAGGATTCCATGTCCGGGTCCTTCAATGAACTGGATGTTCCCCCCTCCCTCGTTTCCTTTGCTGTGGCGGTAACCAAAGCCTCCCGCACAGTTTCGGCAGCACTCAAAAAGGCAGACTCTACGCTACTTTTCCTTGAGCTGCCTGTGAACAACGATACACGCATGCCTGATTTTGACGCTATAAAAGAACTATATGCTCATATCTTTTCCCTGTCCTGTCAAGGCAAAATCCTTTCTGCAGGAGTGGTCAAGGAAGGCGGAGCGGCTGCTGTTGCAGCCAAAATGGCATTCGGAAACCAAATCGGCATTGCATTCGCCACCGATGATTTTACAACGCTCTTCGCTCCCAAGTCCGGCTCCTTTGTCATTGAAACGAATGATATTTCGGACTTTGACGGATTCGCATACACCATACTTGGCACAACGATCTCCGACAAGTTATTTCGCTTTACAAACAAAATCGTCCCCATGGACAAAGCCCTGCACGCTTTCACGGAAAAGCTGGAAACCGTCTTCCCCACCACCGCACCCAATTCTGCTGTCATGACGGATATTCCTCTCTACACCAAAAAAAGCACCCTGAAGCCACTGACGGCTGTTGCAAAGCCGAGGGTGCTCATTCCTGTTTTCCCAGGGACCAACTGTGAATACGACACCGCACGAGCCTTCCGTCAGGCAGGTGCCATCCCGGAAATTTTAGTGGTAAAAAACCTAAGCCCCGAGGATATCATCGAAACCATTGACACAATGGTAAAATTAATTGACGAAAGCCAGATCATCATGCTCCCCGGCGGCTTTTCCGGCGGTGACGAGCCGGACGGGTCGGGGAAATTCATTGCCACCACCTTTCGCAATCCCAAGGTCAAGGAGGCTGTCATGAAACTGTTAAAACAGCGTGACGGGCTCATGCTGGGAATCTGCAACGGCTTTCAGGCGCTCATCAAGCTGGGCCTGGTTCCGTATGGTGAAATCCGCGACCAAGAAGTGAAGGATCCCACCCTGACCTTCAATACCATTGGTCGTCATATCTCCCAGATGGCATATACCAAAATCACATCGGTAAAATCCCCGTGGCTGTCGTTAAATCAACCGGGTGATCTCCATGCTATCCCCATTTCCCACGGAGAAGGCCGTTTTGTAGCGGACGAAAAAACCCTGCACACGCTCATTTCCAACGGACAGATTGCCACGCAATATGTGGATGTCAGCGGTGCTGTTGTTCCGGAGATGCCCTACAACGCCAACGGTTCTGTCTGTGCCATTGAGGGCATCACCTCACCAGACGGCAGAGTGCTGGGCAAGATGGGACACAGCGAGCGTAAAAATGAAAACTGTTATCAGAATGTTCCGTTTCATAAGGACCAGCTCCTCTTTGAAGCGGGGGTACAATATTTTAAATAAGGAAGACTTTTATGAAATACGTGGTTTTACTGTGCGATGGAATGTCGGACACAAGCGTGCCGGAACTGAGCGACATGACACCCATGCAAAGGGCACACAAGCCGAATATGGATGCGCTGTCGAAGGTTTCCCAGCTGGGACTTTGCAAAACCGTCCCCGACGACATG
>MKRK01000257.1:4547-23036 GCA_001896915.1 Clostridiales bacterium 43-6
TCAGCTACCGCCACTGTTTGATCTGGAAAAGCGGGAAAACAGGACTGAACCTCACACCGCCCCACGATATCTCCGATAAAAAAATCACTGATTATTTATCGGATTCAGAGGCTGCCTCCCCGTTGATACATATCATGAAGGAAAGCTACGATGTTTTAAAAAACCACCCTGTAAACCAAAAAAGAATAGCCGAGGGTCATCGCCCTGCCAATTCCGCATGGTTCTGGGGTGAAGGCACAAAACCCATGCTAAAGAGCTTTGAAAGCCTGTACGGCTTAAAGGGTGCCGCCATTTCCGCCGTAGATCTGATCAAAGGCATCGGCAAATGTGCAGGTATGAATGTGCCTGATATCAAAGGTGCCACCGGTTATATCGACACGAACTTTGAAGGCAAAGCGCAGGCAGCCCTCACGGAGCTTGCCGCCGGCTGTGACTTTGTTTATGTTCATGTGGAAGCACCGGACGAATGCGGGCACCGGGGCGAAATTGCCAACAAGGTCAAGGCCATTGAGTTAATCGACCAGCGGGTATTGGCTGTGCTGCTGGAGGGACTGTCGGTCTATGACGATTATAAAATCCTAATATTACCCGATCATCCTACCCCCCTGTCCACGAAAACCCACTCCGGCGAACCTGTCCCCTTTCTCATCTATCAAAAATCAGTAGAACGCAAAGGCGCACCGACCTTTACAGAAGAAACAGCAAAACAAGCAGGAAAAATCATTGATCCGGGCTATTTTCTGATGCAGCATTTTATAAATTTATAATTTCATTTTAACGAACCGCTTAAATAAAAAAATAGCGTTTACCTGTAAGGTAAACGCTATTTAATTTTTCTTTCAATTTAAACCCCATACCGAACAACAAGGATATATGCTTTACTGGTTTTTTATTAATCCATTACCGAAATGTCTTTTCTGTTGGATTATGAATATTAAATTCAATGAATATTCTGTTTTCTTTTCTGTTTAATACAGAACTTAAATATTGATTCGGTCTTTTTCTTAATTCCTTAAGAATCGGGATAAAGCGGTTGTGAATTCTGTATGGATTTTTAGAATTTTGAGTTACCGTATGTTTTATCATGTAAAAAGAATTTTGCATATCAATCGATTGTTTGGATTTTGACAGCTTAGTAACTAAATCGATGAAATCATTTTTTTCGCGAGACAAACTATCCTGATACCAATATCCATATTGCAAATTGGCGGATTGCATCATCCAACGCTTGGGAATACGTTTTTCCGTACTTACCGCTTCCCAATCGTACCATTTTAAATCTTTTAGCATTTCATACCCTTTTTGCATATATGTCTTTATAAATAAATTACATGCGATACAATAAAATTGCTGAAAAAAATAATTAGGAAATCTCTCGTTCCCGTTCCTTGAATTTTCTATTATTTTTTCATATTCTTCTGTGAATTGCATGATTCGGTACATTGTTTCGGAAATCTGATGGTCTTCTAGTCTCAGTAAAGTTTGAAAAGACAAATCGGCAAGTAATCTGGTTACATCAGGTCCCATTGACTCGCAGAAAGCAAAATATTGAATACTCTGAAACAGCATATTCATATCATCAATGTTCTTTAGAATTGACCGTGCCATAGATATAAAATACGATACCAATGCACATTCCTTTATCAATCCATAATACGGTTGTAAAATTTTAAACTTAATATGAGGTGGACAAATCTCTTCAGGCACTTGCTTCAAAAAGTATAATATAGCAAATATATTTGTCATATCAATATTTACTTCGCGCTCGATTAATGCGTTTGCCAAAAAGTTCAATAGGTTTTTGTTTGCTTTTGTTCCGGCAAACCAAATCACAGATCTTGCTTTATATTCCGTTTGAAAAAGTCGTTTCCATGAATTTTCCTTCCTATCATCATTAAAAATAAAGTCATCAATCATTAATATTACAAACTCAAACATTTCTTCTTCAACATAGTTCAAACATAATTTATTGCCGGGGGTGAAGATATATTCAAGCAGTTTCTCAAACACTTCATTTTTGTTGGAATATCGATCTATCAATGAATTCGCCATACAATATGACCAAAAAAGTGTAAAATCCAATTGAACCTGCTCATTCTTGTGATCATAAAATTGCTCCTGTTCAACTGTTTTCACTCTTTGCAGTAGATTCCCGTTTATTAACGTATCCAATGCAACAGATGCAATCCCGTTTACTTGTATTCGCAGATTATGGTCAATCAGGATGAACAGATCCAGCATATCATAGGTAGTATTCATTTCATCTAAAAAATAATTCGCCAACAATTCAATCGTTCTTTGTGGTATTTTATAGTTGTTGAGCGGTATATTGGTTGTGTTAAGCAATTGAAAAATATTATTTAGTTCTAAAAGTCTTTTCCTACAAAAGACCTTGAGAAAATCGATATAAACAAGATTTGCAGCGTTTGATACATTTTTGTTTAGTTCAACCATAATCCACGCGGTAAAAGGATTCAAAATGTAATATGGGAACTTATTCAGGATTAACTGGTTTTTTAGTTCAGCGTAATTGTATTCATTCTCCTTCATCATAGATAAAATATGCAATGAAACATCAGACTCATCATTACATGCGTCTATTGATAGCCAGCCACCGATGTATAAGTTTTGATTTGGAATAGAACTTCGATGGGTTTCGTTTGGTTTCGTTCCATATTTTATCCAAAACTCATCATCCAATCCTGTCTGATCGCAGTTGCTTTCACGAAGCAGTATACACCAATAAAGATGGTGCAGTCTTGTAGTTCCCGTTATCAGGTCCTTAATATCTTTCGTTAAATTATGATTGACATTCATATGAATGAAATGGTGGAAATTATCCATGACGATTACTAATTTAATCCTCTGGTCACCAAAAAAATGATTCAGTTGATCAAGATTCTCAAAATGCATTCCTGTCATTTCTTTCACTTTTTCAATGATTAATGTTTCGAAACTACAATTCAGTCGATTTGATTTTACAATCAAAAACAAAACTCGGATATTTTGTATGCTTTGTTTTACAATATATTCATTCAGAATCGTATATACAAAATGAGTTTTACCGGAACCCACCTTACCCGTAAGGAAAATACACTTATTGTATGATGATTTTAATTGTACATGAATGAAATATTTGATTGCTTTTTTCAAATTCACATATCCTATATACTCATGATAATCCTGATCTTTCAACTTCTGCATATCACTATGTTCTAAATATAACTCGTTATACAGATCCGTCATGTATTTGCTTAAGTCATTTTCAATTGCACAATAATTTTCTGTGAACTTATATTTCTTAAGTAACATTAATGTTTCAGAATTTTTATCACAATAATCATCTGCGCAATATAGTATTCTTTTCAATTTACTTTCGACGCCTTTATGCCATAAATCACTGTTGATATATGCAAAATATTCGTTCCCTAGCGCACTTGGCAGCGCTCCGGTGTGATTTTCTAATTCATTCGCAAGCATAATATCGCATTCGTCTGATAACATCCTTAGCCATCTGGAATATATAATATCACTTTTCGTAATTTGATTCATAGATGTGATTTCATCACATCTTGTCCTGAATCTTGATACATCGGCAAACAAGCTGTCTATTATCTCCCCAAATTCCGCTTTCATTTTTTTAAACAGTCTTGTTTCAAACTCTCTCATGTTACTTTCATGATGATTGAACATTTCATTTCTTATCATATATATAATGTTAATTACTTTGATTAGTTCTTCATCTTTGGGTAAAACAATGGTATGAAAAATCAATTGATAAAGCTCATTAAAAAAATTTTTGATATCACTAATTTGAAGAGGTGTGACTCTAAACAGATTATTTTTCGGTGAATAACGACTGAGTATCCTATTTATAATGTCATTTATTTTAGTAGCAATTGTTTCTTTTGTTTCGTCACTGTTGGTAGAAAATAGGATTATCTCATCAATGATTCGGGTATCTGTAAGAAGGATACAGATAAAATCGTAAATATCCGGATGAAATTTTCGATATTCATCCTCTAAATTTTGAATACACTTTTTGAACTTTACTTTATCAATTTTATTCTTACATTTTGTAAAGAATGAATCAAGTACTTTTTCTGTTAAATAGGGTAATACAATTTCAGCTATCATGCAATTCACATCCTCTTCTATTCCGTGCAATCCTTGAAAATCCAGTCGGGAGAACAATAAAATTACACGTTGATCACTCCGCTAATATCCCTTGTTATTCCTGAAAATTATACTGTTGATTTCTTATAAAAGTTCCGGCTTCATATGAATCATCCGACTTCATTCTGAACCTGATTTTGCCATACATATTATACCATATTAGTTTTGCTTTGTCTATCTTGTTATGCCCTATCTGCAAATTCACATACATGTACCGGTTTGCATTCGTCAATGCGCTCTATCCTTAAAATGTACCTGCCAAATCAAATGATTGAAAACATCTAGAAAGGCTCTGATATGGAGCATATCCATAGGAGAAGCCTTACAAAGAAATTATAAGAAGAAGAAATATGCTGTAATCTGTATTGTGAAGATAGGCGGTTCTATCCCGGAATGGCACGATTATGAAATAGAACCAGACACCTAAGCTTCGAAACGGCTGGTCGACGGATGGAACCATCATAGTATGGCCTTTTAGGAGTATTTTGCTATCGTGAGCCATGGCAAATGATAAGAAAACCCGACTGCCGCAAAGCAGTCGGGTTTTATGAAATGATGAAGCTCAGAATGATACGACCAGCGGCTGGCTGGGTGGAGAAGCATCAAAGCGACCGTAAGCTGTCACTGTAAATGTATAGGTTTTACCCTGAGTTAAGCCATCAAAAGCATAGCTGTAACCATAGCAGTACACATCAGTGCTTGTTGTGCCGTCACTTATTGTGACTTTATATGCGCCATTCCAGCTCTGTCCATACCAATGAAGGGTTAAACCGGTAGCGGATACATTTGAAACGGATAGATCAACGGGTGCCGGTGTGGGCGGGAAAACAAATAAATCCACCGACACAATATTGCTGATAGAAGAACGATTGCCAGCATCGTCGATTGCAACTACCGCAAAATACTTTGTTGCACGGTTGGGATAGAATATTGTGTTATAAGAATTGGTTTCTGTAAAACTGACTTCGTTGTAATCCGAAGGATAAGCCGGATTGTAGATTTCGTAGATAAAATAACCTGCCACACCTACATTATCTGTTGAAATATCCCAACTGAAAGTACAGTCAATGGAGGAATAGTTTGCGTCGACAACCGCGTTGACCGTGAGGTTACCGGGCGTACTTGGACTTTGGGTATCTATGCTGTCTGCTGATGCTGTAATGCCGCCTGCCGTAAGCACGCAAAGGATTAATAGGGCTGCCAGGATAGATGAGATTGATTTTGATAGATTAATTTTTGAAATCATTTTTACGCTCCTTATTATGTTGTTTCGCACGTGCTTGTATAATTTACCATATCATTCCGTTTCTGTCAATATTATTTGTGGATATATTTTACATTCTACCAAATGAATAAAAGCCTGCAACAACAGCAGGCTCTTACTGTACTATTTTACATACACTTTTAGAATCTCGCCAAAATACGCTCTATGAAAATCCTTTTCGGGATACCATTTTAAATTGTCTTTGTCGATAAAGCTTTCTTCCTTAATATCCTGTGCAAATATCTTTTTACAGACGAGAACGATGCGAGCTTCTTCAAAAAACACTGTGCCGTCCGAAAACACCGGCGTGAGCCCGATCTCTGCGACCTTATCAACATCCCTGCCCGATTTTGTCCCACAGGTTTTATGAATGTCCTTCCTATCACCATAAAAGCTCAAAGTAAACAGCTCTTCTTTTTCGATAAACTCATAGGTGTATCGTTGGGGGCGGACAACAGTGACGGCGACATCCTTGTTCCACATCTCGCCCAGAAAGCCCCAGCTCGCCGTCATCGTATTAAATTTTGCCTCATTGCCTGCTGTCACAAGCATCCATTCGTCGGCAATCATTCGAAACGGATTCTCTTCCAGTTCTTTCGCCGTAATTTCCTTAAAAGCCATAAATAACAACCTCTCATTCATTTTTTATAGTTTTGGTTGCTTTGTCAATCTGCATGTGTGCAAAAGGACAAAACTTCGGTTTGTATCAGTATTTTCTAGCTTCTATCATTATAATACAAAATTGTTAAATGTAAAGTTATTCATTGTAATTTTAACAAAATATGTTATAATAGACGCAATGCATGAAATCAAGATTTCCTACACCCCGTCCGGAAGTAATTCCTCCTATACCTTGCTCTTTCTGCCGCTTGCTGCGTCGGAATTCTTCGGGCTGTTGCATCACCAAACACAAGGATTTCCTACATTGCGTCCGGAAGTAATTCCTCCTATACCTTGCTCTTTCTGCCGCTTGCTGCGTCGGAATTCTTCGGGCTGTTGCATCACCAAACACAAGGATTTCCTACACCCCGTCCGGAAGTAATTCCTCCTATACCTTACTCTTTCTGCCGCTTGCTGCGTCGGAATTCTTCGGGCTGTTGCATCACCAAACACAAGGATTTCCTGCACCCCGTCCGGAAGTAATTCCTCCTATACCTTGCTCTTTCTGCCGCTTGCTGCGTCGGAATTCTTCGGGCTGTTGTATCACCGCACACAAGGATTTCCTGCACCCCGTCCGGAAGTAATTCCTCCCATACCTTGCTCTTTCTGCCGCTTGCTGCATCGGAATTCTTCATTTGCAATATCAATTGACTGTATGCTTACTATTATTTTTTTATTCCATATTTCCAAAAACCCAACAAGGAGGCAGCAAGATGACAGAACCAAAGGCGCCTGAGTTTCAAGGCAATTTGCGCAGCTTTATGCTGAAAGTCCCGGACGAAATATATAACTGCTCAGGCATAAAAATATTCGGCAAACGCATCAAATCCGTTTTGTTTTCTACGGATGTCAGCATCATCCGAAACACCAATGCAGACTCTGTCATAGCGGTTTATCCCTTTACCCCCCAACCCATCATAACACAAGCTATCATGGCGGCGGCAGATATCCCCGTTTTCGCCGGTGTGGGCGGTGGCAGAACACAGGGCAAGCGGGTGTTTAATCTCGCACTGCATGCAGAGCACCAGGGGGCCATCGGCGTGGTTTTGAACGCACCCACTACCAATGAGTCTGTGAAAGAGGTGTGTGACCATATTGATATCCCTGTTGTCATCACGGTTGTTTCAGAAAATGACGACATTGGTGCACGATTGGCGGCAGGCGCACATATTTTAAATGTTTCGGCAGCGGCCAAAACCGTTGATATTGTAAAAAAAATCAGAGCAGAATACCCGGATGCAGCCATCATCGCCACCGGCGGACCCAATGATGAATCCATCAAGCGTACCATCGAAGCAGGCGCCAATGCGATCACATGGACACCGCCCAGCAACGGCGACCTGTTCAAGGCCATCATGGAAGCATACCGAAAAGGAGAAAAGCACCCGTGAGACCAGTATTAAATATCTACAACAGATGACCGTGTCCACGGTCATTTCTGTGTATATATACACAAATATGCAATCAATATACAATTAAGTCTTGCATTATGCAAATAATCGTGTATAATAATGAATAATCAATACAATGAAAATTTATCGATAAAATTTAGGAGGATTTGTTATGTCAGAAATCAAAAAAGTGGTTTTGGCTTATTCGGGCGGATTGGATACTTCTATTATTATCCCGTGGCTGAAAGAAAATTATAACAACTGTGAGGTGATCGCTGTCGCCGCCGATGTGGGACAGGGCGCCGAGCTTTCCGGCCTCAATGAAAAAGCACTGAAAACGGGTGCATCCAAATTATACATCGAGGATTTGACAAAGGAATTCACAGAAGACTTTATTTTCCCCACCCTCAAAGCCGGTGCTGTTTATGAAGGCAAATATTTGTTGGGCACCTCCTTTGCAAGACCTGTTATCGCAAAAAGGATTGTGGAGATCGCCCAAAAAGAAGGGGCAGACGCCATTGCCCATGGCTGTACCGGCAAGGGCAACGACCAGGTTCGATTTGAGCTGACCATCAAGGCTTTTGCTCCTGACATGAAAATCATTGCTCCCTGGAGAATCTGGGACTTAAAGTCCCGTGACGATGAAATCGACTATGCAGAAGCACGCAATATCCCCCTGAACATCACCAGAGAAACCAACTATTCCAAAGACAAAAATCTTTGGCATTTATCCCATGAGGGTCTTGACCTTGAAGATCCTGCCAACGAGCCCATGTATGATAAAATCCTTGAAATGGGTGTTACCCCCGAAAAAGCGCCTGACAAGGCAACCTATATTACCCTTTCCTTCGAAAAAGGAATCCCGGTCGCACTGAACGGCGAAAACATGAACGGCACAGAGCTGATTTATGCGCTGAACAAATTGGGCGGCGAAAACGGCATTGGTATCGTAGATTTGGTTGAAAACCGTTTGGTCGGCATGAAATCCCGTGGTGTGTATGAAACACCCGGCGGTGCAATTCTATATCATGCCCACGAAGTGCTGGAAACTCTTTGTCTTGACCGTGAAACACAGCATCTGAAAGAACAGCTGGCTGTAAAATTTGCGGAGCTGGTCTATTTCGGACAATGGTATACCCCTGTCAGAGAAGCGCTCACCGCTTTTGTTGACAAAACACAGGAAACCGTTACCGGTGACGTGAAATTAAAGCTCTACAAAGGCAATATCATGAACGCAGGCGTCACTTCACCAAATTCACTCTATAATATGGAAATCGCAACCTTTGACGAGGATACTGTCTATGACCAAAAGGACAGCGAAGGCTTTATCAACCTGTTCGGCCTGCCGATTAAGGTTCAGGCCATGTTAAAAAAGGATAAGGAATGATACTATGAATTTATGGGCAGGGCGGTTCAAAAGCGAAATCGATCAGAAAACCAACGATTTCAATTCGTCCATCTCTTTTGATTCCCGGATGTATAAAGAAGATATTGAGGGTTCCATCGCCCATGCGGAAATGCTGGGGCAGTGCGGTATTATTGACAAAAGCGAAGCCTCCAGAATCATCACGACACTGAAATGGATGCTCGCCGACATCAACAACGGTATTTTGAAGATTGATTATACCGCCGAAGATATCCACACCTTTATCGAACAAGAGCTGACCGCACGGATCGGTGACAGCGGCAAACGGCTACACACCGCACGAAGCCGAAACGATCAGGTCGCCTTGGACATCCGTCTGCACCTCACCAAATGTGTTGACAGATTATCGGATGAAATCAAAGAACTCATTGATGTGATCTTATATAAGGCGGAACGGCATGCCGACACCATTATGCCTGGCTATACCCATCTCCAGCGTGCCCAGCCGATCACCTTCGGTCACCATCTGCTTGCCTATGCCAATATGCTGCTTCGTGATATCGAGCGGCTTGCGGACTGCAAAAAGCGGATGAACATTTCCCCCCTCGGCTCCGGTGCCCTGGCAGGAACAACCTATCCTCTGAACCGGGAAATGGTGGCAGAAAGCCTGTCCATGAAAGGGATTACCCGAAACAGTCTCGATGGTGTGTCCGACAGAGATTTTGTGCTTGAGCTTGCCAGTGCCCTTTCCATTGTTATGGTTCATCTCTCCCGTTTTTCGGAAGAAATCATTCTCTGGTGCTCCTGGGAATTCAAATTCATTGAGCTGGATGACGCATTTTCCACCGGCTCGTCCATTATGCCCCAGAAGAAAAACCCGGATATTGCAGAGCTTGTCCGTGGAAAATCCGGCCGGGTGTTCGGCTCTTTGATGACCTTGCTCACCGTAATGAAGGGTCTTCCCCTTGCCTATAACAAAGATATGCAGGAGGACAAAGAAGCGATTTTTGACGCTGTTGACACCGTTTCCATGTGTCTGACGACGTTTACCCCCATGTTAACGACCATGAAGGTCAATGAGGAAACCATGCGCACAGCAGCGGCAAAGGGCTTTATCAATGCCACGGACTGCGCAGATTATCTGGTGAACAAGGGTATGCCCTTCCGTGATGCTTATAAAATCGTCGGCAAACTGGTTGCTTTGTGTATCGAAAAAGACCTGACGCTGGAAACACTGCCGATTGAAGAATATCAAAAGATCAGTGCCCAATTTGACGAAGATGTGTATCACACCATCAAGCTGGATGTATGTGTGCGAAAACGTACCGTCGTCGGCGCACCCGCGCCGGAATGTGTGCTGCGGGAAATCTCAAAAATCAAAATGGTTCTGTAAGGAGAAATTACAATGTCGATAAAAGCAGCTGTTGTAGGAGCGACCGGTTATGCAGGCGCTGAGCTGGTCCGGCTTTTGCTGTCCCACCCGGAGGTGGAAATTGCGGCCATCAGCTCTGTCAGCTTTGAAAACAAACCGCTCTCCGAAGTATACCCCGCTTTTCTTGATTTCACTTCCCTTGTTTGTGAAAACCAAAGGGAGGTCGTAGAAAAAAGCGACGTTGTGTTTGCCTGTTTGCCCCATGGTTTGTCCGAAGAACTAGCAGAACAGTGTGCGGCACAAGATAAAATCTTCATTGATCTGGGTGCTGATTTCCGTCTTGAAAACGAGTCGGATTATGCGGAATGGTACGATGGCAGCTTTACTAATCCGGAGCTGCATGCCGGTGCCGTTTACGGGCTTCCCGAACTATTCCGGGACTTTATCAAGGATAAAAAAATCATCGCCAATCCCGGCTGCTATCCCACCTCTGTCGCCCTCGGATTATACCCCGCTTTAAAAAAGGGTCTCATCGATACAGACGGCATCATCATTGATGCAAAGTCCGGCGTAACGGGTGCCGGGCGGGGGCTTACCTTGAACACCCATTATCCCGAATGCAACGAGGCTTTTTCGCCCTATAAAGTAGCATCCCACCGTCACACCCCGGAGATTGAACAGACGCTTTCCAAGGCGGCCGGACGAAAAATCAAGGTCACCTTTGTTCCCCATCTTCTTCCCGTTAACCGTGGTATTTTATCCACTGTTTACGGTAGAATAAAGCTGGGTGTCAGCGCCGAAAAGGTTCGGGACGCTTATCACTTTTATTATGAAAACGAACCTTTTGTCAGAATACTGCCGGAGGGAACCACAGCAAATCTGAAAAACGTGAAATATACAAATCTATGTGACATTTCCTTGCACATTGACCGCCGAACAGGGACGCTGATTGTTGTTTCGGCCATTGACAATATGGTCAAGGGTGCGGCAGGGCAAGCCATTCAAAATATGAACATTCTGTTCGGGCTTCCCGAGGAAGCAGGCTTACGGCTCATTCCCCCATCATTTTAAATGAAGGTAGCGATAGGATTGAATATAAAATACATTGACGGCGGTGTCACCGCCCCTGTTGGGTTTACCGCGGCTGGCGTACACTGCGGTATTCGCAAAAATAAATCAAAATCTGATCTGGCTCTGATTCTGGCAGACAGACGGTGTTCTGCTGCGGCTGTTTATACCCAGAACCTTGTAAAAGGCTCTCCCATCATTGTAACCGGGCAAAATATTGCAGACGGATACGCACAAGCCGTGATCTGCAATTCCGGCAATGCCAACACCTGCAATGCAGATGGTGAAGAAAAAGCCATGAAAATGTGTGAGGTTGCCGCAGAGGTTTGCGGGATTCCCTCACAGGATGTGATTGTGGCATCTACCGGTGTCATCGGTCAGATTCTTCCCATCGAGCCTATTATCCATGCAAAAGCTTTGCTGAAGGAAAGCCTGTCGGCAACCGGAAGTTCCGATGCCGCAGAGGCGATTATGACCACCGATACCTTCAAAAAAGAATTTGCACTGGAATTCACCCTGCAAGGGAAAACCGTGAAAATGGGCGGTATCGCCAAAGGCTCCGGTATGATCCATCCCAACATGGCAACAATGCTTTGCTTCATTACCACCGACGCTGCCATTTCTCCCGCCATGCTCCAAAAAGCATTGTCGGCAGTGATTGAAGATACCTTCAATATGGTCAGCGTGGACGGTGATACCTCCACCAACGATATGGTTTCGGTTCTTGCTTCCGGTGGAGCCGGCAACGATCTCATCGACAGGGTAAATGAGGACTATGCCGTTTTCAAACAAGCGCTGTATTCCATGAACGAAAGCCTGTCCCGTGAAATCGCCCGTGACGGCGAAGGAGCAACAAAGCTGTTGACCTGCAAGGTGACCGGCGGGGTCGACAAAAAGAACGCACGGATCATTGCCAAAAGTGTAATCACCTCTTCCCTTTTCAAAGCTGCCATGTTCGGCGGTGACGCCAACTGGGGCCGGGTGCTTTGTGCAATTGGGTATTCGGGTGCCTCTCTTTCCATCGATACAGTGCGTCTGCGGTTTGCTTCTGCCAGCGGTGAAATTCTCGTATGTGAAAGAGGCGCGGGGGTTGATTTCTCAGAAGAGATTGCGGCAGAAATTTTAAAAGAAAAAGAAATAGAAATATTAATCGATTTGGAAGACGGTAACGAAAACGCAACAGCTTTCGGTTGCGATCTAACCTATGATTATGTTAAAATAAACGGAGATTACCGCACTTAATTTAGAATAAGCTGGTGAATAGATGAATATATCAAATTTCGACAGATCACAGGTTCTGGCCCAGGCGCTTCCCTATATCCAGAACTACAACAACAAAACGGTTGTGATCAAATACGGCGGAAATGCCATGATCAATGATGAACTGAAGAAGGCTGTCATGACAGATCTTGTTCTGCTCTCGTTGGTGGGTATCAACGTAGTTTTGGTTCATGGCGGCGGTCCCGAAATCACCGACATGTTAACAAAAATGGGCAAGGAAAGCCGTTTTGTAAACGGACTGCGCTATACCGACAAGGAAACGGCGGATGTGGTGCAAATGGTGCTGGCGGGCAAGGTGAACAAGGACCTTGTCAAGCTCATTGAAGCCGAAAACGGCCGTTCCATCGGACTCTGCGGTCTGGACGGCGGCATGATCAAGGCGAAAAAATACGAAGAAGCGGACATCGGCTATGTGGGAGACATCACAGCAATCAACGTGACCACCATCAACGATGCCATCGCTTCGGGTTACATTCCGGTTGTTGCAACCATTGCCTCCGGTGAAAACGGCGAGGTGTATAACATCAACGCCGACACGGCAGCCGCCAGAATAGCGGCGGAGCTGTCAGCGGAAAAGCTTATTTTAATGACCGATATCAGAGGTCTCTTAAAAAACAAAGAGGATGAAAGCACCCTGATTCCCGTTGTCAATGTCAGTGAAGTGGCGGGTCTGAAGAAACAGGGTATTATCTCCGGCGGCATGATTCCCAAAATCGACTGCTGTGTGGAAGCCGTTCGCCGGGGTGTGCGCCGTGCGCATATTATTGACGGCCGTATTCCCCACGCTATCTTAATCGAGATGCTTTCAGATGAAGGCGTGGGAACCATGTTTTTATGATTGGGGGTTCTATTTTGTACTGCGAAATTATCAACAAGGATAAAAAATATCATATCCCTGCCTATGCAAGGTATAATCTTGCCATCGGCAGCGGAAAAGGTGCGAAGGCTTATGATGTTGACGGTCGGGAATTTATTGATTTCACCTCCGGCATCGGGGTCAACTCTCTGGGCTACAGCGACAAGGGCTGGGCAAAAGCCGTTGCCGCTCAGGCCGGCAAGCTCCAGCATGTTTCGAATTTATATTTCAGCCCTGTCACAGCAGAATTGGCGGAGGTCTTGTGTGAGCAAACAGACTACGCCAAAGCATTTTTTTGTAATTCCGGGGCGGAAGCCAACGAATGTGCCATCAAAATCGCCAGGAAATACAGCTTTGATAAATACGGCCCCGGCAGAAACAAAATCATCACCCTCAACAATTCCTTCCACGGCAGAACACTGGCTACCCTGACCGCTACCGGTCAGAACGCCATGCACAATTGGTTTTTTCCCTTTGCAGAGGGGTTTGACTATGCCGCTGCCGGTGATATCGGTGAGCTGATTAAAAAAGCCGATAACACCACCTGCGGAGTCATTCTGGAAATCATACAAGGGGAAGGCGGTGTGGTTCCTCTTTCGGGCGACTATCTGGAGGAGGTTGCGGCTCTTTGCCGGGCCAAGGATATTCTGCTGATAATTGACGAGGTTCAGACCGGCGTGGGCAGAACCGGCAGATTTCTGGCTGCCGAGCATTACGGCATTCAGGCGGACATCACCACTCTTGCCAAAGGACTGGGCGGCGGTCTTCCCATCGGTGCATGCCTGTGTAAGGAATTTCTCGGTAATGTGCTGTCTGCAGGCACCCATGGTACCACCTTCGGCGGCAACCCCGTTGCCTGTGCCGGCGCCCTGTATGTGATGCAAAAAATCGGTGATCCGGAGTTTCTCGATTTGGTCGAAACAAAGGGCAGTTATATGCGTGAAAAAATCACTTATATGCCCGGTGTCAAATCGGTCCGCGGTATGGGCTTAATGATAGGGATCGAGCTGGAAAACGGCGTCAGCTCCGATATTGCTAAAAAATGTATTGATAACGGGCTGATTGTGCTGACGGCAAAATCACTTCTGCGGCTTTTGCCCCCTCTGAACATTTCCTATAAAGATATCAACAAAGGTCTGTCGCTGCTCAATGCAGTTTTATCAAAAAACACGGGGGAAACAATATGAACCACCTTTTAAAGCTCCTAGACCTTTCAAAAGAAGAAATTTATGATATCCTGAACTTAGCGGATCAGTTAAAATACGAATTGAAGCACGGCATTCCTCATCCTTTGCTGGCAGGAAAATCTCTGGGTATGATTTTTCAAAAATCCTCTACCAGAACAAGGGTTTCCTTTGAAGTCGGCATGTATCAGTTGGGCGGTCAAGCCCTCTTTCTTTCCGCCAACGACCTGCAGATTGGCAGGGGTGAACCTGTAGAGGACACCGCCAGGGTATTGTCCAGATATCTGGACGGCATCATGATCAGAACCTTTGAACAGACCGAGGTAGAAATGTTGGCACTGCACGGCTCCATCCCGGTCATCAACGGGCTGACGGATTTTGCCCATCCCTGCCAGGTGCTTGCGGACTTGATGACCATTCGGGAATACAAAGGCCGCCTTGAATCCTTGAAACTGTGTTTTATCGGAGACGGAAATAATATGATGAATTCCCTCATCGTCGGCGGTCTTAAGGTCGGCATGAAGGTTTCCGTGGCATGTCCGGAAGGGTATCATCCCTCCGAAAGCGTGCTTGAATATGCCTATGAAACCGGAAATTTTGAATTGTCTGACAACCCGGAAAAAGCGGCAGCGGACGCCGATGTTATCATAACAGACGTATGGGCCTCCATGGGACAAGAAGGCGAAGCGGAAAAACGCAAAATTGCCTTTGACGGCTATCAGGTCAATAACACCTTACTGGCGCTGGCAAAGCCGGATGCAATCGTTCAGCACTGCCTGCCTGCCCACAGAGGAGAAGAAATCACTGCGGAAGTATTTGAAGCCCATGCCGGCGAGATTTTCGAAGAAGCCGAAAACAGGCTCCATGCGCAAAAGGCTGTCATGGTCAAGCTGATGAGCGAAAAATATAGATAAAGGAAATGATATACCTATGAAAATGACCTTCAGGTGGTACGGGGACAGCGACCCGGTAACACTGGAAAAAATCCGCCAGATTCCGCTGATGTCGGGCATTGTATCTGCGATTTACGACGTTCCCGTGGGCGAGGTTTGGCCGGAAGACAGAATAGCGGCACTGAAACAAAAAATCAATGACAAGGGTCTTGCCTTCGAGGTCGTGGAAAGCGTTCCCGTTCACGAAAAAATCAAGCTTGGGACTCCGGACAGTGATGTACTCATTGAGAATTACTGTGAGAATGTCAGAAGACTGGGCAAAGCCGGTGTTAAGGTAATCTGCTACAATTTCATGCCAGTGTTTGACTGGCTGAGAAGCGAGCTGGAACACCAGAACGCCGACGGTTCCAACAGCCTTGCTTATGACGATGCCACCGTGCTTTCCCTGAACCCTGCCGAGAGTGAACTGTCCCTCCCCGGCTGGGACGAGAGCTATGGCAAGGAAGAATTAAAGGATCTGTTAAAACAGTACGAAACCGTAACGGAAGAAACCCTTTGGGCAAACCTGAAACGGTTTTTGTCCAAGATCATCCCCGCTGCGGAAGAGGCCGGCGTCAGAATGGCCATCCATCCGGACGATCCACCCTGGGGCATCTTCGGCTTGCCGAGAATCATCACCAACGAAGCCAATCTGGAACGTTTCTTAACACTCTATGATAGTGAGGCAAACGGCTTATCCTTCTGCACCGGTTCACTGGGCGCAGGTATCTTCAATGATTTGCCAAAAATGATTCGTAAGTTTGGCAGTCGCATATATTTTGCACATCTGCGTAACATCAAGCACACCGGCGAACGCTGTTTTGAAGAAACCGCACACCCCAGCAATTGCGGTTCTCTCGATATGTACGAAATCGTAAAGGCTCTGTATGAAAGCGGCTTTGATTATTATATCCGCCCGGACCACGGCAGAATGATCTGGGGCGAGACCGGCAGATACGGTTACGGCCTATATGACCGTGCCTTAGGCGCCGTATATCTCCTCGGCCTATGGGAAGCTGTCAGCAAAAACACAGAACAATAAAACAAGAAACCCGTTAAGGATTCACCTTAACGGGTCTTTTCATCCGGTAATTGCTTAAAGCCTTCTCCTAAAATCTCTCCTGCTTCCAGCGCCACAGTGAAAGCGGTTTTGTCAATCTCTCGAATAAGTTTATGGAGCTTTGCGGTTTCATTTCTCCGAAGAGCGCAAAGTATAATTTCCTTTTTTTTACTGGTGTAGGCACCGCTGCCCTCTATGATCGTAACCCCACGGGTCAGACTGTGCATAATCTCCTTTGCCAGCTCTCTGGGTTGGTCCGAAATCACCATCATCATTTTGCCCCTGTCGGCGCCAAACATGATGTTATCAATAATTTTAGATGCGGTATAGATCGCTATCATGGCATACAGAGCGCTTTCAATGCTCCAAAACACAAACGCCGCCGCAACAATAACGATAAAATCAATCATCAATATAATTCTGCCCATTGAGAAAAACGGGAACTGTACATTGATGACACGGGCGATGATATCCGTTCCTCCTGTGGTTCCGCCACGCAAAAAGATAATCGCGAGCCCGAAGCCGGTCAGCACACCGCCGTATAGAGCGGCTAAAATCTTATCCCCTTGATACACTGGCAGAACAACGGCAAAAATATCAATAAGAACAGAAATCAGCACCGTAGAAATAATGGTTTTCGCCAGAAATTTTATTCCCAGCTTATACACGCCCAAAAGCAAAATCGGGATGTTTAGAATCAGCATCATGGTACCGATGGGAAACCCCGTCAGGTAGTGGATGAAGGTGGAAATACCGGTAACACCCCCCGGTGCGATGTGGTTGGGCGCCGTAAAAGAATGAACCGACAATGCATAAACAGCACTGCCTGCAATCAGTGCAGCGCCGTCTTTCCATAATGCTTTTGTTTTATCCTTCAATTTCATCACCGTGCTTATTCTGCCCGGTTTTTTACACTAACATTCATCACTCAGGAGATAAAAAATCTCGCGAAGCCGTTCAATTTCATTGCTTAAATACAAATAACCGAACAGGGCTTCCAAACCGGTGGCGCTGTGATACTGTCCCGGTGTGGCGCCTCTGGGGATATTATGAACATTCAAATTTCGTCCGCGCTTATAAACAGCGATTTCCTGCTCGGTGAGCTGCGCTTCGATCTTCTTGTAGCCGGCTGCCTGTGCCACCGCGTTGACCCTTGTTACCGAGATGCTATGTAACGCCCCTGAAGGGCGGTTTTTCTTTGCCAGGTCTTCACTCACCATGAGGGAAAACACAGCGTCACCCACGAAGGCAAGTGCCCCCGGGCTCAATGCAGCTACATCAATATCATTGCCTAGCAATCTTTCCACCGTATCGTCCTTTTCAAAAGCGCATCGTTTAGGGAATGTAATCAAACTCCATATCATAAATGGAAACGGTGTCCCCTTGCTTGATCCCCTTCTCCACCAAAGCGTCCAGAATACCGGACAACTTAAGAACCCGCTGAAAATACTGGAGCGATTCATAATCATCCGGGTCAATGGTATTCATGATTTTTGCCAGCCAGCGTGCCTCGATGATGTAAATTCCGTCCTCGACACGAAGGGTAAACTCCTGTTCCACAGGCAGCTCCTCAATGGGTGCAGCCTCCGGCTCAAAATGAACCACCGGCGGCAGTTTGGCCAGCTGTGCGGCTGTATGGTTCATCAGATTTCTGGTGCCTTCACTGATGGCAGCCATAATGGGGAAAAAGGTGTAACCTTTTTCTTCAATATAGGTGCGGAACGTCTCGATCTGTTCTTCCGTTGCAAGGTCGCATTTGTTGCCCGCCACGATTTGAGGAAGTACCGACAGGGATTCGCTGAACACGGCAAGCTCCTTGTTGATGGTTTCAAAATCGCTGATGGGGTCTCTTCCCTCACTGCCTGAAATATACACCATG
>MKRK01000257.1:23065-23622 GCA_001896915.1 Clostridiales bacterium 43-6
GCGCAAAAACTCATGACCCAATCCGAGACCTTCTCCGGCACCTTCAATGACGCCCGGAATGTCCGCAATGACAAAGGATGTACCCTCGGCAATTCTCACGACGCCGAGAACCGGCGTCAGTGTGGTAAAATGATAATTGGCAATTTTCGGCTTGGCTTCGCTGACGACGGAAACAAGGGTGGATTTTCCCACGTTGGGAAAACCGAGAAGCCCTACATCGGCAATGAGCTTCAGCTCCAGAACAATGTCCATATCGATGCCGGGGTTCCCGCTTTTTGCAAAACGGGGTGCCTGACGGGTGGGTGTGGCGAAATGGTGGTTTCCCCAGCCGCCTCTGCCGCCCTTGGCGCAGACAAAGGGCTCGTCCGTGGACATATCCTTGATGATTCTGCCGCTTTTTGCGTCTTTGATGAGCGTACCCCGTGGAACCTTGATGGTCAGATCCTTGCCGCCTTTTCCTGAGCTTTTTCCGGAAAAGCCATCCTTGCCGTTTTCGGCGATATATTTCCGTTTAAAGCGGAAATCAGACAGAGTGGAAGCATTGTCATCCACCACAA
>MKRK01000257.1:23680-28904 GCA_001896915.1 Clostridiales bacterium 43-6
TGGCTATATCGATAAACATAGTCTTCTCATTTCCCCGGTGGTTGTTTCATTGTTCCGCACCGCCACCGGGCAGGTCGGTCCTGATTAAAAATACAGTATAATAAAATGAAGAGAACTGCACCCCATTCACTAGACAACGTGATATTATGTCTAATATATGGGGTGCAGTTCACATTCGTCCGCGCGTTTTATTGCTCAACAGCGTAAACACTGATCTTTTTACGGTCTTTGTCCAAACGCTCAAACTTTACTTTTCCGTCGATCAAAGCAAAGAGAGTGTCATCCGAACCAATGCCGACATTGTTGCCCGGATGGAAATGTGTGCCCCTCTGACGAACCAAAATGTTGCCCGCCAGAACGAACTGACCGTCCGCACGTTTTAGTCCGAGACGTTTTGATTCGCTGTCACGTCCGTTTTTAGTAGAGCCAACGCCCTTTTTATGTGCAAATAACTGAATGTTTATCTTAAGCATTATTATTCCTCCAATTTATTACCTTTATTCGGTTGGGATATTCTTTGGCAAGCTCTGTGATATGGAGCTTGAAGCCGGATAGAATGGTTTGGCATTCCTTCGCATTGTTAACGGTAAACTGCATTTCGGCATCCGATACATCAATTTCTGAATTGTCCTTTAGGATATCTGTGATGGTGTTGGCTGTCATATATGCTGCCGATGAAATCGCGGCACATACCAGCTTTCCCTCTATATCATCGCTGTCCTCTGTGGAATGACCGGTCATTTTAAACCCCGTCAATAAGCTGTTTTCAGAAAAAAATATGATCTGCGTCATGATTATTCGGCGTCGGAAGCCTCTGTATCAGCTTCTTTTGCAGCCTTCGCAGCCTTTGCCGCTGAGCCTATATTTGTTATTTCAACCTTTGTATAGGGCTGTCTGTGACCCAATTTGCGTTTTTCGCCTTTCTTGGGTTTATAGGTGAAAACCGTCAGCTTCTTGCCTTTTCCGTTTTTCACAACGGTTCCCTGAACAACAGTGCCTTTTACGACTGGTGTTCCGACCTTCAGACCCTTTTTGTCATCATAAACTGCTAAAACCTTGTCAAAGGTAACGGCTTCTGCTTCGTTCACATCCAGCTTTTCAATGTAGATAAAGTCACCTTTTTCTACCTTGTATTGCTTTCCGCCGGTTTCGATAATTGCGTACATTTACATACTTCCTCTATATAAGACTCGCTACGGTAGGCGGAGCGAATGCTCACTTCGTAAGCCTAAAATATGCGGCCTGATGATTTTATCATAAAAAATGATAAAAGTCAAGTTTTTCTTTTATTCGTGTACGGTTACTTTTTCTTTGACCACAACCGATGCGAGGATACTGAGCATCAGTATGCTGACGATAATCACAATGGAAATCACACTGTCGATATGGTATTCCTGCCCGCTGATGTAGTGCAGTGCAGGCAGTGCAAGCTTTACACCCGTAAAGGTGAGAATGGCGGCAACGCCGAATTTCATGAACCGGAAGGCAGCATTCATTTTTTCAAGAAGGAAATACATGCTTCTAAGCCCCATAATGGCGAAAAGATTGGAGGTGTAAGCAATAAACAGATTATCCGTGAAGGATAAAATCGCAGGAATGGAATCAATCGCAAAGATAATATCCGAGCATTCAATGACCACCAAAACCGCAAAAAGAGGTGTTGCATATAAAATATGTTTCTTTGTGATAGGATTTTTCTTTTTAATAAAGAATTTTTCATCATAAAAATTATCGGTAAAGGGCATAAATTTTTTGATTACATGCAAGGTTTTGTTGTTTTTGCAATCCTTGTTATGTTCCTCTTTTTCCAGCATCATTTTTACACCGCTGAAAATCAGGATAAAGCCGAAAATATATAAAACCCATGTGAAATTCTGAACTGTCTTGATACCCACATAGATAAACAAAAGTCTGAGTACAATCGCACCGATGATGCCATAGGTCAGCACCCTTCTCTGATATGCTCCCGGGATGGAAAAGCTGCAAAACACCATCAGAAACACAAACAGGTTATCCACAGAAAGGCTGAGCTCAATGACATAACCGCCCAGAAATTGAATTGCCATTTCCTGTCCGTTCAGAGCTTTGCCGCTTGCCTGAAAATTGTGTGCAAACAGCAGGATCCCGAAACAAAAGGCCATGGCCATAACAAACCAGAATCCTACCCAGAATATCGCTTTTTTCATTGACATTTGTTCCATATTCTCTTAACTCCAATGCATAAAAATCTGCAGAAATCCCTTAACCGTCAATCTTCAGCGGTCACACAGACCGTAATTGACGATGAAAAAGGCTTCTGCAGCAGAGTCTCATGAATTATGGAATTAACCGGGCGGATAGCCGTACTGACGATTAAACCTCTGTTGAAACAGACCATTACTCCCTCTTAATAACTGCTATTATATTATATAAATCAAATAATGTAAAGCACTATTTAGAACAAAACAATGATCCCAAGCCTCGGGGACGTTTACATCTACATATTATGAGCCAAGCGAAATGAACATTCCATTTATCCGGCAAGATATCTATCGACTGCCTACCACCTACGATTCTTATGATTTTCAGCTGGTTTTGATATATAAGCTCAGTCTCCATTACTTCAGACAGAAACGACGATCGACGGTCAAGACAGATTCCTGCAATTCCGTCGTATTTTATTTCATATTTTCTATGTAATTTCTCTGTCAAATATGATAGAATAATAGTGAATTTACAGAAAAGGACGGGCTGTATTATGACAATTCATATTCCTGCCAAGGAGCTTCCTGTGGCTTATACCGCGGATATCTGCGTATTGGGCGGCAGCTGTACCGGTGTGTTTGCCGCTGTGAGGGCGGCAAGGCTGGGTGCAAGGGTGGCCATCATCGAAAAGCAAAATGCATTCGGAGGTGTGGCAACCTCCGGCATGGTGGGAATCTGGCACAGTCTGATGGACAGTGAATATCAAACGCAGATCATAGGAGGTCTTACCGCTGAAACAGTCGACCGGCTTGCAAAACGAAATGCGGTTGAAACGGTAGAACACAATCCGAGCAGGGGGTTTGTCCTGAACACCGAGGAATTGAAAATCGAGCTGGACGAGCTTATTTCCGAAAATAACATCAAAGCGTTTTTGCACACCGCCTTTTGTGAGCCCTTTACAGAGGACGGCAAGCTGAAAGGGGTTATTGTGGAGAACAAATCCGGGCGCAGTGCGGTTTTGGCATCCTATTTTATCGATGCCACCGGTGACGCGGATTTGTGCCGACGGCTTGATGTCCCCATGTATCAAAGCAGCATCCTCCAGCCGCCGTCGCCCTGTGCAAAATTTTATGGAGTCAACGGGACAAACGGTCTCGATCTGCCGGAGCTGATCTATCGCCACCACAAGGAATTCAATCTGCCCGAGGATTGGGGCTGGCGCTGTCATATTCCCGGCATGCCGCCTCTCAGCTTCCACGCGGAAACCCATGTGTTTCATGTGGATTGCTCAAAGGGTGACGATTTGACTTATGCCGAAATGGAAGGCAGACGGCAAATCCGTGCTGTGATGGACATTGTGAGAAAATACGCCGCCGGCAAAGCCGACATCAGGCTGGCAGGACTGCAGTCCTATCTGGGCATCAGGGAAACCCTTCATATTACAAGTAAATACAGGCTGACCAATGAGGATGTGCTGTACGGTAAGCGGTTTCCCGATGCAATTGCCAACGGCGCTTACCGTGTGGATATTCATCAGGCGGACCGTCCCGGCATCGTGTTTCAGTATCTGGACGGCACAGAGGTGTATCACCGTGTGGGTTATCCCGATGAATATAGCCGCTGGAGAATCGATGACGGCCCTTATCCTACCTTCTATCAAGTCCCCTTTTCCTCTCTTTTGCCGGTAACAAGCTATTCCAATCTGGTGACCGCCGGCAGAATGGTCGACACGGAAGAAGGTGCCTTCGGTGCTGTCAGGGTCATGGTCAACACAAACCAAATGGGCGAAGCCGCCGGTGTTGCCGCCTGTCTTGCCTTGCAGCAAAACTGCAGCATCTCCGAAGTGCCGTCTTTGTTGCTGCGAAGGACGCTCAAGGACGGCGGTTCGATTTTATAACATGAATAAAGGAGCTTCGAGGAAGCTCCTTTATTGTTTTGTATAAATTGTTCCGCAGGGCAGATCAATTCGTTTAAAATTTCCCTTATGGATAAAATCCGCCATGGAATCGCTGAGGATATCCTTTCCATTATGAAATCCATACGCCTTATTTACGAAAAAGATAAAATCCGGTCTTCTCTCCGGGTTTCCATGATAATATTTTGTAATTTTGTCTGTTCCCAACAGTGTTATACACGTATACGGTGTCGCTGCATGGGCGTTTGTGCATAAATACCCAAAGGGCAAAGCGGTAGAAAATACCACGTTTCCCTGTTCGGGTGCGTACTGTTTGATGGCCTCTGTCACTTGTCTGTATTTTTCTTCGGACTGTTCTGTCGTGTAAATTCCCTTGGCAGGTCCTGTTTGCAGTTTGCTTGTGAGAAAATACAGCGGCTCATCCCGGTATACATAAGCCATCCTCGCATACCCCATACTGAACCCCATTGTGATACACAAAAAAAGCACCGCCGCCGTTTTTGTGCCCTTTGCCCCCTTACTTCGGGCAAAGGGAAATTCCATAGACCCGATATATATCAGCGCCGCAATTCCTGATAAAATCAACGCATAGGAAGAGCCATGGAACCCGTTGTTTGTTCCCAGCTGCACAGCCGCACATTGGAGAATCCCCATAAAAAACAAATACATTGACCACGAAGGTTTTCTGTCATTGAGAAAAAACAAGGCCGGCGACAAAAGCACGATGGGAACCGGAAGATAGTTGATAAGTGTAGCTGCCAGCTGTTCGCTATCCAAAACCCGATATATCCCGAATAAAAACAAAGCGAGGCACAATCCGGACAGAAGTATTTTTATTCTCTTTTTGAACACACCGCTTTTTAGAAATGAGTACCATACTGACAAAAGAGTCACCAGCATAAAACCATACATCAATTTCCCGAAAAGCGTAATCAGTCTTGTTTTATAGTCCAGCAGCAAAGCGAGGAGACCCACCGGTTCATGGCTCGGTTCAGACAGGATGTTGCCGAGATTCGCAAACAAGGAAGAAATTGAAGAATTAAGAACCACAAACAGCACAAACAACAGAACCACAAGCATTCCGCCGCCGCTCCAAAAAAGAAAATTGTATTGCTTGCTGCTCTC
>MKRK01000258.1:0-531 GCA_001896915.1 Clostridiales bacterium 43-6
TTATTTTCACATCCTGTATCAGCTCTTTTGCCTTTTCGATTCTGATTCTGGTTAAATACTCAATTATATTTTCGCCTGTTTCATTTTTAAATAAATCGCAAATATAGCTTGGATTGACATAAACCGCTTCGGAAATTTTCAGAAGCGTTATCTCCTCTCTGTAATGCTCCAAAATATATTTTTTAACGCCTTCAATTAACTGCTTCTCACTTTTCGGCTTTTTACCGTGAAATTCTTTTATGATTTCTTTATAAAATCTTTCATTAAAAGCTGCAACCCCTTTTAAGGTATCTATTTTGTCAATTACCTTTGAATAGTTTATTTTTTCACCCAGTTTTTTATCCGAAATGGATTTCATTTCGTGGTATTTTAATATTAAATTTGTGTATATTCTTTTATAATATTCTCTCAGTGTTTCAGGCTCAACCCGTAATTTTAAAAGTTCGTTTGTATGCTCTTTTATAATTTCAGGTACCCTGTCAGGATTTTGTGTTTCTATACAATTTCACATTTCCTTTTCTATTTTTTCAA
>MKRK01000258.1:601-2812 GCA_001896915.1 Clostridiales bacterium 43-6
TCATAACTTTCCCTTAGTTTTTCAAACTGATTAACCGAATGTCCTATAGAAATGGTTAACTGATAAACGGATAGCTGCATCAGTTTTTCGGTTAAATACGATATGATTTGACTGTCATTTTCTATATCCGAGATATAAATAACGATATTATTGTTATAATAAAACGAAAGAAAATCAGTATAATTTTGCATGATTGCATCTATAATTTTCTTTAATTCCTGAAGATTATTACTATTTTCCGAAAATACATCTTCATAATCAATGCTGACAATGATCGCATAATTGATCTTTGCTTCGGGATAAACAAATCTGCCGTACAGTGCCTTTAACATCTCACTGTCATTCACCTGGTCACCTAAAAGCAATTGACTGATATATTGCTCCTTTAGCCGCGGAAACTTCTTGATAATAAGCTCTTCTTTTTTTTTGTTAATCAGACTTTCGGCTTTTATAAGCTGTTTTGATAATTCCTCTTTATCCACCGGCTTTAAAATATAATCAATGGCCCCGTTTGCCATTGTATCCCTGGCATAATGAAAATCATCAAATCCGCTTATAACAATCACGCAAATTTGAGAATATTTTTCATAAATTGCCTTTGTCAGCTCAATACCGTTCATTCCTGACATTTTCACATCGGTTATTACAACATCCACACTGTTTTTTTCAATAAAATCAAGCGCAACCCTGCCATCGCACGCTTCACCTATCACATGATACTCGCTTGAGCATTTTTCAATAATTTTTTTTAAGCCTTTTCTTATTATTTCTTCATCATCAACAATTAATATTTTAAGCATAAACTACCATTGGCAGTATTCTTCTCCGGAAAATTAGGTTCACGAAAAAGCCTGCTGCCATCTTTCTCACTTAATGTATTTTTTAAAATCAGCCAATCTCAACAATAATTTTTGTTCCGACCCCGGCTTTTGACCAGATCTTAAGTCCGTATTCATCGCCGTAATGAAGCTTTATCCGCTCATTGACATTTTTGAGGCCAATGCTCGGCTTTTTATTTTCCGAATCAATAAAATCATTGATACTATTATTTAGCAAAGCCGATTGTTCATCAGTCATCCCTTGCCCGTTATCAGATAATTCAAATTTGATTCCTTTTTCAGTTTTACTTGCTGTAATTGTAATGGTACAATCATTTCCTTTTTTGTTATCAAAGCCGTGGATAATTGAATTTTCCACAATCGGTTGTAAGATCAGCTTAATCATCGGATAAACATATAAGCTTTCATCCATGTTTAAATTCAGTATAAATTGGTTTGAAAAGCGGTAATTTTGCAGTTTTATATAGTTTTTTAAATTTTCGATTTCATCCCGGACATATACCAGTTTATCAATGGTATTCACGCTGTATCTGAATAATTTACTTAAAATATGTATCATTGAAGCGGCATCCTCATCATCGTTAAGCTCTGCTGTCATTCTGATTGATTCCAATGTATTATACAGAAAATGAGGATTAATCTGGGCCTGCAGGGCGTTTAATTCAGCTTGTTTTTTTCTGAAATTAGAAACGTAAATTTCATTCACCATATCATTTATTTTTCTGATCATGGAATTAAAGCATTTTCCCAAATAGCCGAATTCATCCGTGGAATTAACCTTAAAACTTACATTCAAATCACCGTCCTGAACCTTATTCATTTTTTGTATCAGCTTATTTAAGGGTGATGTAACAAAATACGCGATCAGAAAAGACAACACAAATGAAATTGCAATAAAGATAAGAACAATTAACATAAACCAAACATTCGCTTTATAAACATTATAAAACAGCTGTTTTTCAGGCATGATTCTGATTAAGCTCCAATCCGCGCCTTCGATTTCATTTCTAAATACAACATAGCCTTTTTTATCAAGCTTTTTCAACGCTGAATTTTCATTCAAATCGTAAATAATATCCGGCAGATCAGGATTGTCCCTCAATGATGAAGAAATGTTTTTTTCAACAGAATCATATATAATTCTATCTTTTTTGTCAATGATAACAATTCTTTCATCTTTCAGCGTTTTAATACCGCTGCATATGTTTCTGAGTAAGTCTATATCGACATAGATACTGATTACGCCTAAATTTTCAGTGCTGTGAATGTCTCTTATTGCCCTTGAAACCGAAAAGACATAAAAATTTTTGCCCTTATCAATCGCCATATTTGAATATTTCTGACTGGCATTCACATAAGCGGCGCCATTCGC
>MKRK01000258.1:2841-5598 GCA_001896915.1 Clostridiales bacterium 43-6
GTACAGGGCCTGAAGCTCATTGTCCCTCATTCTATATACATTATAACCCTTTAAATTAAATATAAAGGTTGAATGAATTTCTTTTTTAAAGGCCATTATGCGGTTAATGATAATAGACATTTTATTTTGTTCAACGGCTGTAAAAGGCAAGGTTTTATCATTTGTTATATGCTGAGTCTCGGTAACCGAATTATAACTTCTGTCAGAATCGGAAATCACCCTTCCGTTATTGCTTTCTCTTAATATGGATAATATATCGGCACCATATAAGGGTGTGTAATGACCGGTAATATCCGTTTCATAAAGAGGCTGTGATGTCAGTGTTTTTAAATCAGTCATATAATTATTGATGCTGGCGGCGGCCTGCGAGTTCACAATTTCAATCTGCTTTATTTCATTTTTTTTCTTGTCGTTCACATAATCCTGAAAAACAATTCCGTACATGGCGATAAAGGTTACGGTAATAAAAACAATATTCAAAAATGCTATTTTTTTATAAATAGCCCAATTTTTAAAGCCAAGCTTTTTCATGATCAAGCAGCACCGTTTTTTGATATTCAATTTATGTCAGTCCTTTACATTTATTATTACAGTTAATTATAACAAATAATGAATCAAATATCAATATTTATTTTGCAATAACGGTTAACGCATGATATACGTTAACCGTTTGTTGTATTAATTAAAAGTTAATGGCGGAGAATGATAAGCCTGATATTTTTCATTCCAAATAAATACCTTCACATTATCACCTGCCTGAATCTGTTCAACACCTACTTTAATTGATTCTGATTTGGTTGAAAGTATCTCAGGTTCACTGACATCGATATGCTTCAGAAATTCCCCGTCAAATACAGCCAAAGCAATAAAGAATTTTTTTGATTCAGCGGTAATGTTGGTTATATTTAATTGACAATATGCAGAACCGTTTTCACTCACAGCCTGCAGCGGAGCGCCGTTTTTATCCTGGAACTCATAGTTTTCCAGTACAATATGATCACCGTAGCCATACAAGTCAAATGTAACAGGGTCAGAAGATTGACTGTAATCGTTCGTTGCAGTAACACTTACCGTATTTTTCCCTTCGCCTAAAGTCACAGGAACAGCAAATGAATTACTTCCGTATGAAGTATCTGCAACCATCGGAGTCCCGCCGTTTATTGTCAATGAAACTGAAGACTTAGCGCTTGTGTTACCTGTAACCGTATAACTGCCCGGTTCAATCCATGAGTCTTTAACTTGGTTCATCGAAACTACAGGTTTCACTTTTGCTTCCAAAATGAAATCGTCGAGGTTAAATGTTCCTTTTTGCACGGTTATAAATAAGGTTGCATAGGAATGACTGCCGCTGTTAAATGAATAAGCCGGATTGTCCGCCCATACGCCGGGTGCATTAGTTTTGAGCAAAACCTGAGCGCCATAAAGAACATTGCCTTCTGTACCTGTAAACCTGCCCGGAAAAATTTTAACATTTCCGTTTCCGCCTTCGGCAGAGGTCGTATATTTTGTTTTCCATTTGAGTACATAATCTGTATTCGGCTCAACCGGGAAACATCCATAAACACTGTTGTAAAGCCAGTTGGCGCCATCCAAATAGGCTACTCCTTTCAGCGATTTAGCCCCTGAAAAGGCATCGGTTGCATCAATAGAAAAGGTGCCTTTTGACATTTCAATCCAACGTGATGATGAAAAATTTTCTCTGTCGTTTTCAAAGCTGAAATTCGGAATTGATTTTTCTGATAAAAATGACAGGTTATCCGTATTATAATTTACATTTAATGTAACGGGAGCTGCGTAATAATATGTATTGCCGGCAGCCGCACTTTGTGCGTAAATAGTAATGATGTTTGCTCCGGGTTTTAAATTTACATTTTTTGAGAAAATATCAGATGAGTTTACCATTACGGGTACTCCGTTAACCCCTATGGTGACAACTGCATCAGAATAGGTTCTCCCTGAAATTTTAAATTCAGAATCGCTGACAGTTCCGGACTGCTGTTCAACAAAAAGACCCGGGCCTGTATTCTTTAGTCTAAACACCAAATCGTCATAAAAAACAATGTCGGCTGAATAGCAGTAAGGATTGAGTACAACATCAACAGCTGTATTTGTTCCTGTATTAAAGGAGGTTGTCACTAGAAACCATCCCTTGCTTTGATCATTCACAAAAATGGAGCCTGACGCAAGCTGTGTTGTAGTACCCGCTTTAAAAATCTTCCATGTTCCCAGGCAGTCATTAATGATATGGGAACTTGATACTGCTGTAATCTTGGCATAAAAACTGAACGTATAATCCGTAGCAGCTGATACAGAAATGTTTTTTTGCGCAATCTTTGCAGTGTTTTTATTGATTCTCACGGCGTTGTTTCCAAGATTCTTTTCAACGCTTGAAACGGTTCCGTCCGCAGTCCAGTCAACCCAGTTATTTTCTCCGTCCTCAAATCCAGGATTTAAAATAAGATTCGGAGCGTCAGCGGAAGCGATTAAAACGCTTGAAAATATTCCGGTTAAACATATTAAAAAACAAATAAGACTTAAAGAGATAATTTTTTTCATAGAATGAATCCTCCCCTAAATATATTTTTTCTTCCATTTTAACAAATCACACTCAAGATGTAAACAGATAAAATTTTGCTTTCTTGTAAAATATTTGTAACTTATCTGATTATTATTATTTCCCTTGGCTCTGACCACCTTGCACGCATCACAATGTAATCATTTTGCATGATATCGTTAACGGTTCCAAGGTTCCAACCT
>MKRK01000259.1:0-500 GCA_001896915.1 Clostridiales bacterium 43-6
ACAAAACAACACTAAATAAGAAATAGATAACAAACTATGAAAAAACTTTTACTACTTACTCTATTATATTTGAGCCTTTTCCCAATCCTAACCATAAAAATAAATGCAAACAGTTTTAATATGGAACCGGGATACACACTGGATGCTTCTTCACTGGAATGGCGTTTATGGGGATATAGGCCGAATGTTTGGAGGATGAATTTTAATTTTGAAAAACTTGAAGGTAGTTGGGCTGAGTATGCCAATATCCCAATTAATATACCTGGATCAGTACAGTTAGCATTAAAAAATGCTAACATTATTGAAGATTGGAACATGGGCGTCAACAGTACAAAAATTGAATGGATTGAAAATAGGCATTGGTTAATTGGGGCCAAAATACCAAGCGAAAAATTGTCTGCACAGGAAAATGAAAAGGTGATTATTGAGTTTCTGGGACTAGATTATAAGGGTATTGTAATGGAAAATGGGCAAGAAGCAGGGAAGTTTGATAACATGTT
>MKRK01000259.1:556-3300 GCA_001896915.1 Clostridiales bacterium 43-6
CAGATCGGATGGACTTCAAAGATAACTGAATGGAAATCAAGATTTAATTATGGTTGGGACTGGATGCCCAGAATAGTTCAAACTGGAATCTGGGATAAAGTTTTTTTTCATAAAATAAAGGATAATCAACCCCTGTTTAATAATTTAAAAGTTTTTACCGAAGCTAACAAAAGTAAGAATATCGGCAAATTATCAATTTCACTAGAATTGAATAATACGGCTTTAAGAAAACATCTTCAAATCTCTCTTACAAGTACCGATGGGAAAGTTGTATTCGAAGATTCTTTTTCAACAGATCAATTGGAGTTTAATAAGGTCTGGGACGATCTGAAAATTGAACGCTGGTGGCCTAATGAACTGGGCCCGCAAAATTTATATAATTTACACGTAAACTTAATAGATGAAAATCGTAACTTATTACAGCAAACCACAAAACGTATTGGTTTCAGACACGTTGAGTGGACAAAAAGTCAAAATGCCCCCATCGATGCAGAGCCTTGGATATGTAACATTAACAGTCAACCTATCTTTCTACAAGGCATAAATTGGACACCTATTAGGCCAAACTTTGCTGATTTACAGTTTGACGATTATGCTAAGTTACTTCATCTATACAAAGATTTGGGAATAAATACTATTCGTATTTGGGGAGGAGGTTTTCCAGAAAAAGAGTGGCTGTATGATTTATGTGATGAGTTAGGAATACTTATCTGGCAGGACTTCCCGTTAAGCTCTTCAGGACTTGAGAATTATCCTCCAGAAGATTTAAAAGCAGTGCACGAAATGACCCAAATCGTTAATCACTATGTTAAGCGTCTTCATCATCACGCCAGTTTGTTATTGTGGTGTGGAGGAAATGAACTTTATGAATTGGGAGATACAGCGCCTGTCACTCACAAACATATAATGATAAAATCTATAAAAGAGGTTTTGATGTTACAAGATCCTACAAGAAGATTTCTAACAGGAAGCCCGTCTGGTCCGAACATTTATGGAAACCTCAATAACTTTGGGACAGGGAAAAACTGGGATGTACACGGCCCGTGGGACCTCCCATATACAGAAACAGACAGAACAATGTCTGCTGTTAAAGAATATTGGGATAGAGATGATGCTATGTTCCGCTCGGAGGTGGGAGTCCCGGGTGCTATGTCAGCAGAAACTATGAATAAATATAAAGGTCAGTTTCAATTACTACCGGCAAGTATGGAAAATCCACTGTGGCGTAGCGTTAGTTGGTGGATTCAGTGGGAAGAATATTTAAAATCCGGGAGAAGCGTGGATAATCTCAATGAATATATAGAATGGAGTCAAAATCGACAAATGGAGGGCCTTGTCCTTGCATTAAAAAAAAGCAAGGAAAGATTTCCGACTTGCGGTGGATTTATTATCTGGATGGGGCACGACAGCTATCCTTGCACGATCAATACGTCTCTTATTGATTTTGAAGGTAATCCAAAACCTGTTGTGGATGAGTTAAGCAAAATATGGAAAGACAATTCATACCTAAAAAAATATTTAAGAGAGTAACTTAACCAAAACTTTCAACAATTTCATTGAGTATACGAATATAAATAATTATTATTAAAAGATTTAAACTATGTATCTGAAAAAATTAGCTTTTGCGTTAATTACCTTGTGCTGTATTTCGCTTTGTCTTTATTCATGTAATGACAAACAAACTCAACCGGAGAATGTACCATTAACAAAAGCCGACTACCCTAACCCCCCTATTAATGCAAATCCAACAGTAAATTATAATTTATGGAATATAAAAAACGGAAAATTCTATTTGGATGATGAATGGGTATTTCTTAAAATTGGTAAGCCATTAATTAATTTTGCTGACCCAGTAGTGATTGACATGTTTATTTCAAACTTGGATAAATTGAGGAATTATCATTTTAATACACTTGAGCTTAATTGCTATTGGCATCATTTCGATACAGATGGAGATGGTATACCCGATAAATCTCTTGAGCCTCTAAATAAGCTTATCAATGCAATTTATGCAAAAGGAATGTATCCGTGTCTATCGGTCGAAACCTACGCAGTGGGAGGAGGAACTATCCCCGAAGGTTTTTGGGCTCTACATCCTGATGCGTTTGCAATCGATTACAAAGGTGAAATGGTTACTGATACCGAATATGGATTTGGATCTAAAGTGGTTTCAATTTTTCATCCCGGTTATAGATCTACTGTCCATAAATTTATAAAAAATTTGGCAAAAGGCATAGATACAAAGAAAATTCTATATTTTGAGACAACTGTTGAGCCGCAATACATGGGTGCCATTGCACTTTGTTACAGTGAAGCAGCACGCAATGAATATAATAAATGGAGAGAAGAGAATAAAATCACTGATTCAGAATCAGAAATGCCTTCTTCATTTCCACAACCTGCGTCTTTTATTACAAATCCTACATGGAACAAATTCAGAGCACAATTTCTAGCCAAATGGGTTAACGAAGATGCACTTGCTTACCGCGAAATAGCTGGCAATAATGCTTATATTGCTGTCGATTATCTAGATGCAAATGAAAAGGAGCAACAATTTCGGATGGGCGATCCAATTGAATTCTTGACTCATCTCACGCAAGCAAATATAATTCAGGTTAATTGGTCATGGTACTTCCCCTCAAATAAACCTAATCAAAAGGCGTATGATAGAGTGTATCAAGTGAAGAATGCTCTGAAAAGAGACTGGGCTATTACTGAACACATGACTTTTAATGGAAGCGATT
>MKRK01000259.1:3433-5962 GCA_001896915.1 Clostridiales bacterium 43-6
AACCTGTGATCAAATTTGTCGATGAATACTGGGGATATTGGTTACATCGAGTTAATGAAATTGAAAATGAAAAGAAATAAACATCCATTTTGATCCTAAGGTGCTTTGCCTAAAGTTATTTCGTAGAGATTTTTTAATTTGAGAGTTAAATAATGTTTTATTTTTGTTTTCTTAATGATTTAAACATATTTTTGTAATAAATGTAATAAATGTTTGAAACAATAAGTTAACCGGTTTGGTTTATTATTCCAACTCGAATCAGATATGAAAAAAGTATCCATGCAGGATATCGCAGATAAGTTAGGTGTTTCGAAAGGAACAGTCTCACTGGTGTTGAGCGGAAAAGCCAAATCAGGTCGCATCAGTGATGAAACAAGTCAGAAGGTAAGACAGTTAGCTGTAGAAATGAACTACTATCCAAATGAAATCGCTCGGAGCCTTACTACCGGCAAAAGCATGTCAATTGGTGTGATAATTACTGATATTTCAAATGAATTTTTTGGAAATCTGACATTCCATATCCAAGAAAGAGCAAAAAAATATGGTTATACTGTAATCACTACAAACACAAACGAAAGATTAGATGAATTTAATGATGCCGTTACTATACTTTTAAATAGACAGACGGATGGAATTATCTTAGTTCCTGTTGATGGAGGAGAAGAAATTACACAAAAAATAATTGCAAGACACATTCCATTAGTCCAAGTTGACCGCTTTTATCCCGCAATCAATGCCAGCTACATCATCGTAGATAACTATAAAATATCTGCAAAAATGACTGAAATGTTGATAGAAAAAGGAAATAGGAGAATTGCTGTTGTTTGTTACGACATTAAGTTAAATGCATTGATGGACAGGAAACAGGGATGTATTGATGTTTTAAATCAGCACAATTTGTTTGATCCGGCATTAATTAAGGATATTAACTATGAGCAACAAGAAGAAGAGATACATAAGGCAATAGTTGAATTTAAAAATAATATGGATAAAGTTGATGCTATATTCTTTTGTTCTAGAAGGGTTTTCATTACGGGTATGAAATATATGCATAAAGAAGGTATTAGGATTTCTGAAGAAATGGATGTTGTTTGCTTTGACAAAATTGATTCATTTTCAATTGCAAATATTCCTTTTAATTTCATTGAACAACCGATTAAGGATATGGGTGAAAAAGCAGTCGATATTCTAATGAATCAAATTAATGGCAAAAATACGATTAATCAGTATTTACTTGAAGCACAAATCAGACGACATGCTTAATACGAATGACTAATATAAGTGAATAATTTTTTGCCCGGCGAGTTAACCGGTTTAGCAATAAAGGTAAATGTTTAATAATAAAGAAATATTGTTTTTACTGATTATGTTACTCTACGAAACGGGTATAAAGGCTCAAACAGATCGGTTAATTCTTGAACAGGAGGCTTTTCCCAAACATTCCGACAATACAGGTCAGCCAATATTTGGGAACTCAAATCGTCTGATCCTGCTAATAAAACAGAAATGTTGCTTCAGGTCATGGATGAAACAATAGTAATATACGATACATAGTTGCATCTTGAATTCCTTTAAATTTTCACAGGACACAGAAAATGGGTGAAAGAAAGCTCTCAGGTTATGTTTACCAACAGGAAAAGAAATTATGCCAAAGTCCTAGGAACACAAATTTCCAAAAGTGAAACTGTAGAATAAAAAAAAATGAAAATGTTTTTTAAATATGAATTATGAAAAATAGAATCTCCTTATTGAAGGTGTTACCCGTTATAAGCAGTTTTTTTGTAATGGGAATAGTGGATTTGGTTGGAATCTCGACCAATTATGTGAAACAGGATTTTGGACTGAGAGACTCCATAGCCAATCTGCTCCCTTTTAGCCTGTTCTTGTGGTTTGCCATTCTATCTGTCCCAACGAGCATGATATTGAATAGCCTGGGGAGAAAGCGTACAGTCATCATCAGCATGATGCTTACCTTATTGGCAATGATTATTCCATTAATTGTCTATAACTTTCCGATAATGCTGTTTGCATTCGCATTGTTGGGGATTGGGAACACCATTATCCAGGTCTCCATAAATCCCCTCCTGACTGATGTTGTTAGCAGTGATCGACTTACAAGCAGCCTGACAATGGGTCAGTTTATTAAAGCTATAGCTGCCTTTCTGGGGCCCATTATCGCCAGTTGGACGGCCGTACGGTTTGGGGACTGGAAGCTGGTCTTTCTTATTTACGGATTGGTGACAATCGCCATCGGGTTGTGGTTGATGCTCACTCCGATAAAAGAAGAGACCCCTAAACAGAAATCATCTTCGCTGGGTAAAACTTTCGCTCTGTTGAGCGACAAGATGATCCTTCTCTTTTTTATAGGAATCCTGTTTGTCGTAGGTATTGATGTTGGGCTTAACACGACTGTCCCCAAACTCCTGATTGAAAAATGCAATATCCCACTAGAAAAAGCCGGCCTGGGAACAAGCCTCTATTTTATTGCCAGGACCATAGGTACCTTTATCGGGGCACTGGGGCACTCCT
>MKRK01000260.1:0-674 GCA_001896915.1 Clostridiales bacterium 43-6
TTGCTAACCGTAATTGACTTTATGAAAGGATGGTCAACAATATGGAAACAATTGAACGGGAAGAAAATGTAATCCGGAACATTTATGAGGGCAACATTGATTTTGCCAACCGCACCTTTGAAAAAGGGTCGGAGTATGCAGAGAATATCCATGAATTCTGCCGGTTGGAAGAAGAAGTGTATCAACTACTGGGGGAACACAACAAGGCGAAAGCCGAGGAACTGATTTCCAGTATTCTAAGCCTTGAATCCCTCGTGGAATGCGACAGCTTTGTCGAAGGGTATAAAATGGGAACCCGGATGTTAATGGCGGCACTGTATGACGTGAACGCAAAAAGTATTTATAAGAAGTAAGGTTGAGTGTAGGGGGAGGGGAATTACGGATTGCCCCCGTTCTTTAGAACGGTTATGACGCGGTAGGGAAGTTGTGTGCGATTCGAGTGTGGCTTTGTTCAAAATATCGGCTGATTTTTTGCTACGGTGTAATTTAGCAAGATGCATGTCCCCCACGAACGCAGTATAACCGTTTTTTAAGGGGGGACAATCCCTAACCCCTGTGCATCATGCTATATCCCCCATCCAAAAGGAAACAAGAGTATACGGATTGCCACACCAAGTCTGCGGACTGGTTCGCAATGACACCCGGGGAGATTTGTTTGGTTTGGGTGTGGCTTT
>MKRK01000260.1:750-1895 GCA_001896915.1 Clostridiales bacterium 43-6
CGTTATACTCATGTCCACATCTATTTTTCAACGCTTTTTTTGCAATGTTTTTATGCCATTATGCAATATATATTTGACATTACTCCGATTACATCATATAATATTGTTGAGGTGATGATGGTGTTTCGGTTTATAACGGCAAAGGATGAACGAATTGAGAGGATATCAAATAAGCTTGCATCGGATCAATATTTTGTTTTTCTCATTTTAACGGTGATAGAAAGTATCATAAAGTATTCTTTTTTGACACGTGATTTTTATCATTTTCTGTTTGAGCTTATTGCAGTGATTGGTTCGGCGGGTTATTTCCTGTTCAGAATTCTTGTTTCCCGGATTCCGTTGCTTCGGTCTTCGGATGAATGTGTGCAAATGATGAAAAACCGTTATCGCAAGCACTGTTTTACCCCTTGCTCGGCAGTTTATTTATTGGGAACGTTTCTTTTTCTTTCTTCCCATGAAATCGTTTCCCTGCTATATTTGTTGCTTATTCTTATCCCTACGGGTATTTACGATCATCGGTATAATAAGAATGGTTTGAATCTTTGGGAAAGCAGCGAAGAATGGACAGAAGAATTAAAACGCTTAAAAATAAAAGCTGTGAGGAATGGGGCTTTGTTCTTTTTGTTGTTTCTGGTTGCAAAACAGTTTTATAGCAAAATTGATTTTCAAAGCATTGTATCAACTTTTATAATCGCTGGAATTTGTTCTGTTTTCGGGTACTTTTCGACGCTTCGTGCAAAAGATAGATCCACAGAAATTGCAGAGGAAGAAATACAAGAGGCTGAACGAGATGATGAATAAGAAAATGAAAATTGCGAGAGTGGAATGTGATTTATCACAAGCACAACTGGCTGAGAAAATATTGGTGACCAGACAAACCATCAGCCTCATTGAAGCAGGAAAATATAATCCATCGCTGAACCTGTGCAAAGCCATTTGCACAGCACTGAACAAAACATTGAACGATTTATTTTGGGACGAAGAATAAGAAGCTGCCGATAAACCGGCAGCTTCTTTTGTTATGCTATTTACTTTAAAACCTGTTTGGAACGGTCTACAAACTTTGTGTGAAGAACCGAGTGTGCGGTATGGCTGCCCGGTTTTTCTAGGAACTCTTCGTACAGCGTTTTGATGACGGGACTTTC
>MKRK01000260.1:1949-3934 GCA_001896915.1 Clostridiales bacterium 43-6
GCTGGATGGGCTGACCGCCGCCGTTGACACATCCGCCCGGACATCCCATGACTTCAACAAAGTGGAACTGTTCGCCCGCTTTGATTCTTTCCAGAAGTGCGTGTGCACCTTTGAGACCGCTGGTTACGGCAACCTTCACGTCCATGCCTGCGATTTTATAAACCGCTTCTTTGATTTCGTCGGTTCCCCGGACTTCAACATAATCCACGTTGTCTAAAGATTTGCCTTCCAGTGTTTCTGCTGCGGTTCTGAGCGCCGCTTCCATAACACCGCCGGTGGCACCAAAGATGGCGCCCGCACCGGTTGAGATTCCCAACGGATTGTCAAACTCTTCGTCCGGCAGGTCTTTGAAATTGATATGGGCACGGCTGATCATTCTGCCCAGTTCTCTTGTTGTCAGAGCGATATCAACATCGGGATAGCCAGATGCGTCCTCATCGCCACGGCTGACTTCAAACTTTTTCGCAGTACAGGGCATGATACCCACCACAACGATATCCTTGGGGTTGATGTGGTGCTTGTTTGCATACCATGTTTTTGCGATGGCGCCGAACATCTGCTGGGGCGACTTGCAGGAGGACAGGTTTTTGATGAATTCAGGATAGTAATATTCACAATATTTGATCCAGCCCGGAGAACAGGAGGTGATCAGCGGCAGTGCGCCGCCGTTGGAAACACGCTCAATCAGCTCATTGGCTTCTTCCACAATTGTCAGATCCGCTGCGATATCGGTGTCAAACACCTTGTCAAAGCCGAGACGGCGAAGAGCGGCAACCATTTTGCCTTTTACATTGGTTCCGATCTCCATGCCGAAGCATTCACCCAGGGTGACACGGATGGAGGGAGCGGTCTGGACGATCACATATTTGGACGGGTCGTTGAGTGCATCAATGACCTTCTGGCTGTCGTCCCGTTCCACAATGGCGCCTGTGGGACAGTTCACAATACACTGACCGCAGGAAACGCAGGGAACATCGCTTAAATTATTGTCAAAGGTGCATCCGATGTGGGTATCGAAGCCACGGTCGTTCACGCCGATGACAGAAACCTTTTGGTTCTGACAAGCGCCTACACAGCGGCGGCAAAGGATACATTTTGCGTTGTTTCTTGTCATATGGATTGCGCTGTCGTCAAATTTATATTCGGGGATTTCACCCTCATAGCGTGTTTCATCGTCCACGCCGAATTCCTGACAGAGCTGCTGCAATTCGCAGGTTCCGGAACGGACGCAGGACAGACATTTGCGCTCATGAGTGGACAAAATCAGCTCCAGGGTGATTTTGCGTGCTTGTTGCACCTTTTTGGTGTTGGTGAAAACCTCCATACCCTCAAACACAGGGTAGACACAGGCGGTAATCAAAGAGCGTGCGCCCTTGACCTCAACCACACAGATACGGCAAGCGCCGATCTCGTTGATTTCTTTTAAATAGCAAAGAGTCGGAATTTCAATTCCTATCTCACGAGCGGCCTCAAGAATTGTATAATTCTTCGGAACGCTCAGGGACATACCGTTGATTTTAATGTTTACGGTTTCCACTACATTCGCTTTTTCCATGTTCGGCACACTCCTTTCTTATCTTTTTACAATCGCTTTGAACTTACATGAATCCACGCAAGCGCCGCATTTGATACATTTTGCCTGATCGATGGAATGGGGGTTTTTCACGGTTCCCACAATCGCACCCACGGGGCAGACTCTGGTGCAGAGACTGCACTTTTTGCATTTATCGTCGATGATGACATATTGTAACAATGCCTTACATACGCCTGAGGGACATTTTTTGTCCACTATATGGGACATATATTCATCCCGGAAGAATTTGATGGTGGAAAGCACAGGGTTCGGTGCTGTCTGACCGAGACCGCACAGCGCGTTTTCTTTGATGTAATAGCAGAGCTCTTCCAGCTTGTCGATGTCTTCCACGGTGCCGTTGCCGTTTGTGATTTTTTCCAGCATTTCGTGGAGCCGCTTGGTACCCACACGG
>MKRK01000260.1:4177-5654 GCA_001896915.1 Clostridiales bacterium 43-6
ACGTCAACGATTTCACGAAGAGTGGTTCCCATGGGAACCTCCACAAGACCGGTGTTGTTGATTTTTCCGCCCAGCGCAAACACCTTGGTGCCCTTGGATTTTTCTGTTCCGATGGACTGAAACCATTCCGAACCGTTTAAGATGATCTGCGGGATATTCGCATAGGTTTCCACGTTATTGAGTATGGTAGGCTTGCCGAAAAGACCCTTCAGCGCCGGATAGGGCGGACGGACTCTCGGTTCACCACGGTTGCCTTCGATAGAGGTCATCAATGCGGTTTCTTCACCGCAGACGAATGCACCGGCGCCAAGACGAAGCTCGACGTCAAACTGAAATCCTGTTCCCAGAATATTATCACCCAAAAGCCCGTATTCATGTGCCTGGTCGATGGCAATTCGTAAACGGGAAACGGCAATGGGATATTCAGCACGGACATAGATATAACCCATGGAGGCGCCGATGGCATAGCCGGCGATTGCCATGGCTTCCAGCACACAGTGAGGGTCGCCTTCCAAAACGGATCTGTCCATGAATGCGCCGGGATCCCCTTCGTCCGCATTGCAGCAGACATATTTCTGATCCGCTGCGTTGCCGGCAGCCAGCTGCCATTTCAAACCGGTCAAGAATCCGCCGCCGCCTCTGCCACGAAGCCCGGAATCCTTCACGGTTTTGATGACATCCTCGGGTGTCATTTCGGTCAGCACCTTTTCCAGTGCCAAATAACCGTCCTGACCCACGTATTCGTCAATCACTTCGGGGTTGATGACGCCGCAGTTTTTCAGGGCGATACGCATTTGCTTTTTGTAAAAGCCTGTTTCGTTCAGGGACAGGATAGAATCGTCTTCCTTCACCGTTTCGGTGTATAGTAGTCTTTTTACAATTCTGCCCTTCAATAAATGTTCATTTACAATCTCGGTTACATCGTCGGTTTTTACCTGGGAATAAAAGCATCCTTCGGGATATACGATCACGATGGGACCCAATGCACAAAGACCGAAACAGCCAGTCTGGACAACCTTCACTTCGTCCGATAACCCTGCCTTTTCTACTTCTGTATACATGGCGTCTAAAATTTTACGGCTATTTGAGGAGGTACATCCGGTACCGCCGCATATCAGCACTTGGGAACGATACATTTTGATTTCCTCCTTATTTCTTATAGGCTCCGATTGTATATTGTTCAACGGGCTTGCCGTTGACTACATGCTCGGTTATGATTTGGGGGATTTTCTCGGCGGTGACCTTGACATAGGTGACCTTGCCAAGCTCCGGAGTGGTGATTTCGATGACCGGCTCGAACTGGCAAATGCCGATACAGCCTGTTTGTGTTACCACAACGTTATTGAGTTTGCGGCGGGTAACTTCGTCAACCAATGCGTTCAGGACAGGACGGGCGCCTGCCGCTATTCCGCAGGTTGCCATGCCCACAACAATACGGATTTCCTTCTCAGTGCCTTCATAAATGTTTTTGCTGCCT
>MKRK01000260.1:5732-6364 GCA_001896915.1 Clostridiales bacterium 43-6
TTCAGTAAAATATTCTTTGATCCACCCTGTCACCTCGGGAGCGTTGAGGGGTACCTCACCAAGCTCGGTGCGAAGTTCTCTGGTATCTAAAATAAATTCAGCTTCATTGACACTTTCGCGATAAATAAAGTCAATGCCGGGGTTTAAATAAATCAGTGAGCCGATGGTGGAATTCATGTCACCCATCGGCATTCTGTCAATGTGAGAATTCTGAAACCCTGCTACGATCTTGGTGCCGACACCGGGTGTGGAGGTGATTGAAAAATTGCCGCCGCTCATCTCGGCCGCCATTTTAAAGAGCGGGATGCCGAGACCGACCTTTCTCGTTTTTCGTGTGGTATAAAAGGGGTCGGTGACCTGAATGATCTGTTCTGCCGTCATCCCTTTGCCGTTGTCTGTGATCGCAATTTCCAGGAGATCCTTCTCTTCACTTTGGAGAATGGAAATCTCCACCACAGAAGCGCCGGCGGAAATGGAGTTTTGGGTGATGTCCAGTATGTTCAGCGATAATTCACGCATATTACGCTTTGTATTTATTAACGATGCCGTCAACCTCGTCCGCTGTCAGGTTGCCGTATACGTCGTCGTTGATGGTAAGAACAGGGGCAAGACCGCAAGCGCCGATACAACGG
>MKRK01000260.1:6464-8261 GCA_001896915.1 Clostridiales bacterium 43-6
AATTGTGAATAGAAGGTTGCAACGCCGTATACCTCCTCGAGGGAAACATCCAGACCGTTTGCGATGATGGATTGTACTTCAATGGGGAGATATCCGTAGATATCCTGCGCCTCCTGCATAACGGGCAGCAAAGCACCTTTTTCGTCCTTATGTTTCTCGATGACGGACAAAAGCTCTTCCTCTTGCTTTTTCGTACCTGTAAAAGGCGTTGTACTCTTGCGCTTTTTCATTCACATATCCTCCTGTTGATTTGGCTAAGTTTGATAGAATTTTAACAAACTTGTTTAAAAAAATATAGCGTTCTTTATGCAACATAAATTATATCATAAACAGCAAGAGAAATATAGTTTAAATTATGTCAAAATTGAGAGTTTTTTATCAAAGTTTTTGTAAACATGCACCAAAACACACCTTCCTCCCAGCACTACAAAAGCAACCATTTACACAATTGCAGGTTTGTGCATACTATGTGCTATGGGAGGTGATAGGAATGCAGTATGTATACGAAGCCAAGCTTGTAACCAGAGAGTTTAAAAAAGAGTTTACATATGAAAACGAACCTGTTTTGCAGGTTTCCATACAATATCCGGAAGTAGCTCTGTTTGGCAATAAGGCAGCAGCCGATAACATCAACAGATTTTATAAAAATAACGCAAAAGCATATTTCACCTATGCATCCACAAAGCTTTTGAGTGATGCCATCAGCAACTACGAATATGCAAGGCAAAACAAGTTTCCGTTTCATATGTATGACGCAGTCATGAAATATACTGTCACATTGAATGCAAACTGTTATCTCAGCACGTATATCGATCAATACGAATATACCGGCGGTGCACATGGCAACACGGTTCGCACCTCCCAGAATTTTAGCCTGAAAAGCGGAAGGGGCGTTCTGTTACCCCAACTGTTTCCGCCCGGTGTCAGCTACAGAAAAATGATTTTATCACAAATCATTAAAATGGCGGATCAAAATGTAAGGGAAGGGCAGAACATCTATTTTGATAATTATAAGGAGCTTATCATTAAGAATTTCAATCCGAAAAGCTTCAATCTTAACCCCGACACCGTATCCTTCTATTATCAACAGTATGAAATCGGTCCTTACGTAAGCGGAATCATCACCTTTGACATCCCCTATGAAGCCATCGGCGCCAAGCGACCGAGATGCTGAACAAAACGGCTGCCCGCAATGGCAGCCGCTAATTTTTATGATGGGATAAATTATATTGAAGTCTACAAAGCAAAGGAACAAGGAAATGATACATGACCCTAAAGAATTTACCGGCATACTCAAACGCCAGGCTGTAAAAAAGGATGATCAAAAAAAGCCCGACCCCGCTGGCAAGACATTCCATAAACAGTTTCATAACATGCCCCTATTCCAACAAATGTATATAATTGATTATCATTATTTCCTGATGCATTGTCATTGTCAACGGAATTCGATGTATTCTTTACTGTGACTTTGTTACAGTTCTGTCGCTTGCTTACCCATATAATAGTAACGAAACTGCAATTAAAAAAGAAAAGAGACGGTACTGTTTATGAAAAAAATCACTACATACTTATTTATCATTACAATTCTCTATTTTGTGCTGGGGACAGTCAACATTTTGTTTGCATGGCTGGGGCTTCTTTGCATGGCAATTCCCTTTGTTTTACTCTACAAAAACCGAAAGAAAACATGGTGTCAAAAATATTGTCCCCGGTCACAGCTTTTTATGAAGACTGGACGAATCAAAAAGCCCACCAGAAGCACGCCGAAGCTGCTTACCAAAGGGAGACTAAAATGGT
>MKRK01000260.1:8294-10686 GCA_001896915.1 Clostridiales bacterium 43-6
GGCAAGTCACAGTTTGACGTTCCTCTTGTTTTTGAAGCTGCCCTTCACCCTGCCCCAGTTTATTTCCATCACAGGACCCAGTGACTGGGTGTATGATTTTGGTTACAGGATGTATTCCCTCATGATGACCACTACGGTCATTGGGTTATTGCTCGCATTTGTCTACAAACCCCGTACCTGGTGCGTCATCTGCCCCATTGCAACGGTATCCGACCTCTGTATCAAAAAACGATAACACAACAAAAGAACTTCAAAACCACGCCTTCGCGTGGTTTTTATCGTTGATTTTATTGAATATTTGGTAAAATTATGATATTATACAGAAAACAGAAAGGATGCCTTAAAATGAATTCGATTGTATTGGGTGACGTTGCCGAGAGACTTGCGGTGCAAAGAATAACAGGCGAGAAAAGCGACGCGAATTTCAAGGAGATGCTCAAATATTACCCGGAAAACAATCATGATGAATTTAAAAATTGTTGGTGTGCTGCATTTGTTTTTCATTGCTGCCGAAAGTCCGGAATGAATTTGCCGTTCGGTACCAATAAAACAATGCAAAAAGGCAATTTCCGCCGGTTCGCTTCTGTTATCGCATGGGTGGAATGGGCACAGGTATTGGGTTTTTTACATGAAACGAAAAACTTTACGCCACAACGGAGTGACATTGTAATCTACAACAACATCATCCCGGTGGAGTATAAAGAGCATGACAGTCTTTGGTGTGACCATATCGGCATCGTATTGTCCTTTGACAATGACACTCTGGTGGTTGCCGAAGGAAATGTGGATAACCAGAATATTTCGGGTATTGTAAAACGACAGTGCAATGAAACGATTGGGTGTTATATCCGCATCCCCGAACACAATATATACGACGATTGGCAGATTGATTCTGACAAATTATCCTTTCGTACAATGCGTGATACGGCAGAGGATAAGGCACAGCTTCTCGAGTGGCTGAGCAATCCGACGGTGACAGACTTGGCATGGGGTGATCATGCACCTTGGGACATGCAAAAGCTTGAGGAACATTTCATTGCCAAACTGAAGGAAAACAGCAGCGTTACCCCCTGTTTCATCGAAGCAAACGGGGAACCCATCGGTTACATTCAGTATTATCCCATCGAAGAGGATTCCTATCTGTTCAAACCGCCTGTTTCCTATGACTCATTCAAAGACGGATATGGTATGGATTTGATGATCGGATATCCGGGGCTGTGGAGCAAAGGAATCGGCAGTAAGGTTATCCGGATGATGACCGATTTTTTGATTCATTCCAAAGGGGCGAAGCTCGTTTGTGCCGACCCGGAGGAGGGGAACCATCGCTCTGTGAAGTGTTGGAGAAAAGCCGGCTTTGTACCTGTCGGTATCGTACCGAATTTTGATGACCCGGAGAGGCAAAGTGTATTCATGGTATACCGAAACAATGAAAACGAGTGAAGCCGGAACAGCTTCCCTCGTTTTTTTGTGTCAAATACGATTAAAACACTTCGCATTGTATCCGATGGTATTTGATTTTTTAGTTGTAAACCAAACTTACATCGTCAATATACCAATACTGCGGTAAGGTGGACATCCAGCCCTGGCCCATTCTGATATAGTTCATGGATAATACGCCGGAGGTTACCGGAATGAATACATCCGTCCATGCATCGTTGCGAACCGTGATGCTGGAAGACAGGGTACAGGTACCTGCGGTCGTTCCGCTGGAGCTGAACTGAATCTGGCTGTTTCCACTGGTGGTGAAGCTATAAGTCTTTGCCGTAGAATTGTCGGCAAAGGATAACCGCAGCTTCATTTTTATATAGCTTGGCGCCCCCCGCCCTCCATAATTCGCCCATGTGGAAGGTAGATTAAAATATAGGAACTGATCCTGTTTTGTGGAGGCAACCATCAGCTTTCCCATGGCTTCAAAACCGGAAACCGTGGCAAAGGTCGGACTGTTCCATGTGGTCCAGCCATAGGTTGTGGGTTGGGTTGCGGTGGTTTCAAAATTATATACCACCGGGTTTTGTGCTGCCGTCGTCGCAGTGGTGGTCGTGGTGGTTGTGGTCGTGGTTGTGGACCCATTGTAAACCAAGCTTACATCGTCAATATACCAATACTGCGGCAGGGTTGCCATCCAGCCCTGACCCATTCTGATATAATTCATGGATAACACACCGGCGGTAACGGGGATTAATACGTCCGTCCAGGCATCGTTTCTCACGGTAATATTGGAGGACAAGGTACAGGTGCCTGCGGTTGTTCCGGAAGAACTAAATTGGATTTGGCTGTTGCCGCTTGGGGTAAAGCTGTAGGTTTTTACGCTTGAATTGTCTGCAAAGGACAAACGCATTTTCATTTTGATATAAACCGGTGCGCCGCGGCCGCCATAGTTTGCCCAATTGGA
>MKRK01000260.1:10786-10932 GCA_001896915.1 Clostridiales bacterium 43-6
CATGTGGTCCAGCCATAGGTTGTGGGCTGGGTTGCGGTGGTTTCAAAATTATAGATCAGCTGTGATGAGCCGGAAGCAGTAGTGGTGGTAGTGGTAGCGGCCGGTGTTGTAGTGGTCGTAGTGGTAGTCGCACCGACGCCGGCGCC
>MKRK01000261.1:0-280 GCA_001896915.1 Clostridiales bacterium 43-6
ATTTGGAGGGAGAAAGACGCTGGAGAATGCCGGCCTGCGTGATTTTCTCACGCAAGTGAATCCATAAAATAGAGTATGATTTCGTTGATCTGATCCATCGACGAGACAATTTTTTATCAACATACAGGAGGGAATCATATGAGTCCTGCAAACAGACCCGGCAGCAGGCCGAGAAGAACCGTTTCCGGCGGCGGCAATGCTTATCGCCGCGGCAGCGGACTTGGCAGCGGGAGCGTCGGCGGCGGCCCGCGCGGCTCGTCCGGCGGATCGTTTGGCGGCG
>MKRK01000261.1:427-2295 GCA_001896915.1 Clostridiales bacterium 43-6
CTCGGTAACTATGGCAGCACCTCGGGGCAGATTGCACCCGTTTCGGGTTCGAGCGATGTCTACAAGGCGCATGAGCCCAACCGCGAGGTTGCATCGGCCGCACGCGACAAATATACAGATACCGCCTCCGCGAAGAGTGTTACCGTGATGGTCTATATGTGCGGGACCGACCTGGAAAGCAAGAGCGGCATGGCGACCTCCGATCTGGAAGAGATGGTGAACGCCACACTGGGCAGCAACATCAACATCATTCTGGAGACAGGCGGCACCTCCAACTGGCAAAACCAAGTCGTCAAGAGCAACACCAACCAGCGTTTCCGCGTCAAACAAGGCGGTTTGGAAACGCTCGACGCAAATGTCGGCAAGCGCTCCATGGTAGACCCAGACACGCTTGCGGACTTCATCCAGTTCAGCGCACGCGAGTTTCCGGCGGATCGCTACATGCTCATCCTCTGGGATCACGGCGGCGGCTCGTTGACAGGATATGGTTATGACGAGCTGTTCCCGAACGGCAGCATGAGTCTCGACGGGATCAATACCGCGCTAAAGAAGGGCGGCGTACGGTTTGACATCATCGGCTTTGACGCGTGCCTGATGGCGACGTTGGAGACCGCGCTGGTTGCGCAGCAGTATGGCGATTATCTGATTGCGTCGGAAGCGGTTGAGCCGGGCACAGGCTGGTATTACACCAATTGGCTTTCCGCGCTCTCCAACAATCCCGCGATGGATTCGCTCGACGTCGGAAAAAACATCATCGACGACTATGTGAAGATGAGCGGAAACAGCCAGACGACGCTCTCCATGACCGACCTTGCGGAGCTCAACGGTACAGTCCCCGCCGCGTTTAAAGCATTTTCGTCCTCCACCAGCCAACTGATCGCGGGCGATGGCTTCAATACCGTTGCAACCGCGAGAAGCGGATCCCGTGATTTTTCCACAAGCAGCAAGATCAACCAGATCGACCTGATCCACTTTGCGGAAAACCTCGGCACGGATGAAGCAAAGACGCTTGCGGGCACGCTGGGCAGCGCGGTAAAATACAACCGCAACTCCAGCAATATTTCGCGCGCAAACGGGCTTTCCATCTATTTTCCGTATCAGTCACTGCGCAGTGTGAGCACCGCGATTGAGACCTATAACGCCATTGGGCTAGACAAGAGCTATTCCGACTGCATCAAGAGCTTTGCCTCCGTTGCGGCGGGCGGACAGGTCGCCAGCGGCTCGAGCGAGAACCCGCTTGGCACTCTGCTTGGCGATAACACGGGCAGTCTGCTCGGCTCTCTGCTTGGCGGTACGGCGAGCAGCAGCGACACCGCAAGCGGCAGCGCGGACACGATTACGCAGCTCCTTGATCTCTTCCTCAGCAACCGAAGCGTGGTAACGGGGGACAAGGATTCCAGTTGGGTGGACGAAAAGCTTGTGCGCGGCTCTATCGCGGAATATCAGAAGAACAACGCGGGCTTTGCCAACCTGATACTCACGTATAAAGGCGATGTACCCACGCTGGTTCTCACCGAGGAGCAGTGGAGTAGCGTTGTCACGCTGGAACAGAATGTCTATCTCGACGATGGTGAGGGCTATATCGACCTCGGACTCGATAACGTTGCGGATTATGACGCGGATAACGACCTCATCATGGCATATGACGGCACGTGGATGTCCCTCAACGGGCAAATCGTCGCCTATTATCTCGTCAGCGAGGATCAGATTGACGATAGCTTCACGATTCTCGGCCGCGTACCCGCAATGCTCAACGGCACGCGGGTCAACATCATCCTCGAATTCACAAGTGAGGCCCCGAACGGAGCCGTGCTCGGCGCGCAGTATGACTACGCTGCAAACACGACCGAGACGGTGATGAAGGGGCT
>MKRK01000261.1:2311-4879 GCA_001896915.1 Clostridiales bacterium 43-6
GCGAGCAGATGACCGCCAGCGGAAGCTGGGAGATCGGCAACGCGCCGCTGGGCGACGGCGTGAACTGGGACATGGCATATCGCATCACGGACATCTACGGCGGGCAATATTGGACGCCGACGGTGAAGAACTGCTAATCCTGACAATGGATTCAGCGAAAGCAGCAAAGCGCCGCGGGATATCCCGCGGCGCTTGTGTAACTGAATGAATCCGTGCTATGAAGAAAGCTAAACGAGTAGTAATCGACTTTTATTACTGCGCCTCGTGTAAAAACCGTTCCCAGACGGCGGGCAACTTCTCCTGCACAAAGCGGGTATAGGCATTGTCCATCGTGATACCCGAAAAGCTTGCGATGAGTTCTTCCAATACCATGCCGTGCCAGAGCGAAAGCTGAGTGGGATCTAACGACTCATGTCGCTGGATAACGAGCTTTCCCTCTTGCTCCCGCTGCAAAAACCAACCATAGAGGTCGTCAATCTTTTCGCACCGCGAGATTGTGACCGGTTCCGCCGAGAGGCGGATGCTCTGATGCGTCGGAAAACGCAGAAGCTTTTTATCGTCACCTTCGCAGCAGTAGACATAGCCAGTTTTGCCGGAGAACATCTCGTAAAAAGCGTTTTTCCAAACTTCGGTATAGGTGATTTTCCCCCGCGTATCGTACCCGTATGGTACCCAATAATACGGGCGTTCAACCACGCGCGCGGCATAGAGTGCGGCGGAGACATCGCTCGTTGTAAAATACACATACGGTTTACCGTGATCCGCTGTGGACGGTTGCAGAGTTTGGATGCCGCCGGTGGAGGAGCCATGATAGAGAAGTATGGACATAGGGCCTCCATTCAGATGGGAAATGATGTGCTTCTACTTGATTTTATCACGATCTTGTGCAAATAATAAAGGATAAGATTCTGTGCAAATCGGGAATTCATTGTTTTTGTATAACGAGCATTCCAACAGCGAACATCAGTAGATTTTACAATTCTCTAAATACCAAGCTTTTTACGGTTGTTCGACAGAAAACTCACGCTCGCCGATTTGCATAAAATCCATTGATATGCGGGAAAACGCCATCAAAAATTCAAATTTATCCGGCGAAGCAACGCCGCTTGTATGCTATAATAGAAACATTAGGCAGGGGTATATGATGAAAACAAAAGTTCGAAAATTGGACGGCCTTCCCATCGAGGAGCCGATACTGGACGACGAGGGGTTGCGCAGGCAAAAAGAGCTTGCGGAGCTCGCTGTGCGGGAATATGAAGAGTCCGGCAAGCTAACAGGCAAAACGCTCAACGAAAAGGTAATTGCATACGAAACAGATATCGCCGGCCATGTGATTGAAGAATAAGCCGGTTGCTTGATGCGCGCTTGGGTAAGCACGAGCACCGCAGAAGAAAGGAGAACGCAAAATTGTCGTACACCAGCATTACAAAAGCGCTAGCGAGCGGCTTTTCGCAGTTCTTCATACAGGACGCTCTCGACATTGCCATCATCACGGTATTGATCTATAAGCTCATCGTCTGGACAAAAGAGACCCGTGCTTACGAGGTGCTCAAAGGCGTTGGGCTGCTGTTTTTGTGTTCCATTGCGGCGCAGTTGCTGTCGCTGACCATATTGAGTTGGCTGCTGGATTCGATTTTGACCTCCGGCTCCATCATCATCGTGCTGTTTATCCTCTTTCAGCCGGAGATTCGGCGTGTGCTGGAAAAACTCGGCAGAAGCGGGAAGCGCCTCGGCAAAGGATGGTTTGACAGTGCCAGCGTGCATAACACCGCACTGATACGAGATATGCAGACGGCAATACTATCGCTTTCCCATCGCCGCGTCGGCGCGCTGATCGTGTTTGAACAAAAGACGGGGTTGGGCGATCTTGCCAACACCGGCACGCGAATTGAAGGCGTGCTCTCCGGCGCGCTGATTGAGAATATCTTTGAGCCGAACACTCCGTTGCATGACGGCGCGGTGATCGTTCGCGGGGCGACCATTTTAGCTGCCGGCTGTTTCCTGCCGCTTTCGGATGACTTGACCGTCTCGCGCGAGCTGGGAACGAGACATCGCGCTGCGCTCGGCGTCTCTACCGTTTCGGACAGCGTGACCATCATCGTCTCTGAAGAGACGGGCGCAATCTCCATCGCGCGGGATGGCAAACTCGTGCGCTACATTGACGCAAAAGCGCTCTCCAACGTGCTGGAAAGCCTGTTTTTGCAGACGGGCAGTTCTTCGGCTTTCAGCTGGCTCAAACGGAAACCGCCGGAGGGATCGCATGAACATTCCTAAAATCGATAAGAAAAGGCTCCTGCAGGGCTTTAAAAGCTTTTTTACCAAGAACATGGCGCTCAAGGTGATCGCTTTTGTGTTTGCGATGTTGCTCTGGGGCTATGTTTTAACGGATCAAAAACCGCTGCGCGAAAAAGAAGTGCCGAATGTGGCAACGAGCTTTGACGGCGAGGCGGAGCTGATTGCGCAGGGTTATTGCGTGCGCGGAGACCGAAGCAAAATTTTACAGGATGTTACAGTCAAGGTGCGCACACAGATTACGAACTATGCCTATGTGACCCCCAGTTCCATCGT
>MKRK01000262.1:0-1362 GCA_001896915.1 Clostridiales bacterium 43-6
AATTAATAATTCACCTGATACGGTAAGTGCGATGGGACTTTATGACAACGGCTTGGTGAAGGCAATCGGACACGACGGGTGGGGCGGTGTAACCGCAGCCGCTCTCATGGGCGAATGGGGCACGGCTCCGGCGATTGTCACAAGTACGACACCCAACCTCAACAAAAAGGTGACCAAGATCGCCTGCGGAAGAACCTTTTCCGCCGCTCTTCGTGAAGACGGCACCGTTATTATGAACGGAAAAGGAACAGACTACAATACACAGAGAGTGGCTGTATCCCAGTGGACAGGTATCATTGATATTCTGGCACTTGGTCAGTCCGGTGTTGTCGGTCTGAAAGCAGACGGAACTGTGATTACGGCCATCGGCGGTGATTTTACAACCGGAATTCCGCTGATGAACGCCGCTCTGCGGACAGACGAAAAATACATAAAAATCACCGGCACACAGGGTCATGTTGTAGGACTGACCAACCAAGGCCGCTGTATTGCAGGAGGCAACAAATCCAACAGCAAATGCGGACCCAATGAAACCGTCGGTGTGGATCTCTTCCCGGATTATACCATTGTGGATGTAGCTGCCGGGCTGGAAAATTCTTTTGCCCTTGACGATCAGGGTAAAATTCACATGATCGGCAAGGTACAGACCTATACAAACTGGTCCAGCATCACCAGTTGGGAAGGCGTAACCAAAATCAAAGCGCACGGCAATGAGCTTTTGGCATGGACTGCCGACGGATTCTTAACAGCTGGCGCAAATAAAAGCGGAGTACTGTCAATTCCATATGATTTTTCCGAAGTGGAAGACATTGTTTTTGACGGAATGGATACAGCCATCTCCGTTGCAACGCTGAAAAACGGACTGATCAAGGTCTGGGGAAATACAACCAGCGGTGTAACACAGGCGAGCATGGATGTTCTCAATGCCTATGAGTATAAATGTATGTCACTTGCGTATACTTCGACACCCACTTCGTCAGTGTCAAGCAGCCGAGTGGTTTTCCCGGCGAGTGCTGTGGATCAGAGTATCAACTTTACCATTCCGTCCGTACCGGCCGGTGAGTATAATATCTTTGTTGTGGGCTATGGGGATTATGAGACAGGTACCTTTAAGCTTTCAGCAAACGGCACGCCAACAGGCTTACTGGTTGACTATTATAACGGTTCAAGCGCAACCTATACCGGTAATTTCGGCAGAGTTACACTTGCCGAGGGAGATCAAACCATTACCTTAACTTCCGTAGCAAAAAACCCGAGTAATTTCTGGAAGGGTAAATTTGATACCATCCGACTGGTAAAGGTGGATATTTCCGATCCGAATACCGTTCAGAATGTTCAGATTTCATCCGTGGATGATGCAAC
>MKRK01000262.1:1375-1772 GCA_001896915.1 Clostridiales bacterium 43-6
GAGACTCTTCAATTAACAGCAGCGGTAACACCGAGCACCGCTTATAATAAAGCAATCACATGGACCTCAACCAATCTGGGTCTCGTGACGGTCAGCACCAATGGTCTGGTCACACCGGTCAGCACCAGCAGAGCGGGGACTGCAATCATCACGGCTTATGCCCAGAACGGTTATGCCGTGGGAACCTACACGGTAACAGTGATTTATAACACCTTGACCGCAATAACAGTGACCTCCGGTACCGGAGCAAATGTTGTAGGTGTTGGTGCAAAACAAGCCATGAAACTAACCTTAACTCCGGCCGGTTCGGATCCGTCCGTAACCTGGAGCAGAGTCAACGGAACAGGAACAGCGACCATTGATACAACCGGTAACCTTACCGGAGGAGCACCGGGAA
>MKRK01000262.1:1779-2368 GCA_001896915.1 Clostridiales bacterium 43-6
GGTATATGCAACCTCAAAGTCGAATGCATCGATCGTGGGAAGCTGTGAAGTAACAGTTTATCCTGCCGTAACGGGCATAACAGCCATCAATTCTACGGATGATGTAACCTCCATCATCACAGGATCCTATTTGCAGATGAGTGCTGTTGTCGCACCGAGCAATGCGTATCAATCGGTGAAATGGACAGTCACCAACAGCGGATCCAATGCATCGATCAATGTAACCACAGGACTGCTGACCGCAGGAACTGCAGCGGGAACAGCAACGGTAAAAGCAGAATCACTGGACAGTAGTACTGCAAAAAGCACGACAAAGGTAATCACAATCACAGCCGGGACCCCTGTCGCAAGCATTGCGGTTGACAGTACGGGAAGCGTTTCTGAGATCAATACCTTTAGTTCATTACAGATGACAGCAACCGTGCTTCCTGCCAATGCAACAAATCCGGCTGTTAAATGGACCGTCGAAAATCTGGGCGGAGCAGCAGCCACAATTTCACAGACCGGTTTATTGGATGCCGGTGCCACAGCAGGTACCGTCACTGTCAAGGCTACAGCTAAAGACGGTTCTTTGGTCTTTGGCTCAAAG
>MKRK01000262.1:2399-5120 GCA_001896915.1 Clostridiales bacterium 43-6
ATGGACAGGATTTTGACGTTTCCGGTGCGGTAATTTCTTTGGTATACAGTAACGGCGACAGAGAAGATGTGGAGGTAACCGCTGACATGGTAAGCGGTTATAATAAAAATCAGATCGGAGCACAAAGCCTTATTGTTTCCTATGACGGGTTTACAACAAGCTTTGATGTTACCGTAACCGGCCAAGTTAATATTCTGTTTGAGCAGAGCCAGATTGTGACAACGCTGATTGATAATTTCTTAACCATCACCATATCAAATCCTTCTGTCAATTATAAATATCAGTATTGGAGCTATCAGAAAATAAGTGATGATTTGATTGACGGGTATAACAACGCATTGTATCAGTGGGTTAAGATCGAAGATTATACAACATCCAAAAGCAAAACATGCAATGCTTCCAACGCGGCAGACCAAAACGGAAATTATAAAATTATGGTTCGCGTTATGAAAACAAACGGTGATTTTGTCGGACAGTTTGTGGATAACGTAACCCAGGCGGAAGTCGGAGTTGTTGAAATCAGCAATATACTGGTGCAAAATAAAATTACAACAGGAATTGAGCATTTCAAAAAATCTGTCGGCGTGATCACTGTAAAAATTAATGCGGAAAATGTTTCGTCTTATTCATTAATGGGTTGTGCATCAACTCCATTGGATAACGGTTCTTTTACAATTGATCTCAGTACATTTTTACCGGGTGCATATACAATTGTAGCACAAGCCAACGGTGAAAACGGTTCGTCTGTTAGAAAATCCTTCACTTTAAAGGTGTATGAAGAAACAGTTACGGAAATATATCCTCAGATCAATCAACTGGATGTAGTACCGGCTGTCAGCGGTTCCCCCAACTTGGTTAAAATCAATATAAATACAGTGCTTGCCAACGGCACATTATACACGTACTCTTTGTCAGAACCCAATCGACAAGCGATTAAGAAATCCAATGGGTATATCACTGCTGACAGCGAGACTTTGGCCTTGGGAGAGAAGCAATATGGCGTTTATTATGTGGCTGCCTATGCAAAAAGAAATAACGCTGTGAACTATGATGATGGGATACGTTCTATTTACAACTTTAAACGGCCCGGTGCCGCGCCGGCACTGAATGTTTCTGTGTCAGGCGCTGCCGATGTTAACAATGTACCTTTGGGAAGCACCATCCGCGTTACAGCAAACGGTAGTATCCCTGCGTTGAGTGCTGGAGAAACCATGATGTATTCCTTCTGGAGAAACGATGCAAACGGATTTACCCTTTGTAAGGATTGGTCAAATGCTGCAGATGCAAACCAGATGACATGGAAACCTGCCAAAGCCGGTAAATACAGCATTCAGGTCAGAGCAAAGGGTAGTTTTGCCGGATCCTATGAAATACTGAAGAATATAGATTTTATTGTGGACAGCGGTTCCTTGTCCGTCCTCAAGGAAGAAGATATCACCTTGAAATTCTACAATGCTGAGACCGGTGTTGAGATTACTGGCAATCTTACGGCAAGAACGCCAGTTAAGGTAGTAGCAGCAGTACCCGCAGGAAACGAGCTAAGCTACAAGTTTATTGTCGGTGATGCACAGCTGGGTGCTTATGAAATCAACAAATACTCACCGGATAATACCGTTGTCTGGACACCCAGAAAGGCTACTGCCTTTGAGGTAAAAGTGTTCGTTAGAAGCTATGATTCCTTTGGTGTCGCGGATGTGATAAAATCAGTCAGCATAACCGCAAACTAAGAAGAAATAACAAAAAACCGATTTGTTTTTAAAAACAAATCGGTTTTTTTGTTATTTTGTTATTTTTTCAAAATTTATGTTGTAATTTATAGTAAACAATGGTAATATAGGAATAATTATCAAAGTTAAAAATATTATCTGTAAACGAAGGTGTTACTGCATGAAAAATAAATCTATCATTAAGCTCTCAATATGCGTGATTATTGTCAGTCTGCTCTTTACGCTTTTATCAAGCATATCATTCGGAGCTATGGCGGATAATGACAGTGTCGGAACTTTGTCAGAGCTCCTGAATGCAATCGACTCTGCACAGGATGGAGATATCATCAGTATCTCCAGCAACATTGTGCTTGAAGACAATGAAATTGTAATTGCGGACAAGTCTATTACAATTGAAGGCAATGGTCACTCCATTTCGGTACCGACACCCGGATTGAGTGAGGCCGGTACATACAATGCAAATCCCTCACAGTTTCGTGTATTTAACATTAGCGGTTCTGAAAAAACTGTTGAGATCAATGATTTGACCATCAAGGGCGGCGCGATCCCTGCAGTATATGATGAAAATCAAGAGCTCCTGGAGGAAGGTCTCGGCGGGGCCATCAAAAATGCCGACGGCATTTTAAAACTGAACTCTGTTTCCATTTCAAATTCTTTGGCGGGTGATTCCAGAGAGAACAATGGAGCCGGTGGCGGTATTTATAACACAGGCACCGTGTTTTTCAAGGATTGTAACATAAGCAGAAATGCCGCAGCATACGGAGGCGGCTTTGAGAATATTGACGGCGGCAGAATGTTTATTGAAAATAGCACCTTCAGTGAAAACCGCAGTTTGTCCGCTGACGGCGGTGGCGGTGCCGGCGAAAACAACGGTACATCCTATTTGTATATCAATAACTCTACGTTTTCCAATAATAAGTGCAGTGAATATGGCGGGGCCATTAAAAATATGGGCGGAGCGTCTTATATCATCAACAGTACATTTGTCGGAAAT
>MKRK01000262.1:5133-5808 GCA_001896915.1 Clostridiales bacterium 43-6
ACGGTAAATTCTCTTTATGCATACAATTATAAACTGGATTCCAGTCTTGAAAATGCAACATTAAACGATTTTGATGCCATAAGCACAAGCAGAAAGTTAGTTGCGTATTATTCAATATTCCAAGCGATGCCCACCAATACACGTGCAACAAAGGTAGCATGCGTATCATATTCCGATGATATGATTGGCGATGGCGTAAGCAACACGCTGGTGACCGGCGGCATTTTGACCAAGGTTCTGAATGCGGATGGCTCAGAAATCGGTACCGCCATGGTCTTTCAACCCTTTCTGTGCAAAAGAAATGCAGACTCAAAAACCCTTACCGCGTTGTTGAAAAACGGCAGCCTTGCCTATGGACACGGATGCCGGACATCCTTTTCAGACGGAAATGGCACACCGGTTATCGGATATTATAACGGGACAAGCTGGGTTTCGATCGTTGGAAGCAACCCGGAAAATTATGAAGTGATAAAGGATCAGAACTATGATGATCAGTTGACGCCGCGTTCGGTCGGTGCGGTGGTTACCTACGCCGATAATTTGTTCATGCTGAAAGTGAATTCAGCGGCAGGGGGTTCTGTTTTGGGCGGAACCGTATATGGTGACGTTTATCCGGCAGGAACAGAAATCACATTGACAGCGATTGCCAATGAAGGTAAAAAGTTTGTCCGTTGG
>MKRK01000263.1:0-226 GCA_001896915.1 Clostridiales bacterium 43-6
AAAAAAAATAATACAAAAGCAGCCACCCAACAGAATGAACTGTCGGACGACAACCTTTGTTTGGCAATACAGTTCCGATTTTTCGTATCATTTTCATAGTCACACTTGGCTTTTTATGCCGCCTCTGCACACAGGATTGGCAACAAAATATGGGCTGATTTCAGCGGATTTATGAACCCAATTTCATAGTTACACTACGCTGGCGGGGTGGTGGTCTGCTTCTGCT
>MKRK01000263.1:280-18765 GCA_001896915.1 Clostridiales bacterium 43-6
GCTACCGTCGGTGGCGAAGTGCAGAAGCACCGAAAAACGCCCATTCTACGGCGCTTTCTGCGATTTGAATACCCCTCTGTGATTTTGAATACCCCTTCCGAAAATTTGAATACCCTAACCGATGAAAAATAAAATTGTATTGACGGCTCGGTCACAGCACACACAAAAACAACCATTGAAATTCGAACCCTTTGGGGCTGGAAATCAACGGTTGTTTTCTTGTTTTCCCATATTTCATGTGGCTTTCAACAGCTTTGTTTTGCGATTCAAGCCGTGCACGAAAACAAAAAAGACCAAAACAGGATAAAACCAAAACCGGTAAATCCCAACCTATCCGTCCCCTTTGAAATTAAGGAAATACAGTAGGGTCACTTTTGTTCATTGTACACTATAATTAAGATTACCGGCAATTAAATGCGTCTGTAATAATCACAAAACATATTCTTCAATAGCAGAAGCATTTACTTATCACACCCCAAACGATTTTTAATTGTCAATAACAATGATACATGTAAATTATACCAACAATTCCATTTATATGCAACAATACAAATACTGCAATAACCAAGTTTCTGTATCGTTATACAAATCAGTTTTATAAAACAATAAGAATCGATGTTGTATGCATAATTAGCATTCATTTCGTTAGTAATCCCGGTACTCAGACAGCAAAATAAAACGACGCTGTATAGGATAAAACCTTTACACAGCGTCGTTTTATTTTGTTATATAATTCATTCATCAGCAATTGCTGTTATGACAATTGCATTTTTCTTTTCTGCATCTGCGTATCAGAAAACAAAGGAAAAGTACTGAAATTAATATGGCAATACCGGAGCATACGATAATCACAATGATGAATACACTAACAGGGAATATTTCAAAATTCAATATGCCCTGTTTTTCTTCGTTCCCCATTGTAACAGTATAAGCAATAGAATATTTGCCCGGCGCTAAGAATTTTGTTGGCCAATGAAACAGAAAAGCTTTTGTGGTTTCTTTCGACAACGCATCGGTCTGCTCCTGTTCATACACAATATGATCGGCTTGATCCCGGACTGTTATTTTTACCGTCACGGGCAAGCTCTGGTTTCCGATGTTTTTTACAACAGCTTTAAATTCTGCTTGTTCTCCCTTATGTACGTTTTTTGTTTCAACCCTAGTCAGCTCACCTTTCATGATTCCTACGTTAAATGCTTTCTCATAAGTTAATGTATTGCCGGATTTATCTTTTGCTGTCATACGAAAAACATAATCTCCGAAATCCCATGGCTTTGTTGGAAGCGGCAGCTTTACGGTTCCGTAATATTTCATGATTGGATAAGGATGCATGGGTACCTTATAGTGATAGCTATCTATGATCGCTTCGGTTTTTTTGCTTCTTATTGTGATGACAGTATCCATTTCTTGATATGCATCTGTAAAGTTTCCCATGATGATAGTAAACGGTTTCACCTGAACAGCGCTAATATCACCTACATTACAGGAAACAACAGACAATCCCTGCTTTATAAAAACCAACCGCAGTGAATTGGTACTATTCGCATCAATTGATGTATTGGCTTTCGGCGTTACCACAAAATAAATCGACAAATCATAAGGACCTATTTCCAGATTTGCGTCGTTTTTTAATGTAATGGTAATTTTCTTCGTCTCATATTTCTTTAAAAAAAATTGATTCGGTGAAACAGTGATATGATCGTTGCCTCTGTTTTCGATTTTGGCTTCCATGTCAGCATCCGCGATGTTATTCCGGATCGTTGCGGTAAATGATTTTGTGCTTTCGCCGATACGGCCAAAATCAACATAGGGAGGCGAGAGAGCAACACCACTGCTGTTCAGTGTATTGTTGCTTCCCTCGCCTGCAGCACAAACATGATTCATAAAAAATACAACTGCAAATATAAAAAATAGAATGGTGAGAAATTTCACTTTCAAAAGATTATATTCCCCCTTCCCTATTGCAAATTATACGGCAGACTTAAACTCGCCGGTCAGTGTCAGATTCCATGTCCAGTTATGGTCATAAGCCGCATGCATAGGAAGGTCAATGAGGGCATAGAAGCTTTGTGCAGCATTGCCTTGTGTAGCATCCCAAGGGATATAGTATCCAAAATCCAGTGTTGCTGTTTGACCTACCGCCGTCGGGAAAGTGCTTGATTCTGTCATATTATTCCCATAGAACGGAGTATCTACCGCATCGCCTTTTTCCGAATAATAATCGGCAGTGCTTAAATCAAGCGCATCGCCGACATACAACCTGGCATTATCGCCAAGAGCAACATAGATTGTTTTGCTGTTTCTGCTCCATGTTACACCGGCGTCGGCGGTTGTATAATACACAAAGGCGGTTGAATAGCTGCCGCCTTCTGTAACGCCCGCCGGCAGTGTAACGGCTCCGGCTCCGCCTGCCGTTAATGTGCCGGTAACTTGTGACTGGATATATCCTGTCGCTGCTGTGTCTTTGAAGAAAAGCCAGCTGGTACTGGTTAACCCTCCGACAGGATACGTTTGCCCTGTATACGTTGCTTTTACAAATATATTCGAGTTGCTGGCACCTTCATTAAAATCGATACTCTGACCCGGTGTTAAATCATACTGCGACTCAAAAATTACATATTTCCCATTGGCATCAGTTCTGGAATTGGCGATTTCTTGTTGTGAAATGTTTAAAGTCCCAAAGTTGATCGTGGAATCATCCATTACAACCTCAACATATTTATCCGGGGTACCGTCTATCGTGCCGCTTCCTGTATCAGTTGGCTGGTCTGCATAGGCAACACTGGAAAAAATCATCAGGAATACCAAGGTAAACGATAACACAATGAGTTTCTTGCTTTTTTTAAACAATGAGAACGCTCCTTAATTATATATTTTATAACAGAATATGATGATTGACTGAATATGTTAATGCGATCGCAGCTTCAGAAAAGTGCTATAAGCAGCAAATAGGCATAATTTTACCCGCACAAACATTACGTTGCGCAGGTAAAATTATGCCGTATAAAGTTATATTTTTTTCTGATCGTGAGCCATATCATCCATCATAGCTTCCCTGATTTTTTCTAGAAACCGGCTTGTTGACTGATTGACGGCTTCTATCATCATCAGCATAACCGGTACTTCTCGAAACCCCTGACGATTGTAGCAAGGTCGACCCAAGCAACGAATTGGGGGGCATGCTTCAGCTTGTCTGTAAAACTGCGAAGCGCCTGCTCAAAGCGGGTTTTAATCGTATCCTGCTGTTCAAATATATTTTCCATGGGCAACATCCCTTTGTCTATCAATTCATAAACTCCAACCCACCGGAGACGAAACAATGTAAAACGGTCACAAAGTACCATTTTATGGAGCATATGTTTTTTGTAACGGATAACCCTGTATTTGCCAAGTAACAATCCATAAATCAGAGCATTATCTGTGAACAAACGGCAGAAATCGACTGAATAACAAAACGGAACTGCAAAATCAATTATTCTTCTGTGTAAAGCCGTGGACATTGATTTTGCAGTTCTGTTTTAAAATAATACGAATTATGATGTGGCAGTTAATATACATTAGTTTTCAGCATATACAAAAATACAAATTAATCTGTTAAAATAAATATCATAAGACTTGTTCAGTCACAAGACGCTGACCGCTTTCTTTTTATTAAATATTATTTTTTTTGACATTTAGTGAAGGTCACATGATTGGTAAATATATGTTAAAATCATATAAAGTATAATACGAGGTGTGTTAATAATGAAAAACAGAAAGAGCTGTTGTTTTACGGGCGAAGCAGAATTGCCCGAAGGAAATGAAATTGAAATCGCAACAAAACTGGAAGCAACCATCATGAAGCTGATTAAAATAGGGGTCACCGATTTTAAAACAAGTGATGAAACCGGCTTTGCCAAGCTGGCTGCCTCTATCATAACCAAACTAAAAACCGAGTACCACCAAATCAATCTGCAAATCATTCCGTTACGTAACCAAGCGGAACATGGCGATTCGAAAAATTATGAACAACGCATATTTGAACCTTGCCATGAATTGATAGATACCTCCCGCTTTTGCATTGTCTATATCAAAAAATATTGGGGCTTTCCATTTTATAATACTATGTATGCGATTGGGAATAGAAATGTTGAGATTATTTATATTTAGTGAATATAGATGTGATTTATTACCGAATGATTTTCAGCACGTTCTTGCAGCGAGAGTCTATTCTCCCCTGCACCACAAATTTTTATTGTAAAGGTACTACAAAAAAAGATGCAGATGCTTATTGTAACAACAGGCTGATTCGGTTTAGGATATCGTGAGATGTTAGATCGCATTCAATTGCCCGATTTCATACCAATCTTTCTCAATCTTTACATATTCCATTACGGGATACCAATCATTTCTAATTGTTGATATGACATTCTTTGCTGTTTTAGAGTACAGAAGACCAAATGTCTTCGTTTCATCATTCCAAAAGATAACATACTGGTCGGCAACCCATATTAAGTCGAAGCCAGCATCCTTAATACTTTGAGCGGAACTTTCGATTTCTTCACCAACCCAAGTACTATCGCTTAACCAAAGTGCAAGAAAGTCTTTGTCGGATGCTTTGTTCTCGGTATAATAAGCCATAGAATAATCAACCACAGATTGCAAATTGGATTTGTATTTATTAAAATCCGAAAACCGTGGTTTTGTGGAACAAGCAGTTGTATTAAGAACAATAAAAATAACTGTAAGAAGGGCAAACTTTTTCATTTGAATCTCCTCCAAAATTTCAAATCGCACATCATATAAATAATAAGAACTTTATTTGTTATTTTACCATACAAAAGAAAATAAGTCGACTGCAATGTACAGTCGACTTATTCCCACATTCGGCCGAGAATACAACCAATTACCAAAGACTAAAGTTAAAAAATAAACGAATTATTCAGAATCGTTGATAATATATGACTTGATTTTGTTAGCAATTTCGGTCGCTTTGGGAGAATCATAAATAAGGCTAAAAAATCCATACCCATTTACAGTTGTTCTGAATGTGATTTTTTCTCCGCCTCCGGGGCGACTTTTAGTTGAAATTTTCGTAATTTGAGAGATTGAAATTGATTTTTTTGTTTTATAAGGAACTGAATTTTCTTTAAAAATGTCTTTCGTAGTAAATGAAAAACAAACCGTTTTTGAGACCATGTCAACCATCACTTCTCTCTTAAATAACTCAGGATCATCATTTGTACGCAAAAACAATTTCCTGGCTTTTTCATCTTCAAAGGATGTATTTTTCGGATCTAATTTTCTTTTGCTTAATTTAATTGCGCCCGATATTATCATCGATATCACCAGTATTGAATAACTGATTCCTACTATTATTAAGCATACAATAACCGGAAAAGCGTCTAAATGCCTATCCCTTCTACCTAGCATATGAATATCAGGAAAAACATAAGTAACGATAAATAATGTTAATGTCAAAGATATTATCCACATAACGGAATGAATTATTATCCACTTTTTGGGTGGTTTTCGTCGTAATAGCATGAATATAACCGCAAAAATTACTGAAAAGATCAGTGCAACAAGGGAAAAACGAATAAGAAGTTCTTTTGTCATTCATTAACCAACTTTCTTTTTGTTTGATAAGATGTCACAACGAATAGAGGCAATGGGATGGCAGTTAAAAATCCATCCATGAAAATCCGTAGGTTTCCATATTTTTCATGGATGGTGGTATTGTCTTATATTAAGTATATTTAATAAGCTATTAAAATCAAACTGTAGTTGGATTTATGCTTATTTGTAAAGATTATTATATAATCCATATTCCCTTTGAATCTAATATTTACACAAATGTAAAACTTTGTTTTGTTAAGTATATCATATCATTTCATTAATTTACAACAAAAAATGACACTTTAGAACTAAAATACAAGACATGTAATTAAGATAAGACTAATTTTTTAACTGAATCAATTAGGCTGGAAAGTAGATTCAAATTGGACAAGAGGGTTTGAAAGTATAGCTTTTTAATTTCAAGTATCAGTTTTCGGAATTTATGCTCAAATTAATCTGAAAAACAAAGCACCTGAAAACCGCATAAAATAAAGACAAAAAGAAAAACAGCAGTTGTTGTCCAACCCCGGGGGGTCGGATTCCAACTACTGTTCCAGATGGTGGAGAAGCAGAGACTCGTAAACTCCAAAGTCCTGCAAGCAGGACTCGGCAAGAACGGCTGAATGCTTTTTTACCTTACGTTTCATGATTAGTGAATCTCTTTTCTTGGCTTGATGCTAACCGTGTTCTTGCAGCGAGAGTCTATACTCCCCTGCACCACGAAAAAACAAGACACCCGGATGGGTGTCTTGTTTTTTGGCGGAGAACTAAACCACTTACTAAAGACCAATTTCAAAAACATACGCAAACAAGGCATTTGTAGTATTTCTTCTGTCCAATTGAAGTGCACAATTATAATGAGCATTGAGGGTCGTTTGTTCTATCAAGAACAAATGGCTCTTTTTATGTCGCTCATTATTCATAAGTAGCGTTATTATAAAAAGGTCAACACTTTTATTTTACGGAACATTACCAAGTGCAATATATATATTATGGCAATAAAAAGTCTAAAGAAAGGAACAATGCATTATTATAATCAACGTTAGTGCAACAATAATACTCCAATGAATAATCCTGATTATACAACCTGAATGGAATTTATCAGTTCTCCACCTGTGTAAACATGTGTAGCACAAGAAACACAAGGATCAAAGGAGCGTATGATTCTACCAATTTCAACAGGTGAACTAATGTTGCTAACTGGTGCACCGATGATCGCTTGTTCGGCAGTGCCCTTCATATTGCCTGTTTGGGTAGATAAATTCCATGCAGACGGTGTTATAATTTGATAAAAAGATATTTTGCCGTCATCAATATATACCCAATGGCCAAGTGCCCCCCGCGTAGTATCAACCAACCCTCTTCCGCTTGATTTCTCAGGTACAACATATTCTTTCTGAACTGATACGCCGGGAATCAAATTATCTATAAGTATTTTTAAAACAGAAGCAATTTTGCCAGCTTCAAGCACTCTTGCAATTGTTCTATCCATAACCGATATACCATGTCTGTATTCACCGGAAAGCCATTGTCTTGCTAACGGACCAACTTCAAACGGAACGTTGTTGTACCTTGGTGCCTTCACCCATGAATAGGCGTGTTGCTTTTGTATATCCGGATCGTTTTTATAATCAAAAAATGCATATTCATTGTCCTGAGTTATATCATCCGGGTTAAAAACGCTTATTGTATTATTTGCATACACAAGAGGATTCACATAAAGCGTTCCCAAGTCTTTATAGTTATAAAAACATCCATAGCTTAATAAATTCCCATAGCCTTTACCAATTTGATAATATTCAGAATAGTAATTTGCTATTTCATATACATCGGGAATCATTATTTCATTAATAAAAGTTTGGATTTCACTAAGAATAGATTTCAAGCTAATAATTTTATCTATAGTAGCTTGGGAGGTAATACCACCAATAAAAATGCCATGATTATGAGGTGCTTTTCCTCCAAGGATCGCTAACATCTGATGTGCCCTGCGGCTGAAATCAAGAGAGTCAAAATAATCCTTAGCAATCTTATCATTCAACTTTTTAGGAAGCCTATAATCCATATGATCAACTTTAAAAAGAGGATATTCCTCCGGCAGCTTGACGAAATCAGGAATCGTGTACTGGTAAAAGTGCCTTAAATGGTTTTGTAAAAATTCACATCCGTGAATAATATCCCTGAGATACCGCCCTTGCTCAGTGGGTACAAAGTTCATTGCATTTTCCAAGGCAAGTGTTGATGCCATGGAATGTGCCGTTGAGCAGATTCCGCATATTCTCTGTGTAAAGTATACGGCGTCAAAAGGATTTCTACCTAAGAGCATTTTTTCAAATCCGCGAAACATCATCCCTTTTGTTTGCGCGTTAACAACCAAATTGTTTGCTATCTCTGCCTCAATTTCCAGAAAACCGCTGATACGGGTAACAGGATTTATTGTTATTTTTTCCGTCATGATCACCCCTCTCTTGTTGTATCATAACTGATAAACGGCTCCATGGCATCGGGGAAGCCAAACTGTGCACAGCCTATACAGGGAGAATCATCCCCAATTGGCCAATTAACATGTCCGTTCCATTGCCTGACGGGGCAATCGATTGGCGTTACAGGACCGCGGCATCCGATTTTAAACATACAAGTTTCTTCACCAAGCTTACTTGCAAAAATTCCCCGATCAAAGTAGGACCGTCTCGGACAACGCTCATGTATGGTAGTACTGTAAAACATCAAAGGTCTGTCTCTGTTATCAAGCGGTGACTCACCATACAATAATGTGTATGCAAGTGTGCCCATAAACCAATCCGGGTGACACGGACAACCCGGCAGTTTAATCACTTTTCTTTGCAAAACACTTTGTATACCAACGCAATGCGTTGGGTTGGGTCTGGCAGCGGATACACCCCCATGTGTCGCACATGCACCGACGGCAATAACGTATGATGCACTTGTTCCCAACTTTTTAACAGCTTCAAGACCAGTCACTAATTTACCGTTGTTTCGGCCTATAATGTTATAAGCACCATTATCCTTTAACGAAACTGCACCTTCGACCGCAAGAATATAGTCACTTCCGATTACACTGAACAACTGATCAATGGCTGCTGTACCTTCTGCTGCAATTAAGCTGTTACTATATATAAAATTTGTCATCTGCGTGATCAGATATTGAAAATCGGGGTCTTGCCCATTCAAAAGAGAAATGATGTTACCTGAGCATCCGTTTAATTCAAGCCAGACAAGGTTTCTCTTTTTAAGGATTCCATTTGTAATATTACTTTTTGCCTGATTAACAAGACTTGAAGTTGTTTTTAATCTGCTTTCCTGATATGGACATTGTAAATCCGGTGTATCCAATCAAATCACCAACTTATCATCAGATTAAATTACCTACTACCGGCAGCCTATTTAAAATATCGGTCCCTGCATGACATGCTGCAAATGAGCTTGTCAAATCGTTTCCGGCGCTAAGCCCAAAATGCGATGCAGCCGCCCACGCCGCATTGTTTGTGACATCATATATCACTCCATTTACTGCAACATAAGCCGGATTGCCGTTTTTACCGTTAAACCTTGCCAATTCTTCTTTGGTATAAGTTTTCGTGTCATTAACAACAGGAACTGCCTGCTGTGTGAATGTACTTGTATACTGTGCTGATGTATCATTCATTCGCAATTGATTTGTAGTGCTAAAATGCTTTATGTAATTGTCCAGCGTCATGATTTCACTTTTCAGATGATCTAATACTTTGCGCTTATTATTGTATTTATTGGAATAGAGCTTTTCAACATCGGCATTTATTTCTTTAACGCTTTCACTAATAAAATCTAAAAATAAGTTTAAATTCATTATAAAACCTCCCAAAATATCAATTCAATTCATTTTAATCGGAAGGTGAATTTGCTGTCATAAGTTTACTGCATGCTAAGGCGTAGCTAAAACAATCTTTTCACCATCAATTTGTTCAATTGTAGATGTAAGTGGCGTAATTTCCTTCTTATGTACTAAGATCTCGGAAGTATCGTCAATAAGCATACTGTTTTGGTCAGCAAAATACTCACGAATGCTTTGTTCACAAATATGACTATTCGTATGTACTGTTATTGTTAAAACAAGAATTTTAGCAATGGAATGCTGATCACACAAGCGCACAATTGATTTAAACAGGTTTTGATTTAAAAACGTATCATGCAAGTTCGAATTCCTCCATTATCATACTTTTTATAGTTTTCTCTACTTTTGAACAAATCAAAGGTAGTTTTTCTTGTAAAACAAGACTCAATTTTTCATCAAAATCGATTTCAGCTATTTCAATGCCGATAAGATAACCATTAAATTTTCTGTCATACAACTTCATAAGATCAATAATACTCATATCATGCTGCATACTGAAAGCAGTGGTTCTTGTCATCAAATCGGAAAGGCTGAATACAAAAACGCTTCCGGGTTCTGCTCCTACATTTATTGCATCGAGAATAATCACAAAATCACTTTCGTCCAGCAGATAAAAACACCCAGAACAGTCGGTTTCACCAACAATAATTTCAAGAGCATCATCATTGAACTTGTCTTTCAATCGATCAATCACTTCAATTGCGAACCCATCATCTCTCATAAAACGATTGCCAATAACAATTATTTTCGTCATAATATTACACCGTTATGGTTTAAAGATATAAAACATTTATATGTTAAATATAAAATAAAAATGCATTCTATCAAGAACATTGGTGCTTAATAGACAGCTGTTTTTCTTGATTGGAATAAAGAAAAACAGTAGTTGCAATCAACACATAAATGTTTGAATTCAACTACTGTTTAAATAAAATATCGCAAGTTTTTCACTTAATGATGCTCTTGTGCATCTTGTTTCGTTACATGAACAGTACCGAAAGGATGCTGAGGCGGTGCGTAAATTGAATAGAGCTTTAGTGGTATACGTCCGGTGTTGATCACATTATGCCAAGTACCTGCCGGAACAATAATTGCATCGCTTGGATTTACTCTTTGTTGATAATTTAAATTGTCCATGCTGTTTCCCATCATCACAACACCCTGACCTTGCTCAATACGTAAAAATTGGTCAACATTCGGATGCATCTCTATACCTATGTCCTCACCAGACTTTATACTCATTAATGTAAGCTGCATGTGGGTACCTGTCCACAGAACCGTTCGAAAGTTATTGTTTTGCAAAGTGGCTCGCTCAATATTTATGACAAATGGGGTTGGTCCATAATCTCTTAATCCACCCGAATTTTGATTATTCATCGGTGCATTATTACATCGATTGTTATAACGCATAATTCCATCCCTTTCACAGACTTCGATATTATATACTATGCGAAAACAAGATTTTCGTTATAAAAAATGAGCACCCTTCAAAGGAGGTGCTCATACAGCTTACAAGGTTATTTTTCTATACTAAAGGCTTTGACAAAATCTTTTTTAATTTCATTGATGCTTTCGTAGGGATCAGTTAATCTTAATAACCTTTTTAAAAATAGCATTTGATCATTGGTTAAGGATAATTCATCATACCAAGGTGTTCTTTTCATTTTCTGCTTTTTAAACGATGAATAGATCAGATATAACAGAAAGTCTCCTAAATATGAATAATCAACATCGTATTTATAACAAGAATTATCCGCCCATCTTGCCAACCCAAAATCAACAAGATAAACCTTATCGCTGTTAATAATGACATTAGGAATCCGAATATCCCTATGGACAACTCCATGACCATGGAGATACTGAATAATGTTTATTAATTGATAACCGATTAAATAGATTTCTTTACTGGTAAAACGATGCTTCTTTTTAAAAAGCAAAGACTGTACTGTGTCTCCATGTTTTTGTTCCAAAACAAATCCGTAAAAGCTCTTTTCATTAATTACGCCTAATAATTCAGGGATTGATTGATGATGAAGCTGTGACAATATCACAGCTTCAAACATATTTTTATCTTTATTTTTTTTAAAGATACGAGGCTTAAATCGCTTAATCACAACCGGAATACCACTATGTGATTGTGCTAAAAAGCAAAGGCCATAACGGCCTTCGCCAATCAGCTTTAAAAGAGTGTAGTCTCCATACTGCTTCCCAATATAATTTTTAAAAAATGGCATAGAATTAACCGTTAATTTTTGTTCCGCATTTTAAGCAGAATTTTGCTTTAGGTGGCAACTTTTCACCACATTCGAGACAAAACAATCCTGCACTTACCTTTTCACCACATTCGAGGCAAAACTTAGAACCAGCCGGTATTCGTGCGTTACACTTTTTACATGCCATAGCATTTTGGCTTGAAGCAGATTGATTAGTCATGGGGTAATCCGGCTGTTGTGTTGGATAATTCTGATAATAACGGTTTGAACGGCTTCTTGACCCCAAAGCATTAAATAGATTACCGAGAAATCCACTTTTTTGATAATGATTGCTACCGTTGTTTCCGTTTTTGTAATGACTTTGCTTGGATGATCTTGATTTTGAAAAAAAGCTCATTTTACTCACCTCTATTATTTATTTTTCTTTTCATGTATCCTATAAGTTTTACAAGCTCATACCACATCACAGCCGCAAAGGCAATGATTACGGTGAAGAAAAATTGCTCGCCTGTTAAAGAAGCCAGCTTCAAGAAACCTGAAAGTGGTGTGTACAGCATGAGTAACAAGGCGAAAACAGTACCAACGGTAATAGCCCACATGACTTTATCGCGTATCAACCTTATCAGTGTTTGGAAAGCAAAATCGGTGTTAGAACTGTTTACCTGAACAAGCAAAATGTTGCTTAAGAACACGATAGCCAGACCCATTGTACGTGCAATTGAGGCGTTCGCTTCAGGATTTTGCTGTAAAACATAAAAATAAGTTCCAAAGGAGGCTGCGAAAATGACAAGACCCTGAACTATACTTTTAAAGAGACCTTTAGCATTGATGATCCGTTCATTGGGATTTCGCGGTGCTCGTTGCATAATATCACGCTCAGCAGGCTGGCGCTCAAGCACAATGGAGCAGGTTGGGTCAATAATCAACTCCAATAATACCACATGAAGCGGCAAAAGCAGCAAATAGGAGGGTCTTATACCAAGCAGCGGAGCAAGCAGTGATGAAAAGGCAATAGGAATATGAATAGTAAAAACATACCCAACAGCCTTTTTGATATTGTCATAAATCCTTCTGCCGTCCTTAATAGTATCAACAATCGTTGAAAAATTATCATCAAGTAAAATTAAATCGGCAGCTTCTCTGGATACCTCTGAGCCGCGCTTGCCCATTGCAATGCCGATATCGGCATATTTTAATGCGGGTGCATCATTCACACCGTCGCCGGTCATGGCAACAACTTCGCCGTTATCCTTGAAAGCCTTCACAATTCGCATTTTGTGTTCTGGTACAACGCGAGAGAAAATGCTGACATCACAAACATGTTCCCTGAGTTCTTCATCGGTCATTTTTTCAAGCTCGTCACCGGTTATGATTTTGTCGCAATTGGGCATCCCTATTTGTGTGGCAATTGAACTGGCTGTAATGCCGTTGTCGCCAGTAATCATCACCACACGAACACCTGCTTTGGTGCAGTGCTTTATGTCTTCTTTAACCGATTCTCTTGGCGGATCGGCAAGACCGATTAATCCGCAAAGTTGTAGACTGCAATCATATAGCGTCGGTGGCACATCATCAGCGGAGGCAACAACCATTTCACCAACTGCAATAACGCGTAATCCCTGTTTGGACATTTCAAGTATTTTATCTTCGGCGCGTTTTTTATCTTCATCCGAAATTTTACATATAGTTAGAATGCGTTCGGGTGAGCCTTTTGCAGTAACGTGAATTTTGTCATCAAGTTGCCAGACATGCCCCATCATTTTAGCTTCATTAGTAAACGGATATTCTGTAACAAATTTACCGGAAAACAACTGATCTTTGGTTATATTCAGATTTCCACAGTATGCGAGCATGGCTTTTTCCATCGGGTCATATGCGTCTGTTTCACAAGCCATACCCATGATTTCACAAAGGTGTTTTTCATCATTATCCTTCGCCCATGTATCACGCACAGTCATGCGGTTCATTGTAATCGTACCTGTTTTGTCCACGCAAAGAACAGATACTGCACCAAGCGTTTCGACAGCCGGCAATTTGCGAACCAAGGACTGCTTTTTAGCAAGCCGCCACGCACCCATTGATAGAAATACAGTTAAAATAACCGGAAATTCCTCCGGTATCATTGCCATGGCAAGAGTGATACCTGATAAGATGCTTTCAATAAGCCGATCCTTAAACAGGTGATCAGGAATGTTAAACCATGTAAAACATCCCACGAGCGCAAACAAAACGGCGGCAATTCCCGCACTTAACTTAACAAGTTTTCCGGTTTGTTTTTGCAAGGGAGTCGGACTTTCCGGTGCACTTGCAACATTCATCCCAATTTTTCCGTATTCGGTCAAGGCACCAATCTTATCGACTAAGATCATGGCACTGCCCTGTGTTACAAGAGTACCTGCATAGCAATAATCTTTCCGCCAATAGTCTTTAGCTTCTTGGCCGACGTTTTGCGCTGTTACCTTCCACACACCTTCTGCTTCGCCGGTAAGGGAGGATTCATCAACACACAGGTCATTTGCGCGAAGGACTTCTCCGTCAGCTGGAATTTTGACACCTTCGGCAATCAACATGAAATCGCCCGGTACTAAATCAGCACTGTTAATCGTCTTTTCTTCACCGTCACGTATAACCTTTATATGCGGCGCAGAAAGATCTTTTAAAGCTTTTAATGTTTTATCCGTTTTCCATTCTTGTATGACATCAATACTAATGATGCCCAAAACGAAAACAAGCATGATCGCACCGTCGCGCGGCTCACCCAATATAAAATAAATAACGGCAGCAACGAGAAGAAGCAAAAACATTGGTTCGGTTAGCGCCTTTAAAATTTGATGAAAGATGCTTTCTTTCTTTTCAGATGTAAGTTCGTTTTTTCCGTGCTTTTCTTGAAGTTCTATGGCCTGCTTTGTTGTCAGACCATTTGTAGAATCCGGTCTTATCATAGTAAGTTACCTCCATATTCGCCTTTTGGGCGTTAGTTTGATAGCTCTATGACAATGCATCATCAAGCATTTATGTCCTATAGGTTAAAAAAGGGTATAAAAAACACACCTATGGAACATACTACTGTCCCACAGATGTGAATTATCATTCATATCTGCTGCCACCAGCGGCGGCCCGGCCCCACAAATCTTCAGCTTAAGATTTATCGCCTGCTCAGTTTGTACTGTAGATTTATATGCAGTGCAAAGAGATATGCATATATTAACATATGCTTTTTGTCTATGTCAAGTGAATTTTTTCTATTTTAATATCCATAGGTTAAAATGTAATTGTCTTCTATCTGTTTTGGCGTTTTAAGTCCTAATCTTTGATGGGGTCTTTCGTTATTAAAATAATATATGTATTCATCAACTGCAACTTTAATATCTATTAAACCATTATAAATATGCTGGTACAGCTCATCTCTTTTAAGTGAGGCGAAAAAAGATTCAGCAACTGCGTTATCATGCGGTGATCCGGCATTTGAAAATGACTGTTCTACATTTAATCTCTTTAACAATCCTCTGAACTTTGATGAAATATATTGGGAACCCTGATCACTATGAAACATTAATCGTTTCGGTTTATCGCGAAGCTCATAAGCCTTTATAAAAGCGTCGATCACCAATGATGTGTCGGCAATTCCAGAAAGTGTGTATGAAATTATGTAACGCGAAAACAAATCGATAATAACACAAAGGTAATAAATACCGGAGCACGTTCTTAAATAAGTGATATCACTAACCCAAACAGAGTTAGGATGCTCTTGACTAAACTTACGTTGTAATTTATTCAAACAATAAGCTGTTCTTGAATAACTATATGATCGTTTATATTCAGGCAAGAGTTTCTTTGAGCTATTGCATACCAAATCCATTTCTTTCATCAAACGAGCAGTTCGCTCTTGGCTAATTGTAACCCCTTGTTCGATCAGCTTTACACGAATCATTCGTGAGCCAAATCGGTTGCGGCTATCTTCAAATATTTTTCGAATGCGTGGTTTTAGCTTTTCATCGTCTTGTTCAAAGATTGTTTTAGGGGAACGGTAATTCAAGTGGTAATATAAATTAGAGCGGCGGATTTCAAGCGCTCTGCATAAAGCATGAAAATTATATTGTTTATTAAGTTTATTGATTTCCTGGATTTTTAACGAAATTGGAGATTCAACAGAGCAAGCACATTTCTTAAGAATTTCATTTTCTTCTTTTAAGAGAGCTAACTCCTTTTGAAGTAAATAAACCTGTCTTCCAGTGAATACAAGTTTCCCCTGTGTTTTAACTTTGTAATAATCATGTATCCAATTATAAATAGAACTTTTTGAAATATTGTACTCCGTGCAGATTTTTTTGACTGCTTCACCCTCTTCATAAAGGGCAACTAATTTGTATTTTAATTCTTCGGAAATAACCTTTGGCAAGTAAAAAACCTCCTTTTCAATAGGAGGATTAGAATATCATATTTATATAAAAAAGAAAAGATAGGATTTTGAACATTCCATAAAAAATGTCTCAAAAAGTCCTATCTTTTCAATCGTTATGGAATTTGAAACTTTTGAAAAAGCCTTCGCTGATTTCATTGATCGCCGTGAATATGATAAAGCACAGAATGCCTTGTTCGATATGATACGTATATCTTTTAAAGCCGGATGGCAAGCCGCAGGCGGTAACCCTCCGGAATCACAACCCGTAATTCAAATTGTGCCAATAAAGCCTGATAAGTAGTTATCAACTTAATTAAGTCCCGAAAGCTGTTTGTTCTTTCTATAAGAGCAAGCGGCTTTTTTTATGCCAATTTTAAATATGTGGTGTTATTAGGGTATCAACCGTTTAGGCGGTGATATAAAAAATTTATTTAAAGGAGTCTTGAAAATGAAACGCAAAACAATCAAACGCACACTCGCACTGGTCCTCGCTTTGGTGCTGATCTCGATCAGTACCACCACCGCACTGGCTGTAGATGAAGTAATCGACAGCGGCTCAGGTTCTGTTTCCGGCAATGTCGATGTTTACGGCACATTCATGCCGCTGACCATCTATGTTCAGCATCCCATTATCGCGGAATACTGTGTCACGCCGGATGACGGAGGATTTATCGGCACACAAATTCCAGTCACAAACTGCACCAAGACACCCATCAGCGTTGAAATTTCACAATTCAGATCAGCTTACGGCGGAACATTGTACATGAACGATGTTTACCCGTCAGAAATGGATTGGGATAATTTGAGCTTAATGGATAGTAAGCAATACATTGCTTTGGGTCTGCAAGTTACACAATTATCTGACTGGAACCCTGATGTTAATACCGATGTTTATTATGCCGCAAATATGTATTCCTCCTATATTGGCACACTAAACAGCAATTGCACCGGAACATTTGATATGGTGGCAAGTCACGGTAATGCTTTCGATGGACAATATACTTCCCTTCACAACTTAGTATTCCTGTTCACTGTCGCATAAAAAAATATTCATCTCATCAACAAATCACAATTCATATTATTAAGTGAAAGCCTGTGCATCTAAAAATTGCACAGGCTTTTTCTTATCTCAACTGGAGGTCATATTAATGAAAAATCAGAAGAAAAAGAAAAAGCTCATTCTATTGTTGGTGCTACTGTTGATCTGTATCTTGTTCAGCAGTATTGCTTTTATTTTATCTCAAAACACAAATAAGCAACCCTATATTACAAGTTTACAGGAATCAACATCAAGCTCGGAAAAGTCACTTGATGATAACGGCGCGGCAGACAATGGCGCGGCCAAAACGAAAACAGCCGATGAAATAAGAAAGGAACTTCAAAAAAAGCAGGTTTCTGTTGCTGATAAGCTGAGTTCCAGCATGAGCTTTGAAAATGGCGAAAAAGGTACGGTTGGCAGTTGGACAGTAGAAAACGTTAAGACCAATAATGTAATTGTTCAAGCAGAAGTCTATTTGGATAATAAAATCATTGCTAAAACTGTTCCGATTTATCCCGATCAGCACATAAGCACAATTACTCTTTTAAACGATATCGCAAAGGGACAATACAAAGTTACAGCTTACTTAAACTACTATAACCTCACTACGAAAAAGTTTGTCGGTAAAGCTGGCTTTAATATAAGTCTGACTATTAATTAGGTCATTGCAATGGATGGAAAGGAGGTAACAAGATATGTCCAATTGTAAAGTAATTGCCGTTTGCAATCAAAAGGGCGGCGTGGGCAAAACCACGACAACGATAAATCTCGGTGTCAGTCTTGCCATGCGGGATAATCGTGTCTTGCTAATAGATGCAGATCCCCAAGGCAGCATGACTATTGCACTTGGAAACAAATCACCCGATGAACTTCCTATAACTTTAGCAGACATAATGCAGGATATTATGGATGAACGTGAAATTCCTGACAGGTGCGGTGTTTTACGACATAAAGAGGGTGTAGATTTAATGCCGTCAAATATTGACCTGTCGGGCATTGAAATCCGCCTGATTAACACTATGAGCCGCGAAAGCGTCATCAAGTCGTATGTAAATTTACAGCGCGAAAGCTACGATTATATTTTAATCGACTGCGCTCCGTCGTTGGGGATGATTACTGTCAATGCTCTTGTAGCGGCTGACAGTGTTATTATACCGGCTCAACCGCACTTTCTATCCGCAAAGGGTCTTGATTTGCTTATGGGTTCTGTTTCAAAAATCAAGCGGCAGATTAATCCCAATTTGAAGATAGATGGAATTTTACTGACAATGGTTGATAAAAGAACCAATTTTGCAAATCAAGTGATGTCAGAGCTACGCGCCCATTACGGCAACCGGTTCA
>MKRK01000263.1:18781-20070 GCA_001896915.1 Clostridiales bacterium 43-6
ATTTTTGAATTCGATAAAAACGGTAAGGTAGCTGTTGCATATGATTCCTTAGCAAAGGAGGTACTGGAGCTTGAAAGGCAAACTCGATCTCGGACTGCGCCCGGTAGATGAGCTTTTTGAAACTGATGAAAGCCGCGCAGACAGAAAACGCGAACGAATCATGGAGCTTCAAATTTCCGAAATATCAGATTTTCCTGAGCACCCTTATAAGGTCAAAGACGATGAAAGCATGATGGAGCTTGTTGAAAGCGTTAAAATACGTGGATTGCTTCAGCCTGTGCTTGTACGTCCAAAAGATAACGGCGGATATGAAATGGTTTCCGGTCACAGGCGAAAACGTGCCTGTGAGCTTGCGGGTATTGACACTATACAAGCCCGTGTGCAGGATTTAAGCCGTGATGAAGCCATTTTGTCGATGGTAGACAGCAACTTGCAACGGGAAGAAATATCACCAAGTGAAAAAGGTTTTGCTTTTAAAATGCGCCTTGAAGCAATGAACAGGCAAGGACAACGCTCGGATTTAACTTCGACACCAGTGGGGTCGAAGTCCAGAACAAATGAGGAACTTTCCGAAAAGGTAGGCGAAAGCAGAGAGAATATTCGCCGCTATATTCGGCTTACTGAATTGATTTCACCTATTCTTGAAATGGTAGATAATAAGCAAATGGCGCTTCGCCCTGCGGTTGAATTATCCTACCTTTCAAAAGATGAACAACGAATGCTGTGTGATTCAATCGAATATTGTGATGCTACACCGTCTCATGCGCAGGCACTTAAATTGCGTAAATTCAGTGAAGATGGCAAGCTGACCGACGCAGTTATTGATTCCATTATGGAAGAAGAAAAGCCAAACCAGCGGGATAAATCGCAATTTAAGGATGAGCGTATCCGGAAACTCATTCCTCAAAGCATTCCCCGAAATAAAGAAGCAGATTATGTGATTCAGGCACTTGAATTTTATAATCGGCACAGAGAACGGCAGGATCATGAACGGTAGTTGCCCGCCAAGGGGTCAATCTGTCTTAAATTCAGTCTGTCGGTTTTGTGCCGTTAATACCCCCTTCCCACACCCAACCCCCAAGTTAATACCAGCAGACCAGCCGAGAAGAGAAATCTTACTCGGCTTTTTTTATTGCCCAAAGGTCTGAATTTCCAGTAAAGAAGGTGATGCCGATGCAGTAATGAAACCCAATCAGCGGTGAAATATCACGAAAGGAGGCACAATTCATGCAAATCAGTGTGAAAATCCGCAAAATTCTAAGTGATGGAAAGCCTGTAAAAGCTGTCGT
>MKRK01000263.1:20079-21783 GCA_001896915.1 Clostridiales bacterium 43-6
TTTAGATGAACAATATGCTGTTCACGGAGTTAAAGTCATCGAAACCGAAAAAGGCAGGTTTATCGCTATGCCCAATGAGTTTCATAAGGACAAGGATGAAAACGCTGTCCGGCACGATATTTTCCATCCCATTACTTCCTCGGCCCGTAAAGCCCTTGAAGATGCCGTGTACGCAGCTTACGATGAAGTGCGTAAAAATCAGGCTGAATAAGCCAAATTTTATTTTATGAAAGAGGTTTTTTTATGTTTAAAAAAGTTACCCGTAAAATCCGTTCCGCATTCCAAACCGTTCAGGCTGTTGTTGTCAGCAAAAAGGCTGAAGGCTATGTTGACAGCGGCGTGAAAATTTTGATCGCCGTGGTCATCGGTGCTTTGCTGTTGGCTCTGCTTTATGCATTGTTCAACACGACCATCATGCCGACCGTGACCTCCAAGATCACCAGCATGTTCAGCTATACGAAATAATCAAATAGTTAAACCGTGCGAAGGGATGATGCAAGAAACATTATCCCTTCGTTATCACTTTTCGGGAGGTTATTTATGAATTCATCAATGATTTATCCAATTTATCCAACCATACCGTTTAGCCAATTTCACAAAGTAGATCTACTCAACTTTTTTCTCTTTGGTATTTTTCTAATTACGGCATTGCTCTGTGCCTTTTTATTAAGCCACTATGCTCTGGAAAAATGGCACGGAAATAAAAGAAAGGTTATGGCGATATTTCTCTGCATCACCGGAATAGTCGCCATATTGTTACTCTGTTTTTTTGGGTTAGCTGTGGGTACAATCAAGGGTATCATTTTCTGCCTTATCCTCACATTCTCCTCTTATAGCGACATCAAAACACGCGAGGCAGACGATTATCTCCATATAATGATTGCGCTCACAGCTTTTATAGGAACAAAAATGACCGATATTCCATCCATGATTTTCGGTGCTTTTATATTGGTAGTGCCGATGATTGTAATAACTGCTTTCACAAAAGGAAAAGGTGTGGGTGGCGCGGATATAAAACTTTCAGCCGCCTGCGGCTTTTTGCTTGGTATTCAAAAAGGTGTTTTAGGTCTTATGCTCGGTCTTATTTTCGGCATAGCTTTCAATATAATCCGTCAAAAGCGTATTAAACAGGCAGAAGGATTCCCGCTTATTCCATATTTAGCTGCCGGTTATATGGCAGCTTATTTAATTTAAGGAGGTCAACGCATTATGAAAAACAGAACAGTGATCGGTATCATTTGTATCATCATGGCGGTTGCTATCACCTTTGTTATAGCGCCGGTCGTCAATAATCTTACAGGTGATACGACGAAAATCATCCGATTGTCACAGGATGTGAAACAAGGAAATCAAATAAGTGACGCACAAATCGAAACCGTTGAAGTCTCCAAAACAGCAATACCCAAAGGAGCAATAACGGAAAAATCGGCAGTTATAGGCAAATATGCTGTTTCCAATCTATTTGCCGGCGATTTCTTTACTAAGACCAAATTAACCGATGAGGCAAATACCGCTGATGATATATTCAGCAAATTGAACGGAAGTCAGATGGCAATCAGCATCACTATTGATTCTTTTGCTGCTGGATTATCCGGTAAACTGCAAAACGGCGATATCGTCAGTATTCTTGTAACAAATAAAGACACCAAAGAAACGGTCATTCCCGGTGAGTTTAAGTATGTCAAAGTAATTACTACAACCACA